>NZ_JAZDUE010000002.1:0-375906 GCF_036350515.1 Gordonia prachuapensis | reverse complement strand
GACCCGCAAAGACATCATCCGCTGCCTCAAACGCTTCATCGCCCGCGAGGTCTACCACGCCCTCAAAGCCGACCTCCAACAGCTTGACAAGCTATAGGACCGTCGCTCGCAAGCTCGCTCCTCAGGGGGCAGTGGTGACGCTCCTCAGGGACCGAAACTTCTTCCGATCCCTGAGGAATCCCGGAGCTTGCGGAGGGATGTCACGAAGGGTCGCTGCTCAATCGACGGTGCGCCGGTTGTAGGCGTACAGGGCGATCGGCGCGAACACGACGGTCAGCGCGATCGACCACAGCAGGGTGGCCAACTCGGGGTGCTGCAGCGGCCACGGCTCGCCGGGACCGGCAGCCGGCCCGTTGCCCCAGAGCACGCGAAGTGCCTGCACCAGAGCCGAGATCGGATTCCACTCGGCAATCGCCTGCAACCACCCGGGCATCGGATCGGTGGGCACGAATGCATTCGACAGGAAGGTGATCGGGAACAACGTGGTGAACATGAACCCGTTCACCGCCTCGACCGACTTGAGCCACGACCCGACGAGGATGCCGAACCAGATCATCGCGAAACCGAACAGCAGCAGCAGCGCGAACGCCAGCACGGCGTCACCGAAGCCGTTGCGGATTCGCCAGCCGATGGCCAGCCCGGTCACCGCCATCACGACGATGCCGATCGACGAGTGCAGCACGCTTGCGATGCTTCGCCCGATGATGACCGCGGACCGGCGAATGGGCAGTGACCGGAACCGGTCGATGATGCCTTTCTCCAGGTCCGCGGTGATCCCGGTGGACACGATGAACGCGGTGAACACGATCGTCTGGCCCATGATGCCGGGCAGCAGGAACTCCTTGTAGGAGGTGGCGCCGGTGCTGATGGAAGCGCCGAACACGTAGGCGAACAGCAGCACGAACATGATCGGCTGCACGGTGACGTCGGCCAGCATCTCCGGCATCCGACGCGTGTGGATCATGTTGCGTTTCACCATGATCCACGATTGCTCGAAGATGTTCGTCTGGCGGATCTCCGGCCGCTGCGTGATGCCGCTGCCGGCGAGAGTCGTGGTGGTGGTACTCATGCGCTCTGCTCCTCTTCGGTGGAGGTCTCGTCGTCTTCGGCGCGGTGGCCGGTGAGGGACAGGAAGACGTCGTCGAGGCTGGGTCGGGCGAGGCCGAGGTCGTCGACCCGGATGCCGCTCTCGTCGAACCAGGCGACGACCCGGGTGAGATCACCGAGTCCGTCGGCGGGGGCCGTGAGGCGGCGTGCGGCCTGGTCGACGAAGACCTCCGCGCCGGTCTTGCGCAGCAGTGCCTCCGCCTCGGGGATGTCGCCGGGATCGGAGACGGTGAGCACGAGGCTGGCCGCACCGGCCTGTTGCTTGAGCGCCGTCGGGGTCCCGTGCGCGATGACCCTGCCCTTGTCGATGACGACGATGTCGTCGGCGAGCTGGTCTGCCTCTTCGAGATACTGCGTGGTCAGCAGGAGCGTGGTGCCCTCGGCGACAAGTCCCCGCAGCACATCCCACAGTTCGGTCCGGCTACGCGGGTCGAGTCCGGTGGTCGGCTCGTCCAGGAACAGCACGGGCGGAGCCGCCAGGAGGCTGACCGCGAGATCGAGGCGCCGACGCATGCCACCCGAATACGACTTGACCTGCTTGTCGCCTGCCTCGCTGAGCGAGAACTGCTCGAGCAATTGTTCGGAGCGACGCGCCAGGTCTCGGCGGCCGATGCCGTAGAGGCCGCCGATCATCCGGAGGTTCTCTCGTCCGGTGAGGATCTCGTCGACCGTCGCGGCCTGGCCGGTGAGGCCCATGCTGCGGCGCACCATGTCGGGGTTCTCGGTCACATCGAAGCCGGCGACACGCGCGGTGCCGCTGGTCGGCGGTGACAACGTCGTCATCATTCGGACGGTGGTTGTTTTGCCGGCTCCGTTGGGCCCGAGGAGGCCGAGGACGGAACCCTGGGGCACGGTGAAGCTGACGCCGTCGACGGCGGTGAAATCACCGAACTTTTTCACCAGATCGACGGCTTCGATCGCGACGTCACGCGTCGACTGGGTTGCCGGCGCCACGGCCGGGACGGTGGGTGAGCTCATAATTCTCCACGGTATCGATGGGGTCTGACAAAGTGCGAGCCAATTTCTGGTGCCGGACCGCGGTGGGCCGTCGAACATACTGACCCGCCCGCCCGGTGGAATTCATCGCTCCGGCACCGTCGTGGTGTCCGACGCGTTTCATGAGCGTAGAACCTCAAGTTAACTTGAAGTCGATCACGCAGTGCGGACACGCATATGCGGAGGAAAAGGTTGGACTGGAACGCGAGTGCGGATATTGTCGGCGAATGACCGGCATTCGAATCCGCGACGCCGCCGTACTGCTCGGTGTCAGCGACGACACCGTCCGTCGCTGGGTGTCATCCGGCCGGCTGACCGCGTCGACAGACCCGGGGCCGGTCGCGACTGTCGACGGCACCGAGCTGGCCGCCCTCGCGCGCGAGCGGGCGGGCGACCAACCCGACGACGGCAGCGGGGTGATGCGGTCGGCGCGAAACAGGTTCACCGGACTGGTGACCGAGGTGACCTCCGACAAGGTGATGTCGCAGGTCAGCATGCAGTGCGGGCCGTTCGAGGTCACCTCGTTGATGAGTTCGGAGGCGGTCCGTGAACTCGGGCTGGAACCGGGGGTGGTGGCCACCGCGGTGGTCAAGGCGACCACCGTGATCGTCGAAAGGCCGATGAGGTGAGCAGCTCGAGGGCGCGGGCGGAGATGACGAAGAGGCGAACAGTTGACTGATACTTCGGTGGTCCGACGCTCCTTGTCGGCACTCGGTGTGGCGGTGGTGGTCTCGGCCGGCGCGGTCGGATGTTCGAATGACACCGACGAGGCGACGACGGTCCTGGACGTCTATGCCGCCGCGTCGCTCAAGCAGGCGTTCACCGAGATCGCCGACGAGTACGCGCGTGTCCACGAGGACGTCGATGTGCGGGTCAACTTCGCCGGGTCGTCGGCGCTGGTCACCCAGATCGAGCAGGGCGCGACCGCCGACGTGATCGCGACCGCCGACGAGAAGACGATGGCGAGACTCGGTGCGACGGCCGTCGATCCCGAGATCTTCGCGACCAACACTCTCGTCATCGTGACCGGGCCGGGCAACCCGGAGAACATCGTCGATCTCGCGAGCCTGACGAATCCCGAGCTCTCGACCGTGGTGTGCGCGGTCGAGGTGCCCTGTGGGGCCGCGACCGCTCAGGTCGAGAAGAACACCGGCATCGACCTGGAGCCGGTCAGCGAGGAGTCGTCGGTGAGCGCGGTGGTCGCCAAGGTGACCTCGGGTCAGGCTGATGCGGGAATCGTCTACGTCACCGACGCTCGAGGTGCGGGCGACAAGGTGTCCGCGGTGACCGATCCCGCGTTCGCCGAGGTGGTGAACGCCTATCCGATCGCGAAGGTCAAGGGGTCCCCCCGGCAGCAGGACGCGCAGATGTTCGTCGACCTGGTGCTCGGCGAGACCGGTGCGGCGGTGCTCCGGGCCGACGGGTTCTCGCCCGCCCCGGCCTGACGATGCGACGTATCCCGCTCTGGTTGTACGCGCCCGCCGTGATCGGTGTCGTGTTCATCCTCATCGGTCCAGCGGCCGTGATCGTGCGCATGCCGTGGGAGGAATTCGTCGCATCCGTCACCTCTCCCGAATCGTTGGACGCGTTGCGGTTGGCCATGGTCACGGCCCTGATCAGCACGTGTCTGTGCCTGCTCGTCGGCGTCCCGATGGCCGTGGTGTTTGCGCGGACCGAAGGCGTGGTGGTGCGGGTGATCCGGGCACTGGTGTTGCTGCCGTTGGTCCTGCCGCCGGTGGTCGGTGGCCTGGCGCTGCTCTATGCATTGGGCCGCAACGGGATCGTCGGGCAGTATCTCGATGACGCCGGCATCACCATCGCCTTCACCACCACCGCGGTGGTGCTCGCGCAGACCTTCGTCGCTCTTCCGTTCCTGGTCATCAGCGTGGAGGGCGCGCTGCGTTCGACCGACGAGGACTATGAGCAGATCGCCGCGACGCTGGGTGCCGGCCCGACCCGAACCTTGTGGAAAGTGACTCTGCCACTGGTGGTTCCGTCATTGCTGGCCGGGACGGTCCTGGCCTTCGCGCGAGCGCTCGGCGAGTTCGGTGCGACGATCACGTTCGCCGGGAACCTGCCCGGGACGACGCAGACCGCGCCCCTCAAGATCTACCTCGACGCGATCAACGACCCCACCGCGGCACTTCCGCTGGCGTTGGTGCTGATGGTCGTTGCGCTGGTTGTCGTCGTCGCGGTGCATCTGCGGCCGGCGCGGGCGGTTGCGACGTGACTGGGATGACGGCGCGGGTGCGCGTGGAGAAGCCCGATGTGACAATCGATCTCGATGTTCCGGGCGGACGGACGTTGGCCGTCATGGGGCCGAATGGTGCAGGGAAGAGCACCGCGCTGTCGGTGCTCGCCGGTCTGCGCCGCACGCCGGGGTCCGAGGTTCGCATCGGCGGCGCCGCGATGCAGGACGGCCGGCGATTCGTGCCGCCGCATCGTCGATCGGTTGTGCTGCTCGCCCAGCGGCCGCGTCTGTTTCCGCACCTGGACGTGCGCCGAAACGTTGCGTTCGGTCCTGCCGCCGCACGCCTCGGACGCGTCGAGGTGGCTGCTCGCACGGAGAAGTGGCTGGCCGCGGCGGGAGTCGAGTCACTCGGCGAGAGGATGCCCCAGCAGTTGTCCGGTGGACAGGCGCAGCGCGTGGCGATCGCACGTGCGCTCGCCGCCGAACCCGACGTCCTGCTGCTGGACGAACCCTTCGCCGCGCTCGATGTGTCGGTGGCTCAACAGATCCGGTCGCTCCTTCGGGATCTTCTGGTCGACCGGACCGGGGCCACCGTCCTGGTGACCCACGACCTCATCGACGCGGTGAGTCTGGCATCGGACGTCGTCGTGATGGACCATGGCCGTGCTGTCGATGCCGGACCGACGCGTGACGTTCTCACCTCGCCGGGCCATCCGTTCACGGCGTCGCTGTCCGGACTCAATCTGTTCGTCGGAACATACACCGATGACACGGTCGACGACGGAGCCGGTCGCCGTGTGGTGGGTGTCGCCGCCGATCAGATGCGCGCCGGGCAGACATGTGCCGCGGCCTTCGCACCACGCGCGGTCGCGGTGTATCTCGAAGCACCACACGGAAGTCCGCGAAACGAACTGTCGGCGACGGTCACCGACGTTCTGCCGCGGGGTGACCATGCCGTCGTGCGCACACTGTGCGGGGAGCAGATGGTCGACGCCGAGGTGACGTGGGCGGCGGTGGCCGACCTGGGTATCCGTGCGGGGATCGTCGTGACGTTGGTGGTGAAAGCGAGTGAGGTGCGGGTCTACGGCGTCACGTCGGACGAGCGTCCGAATGTGACGACGGGGCCGTCGTAGTATTTGTTGGCTTCCACCGTTCTGGCCTTCAGCCGCCGGTAGCCGCGCACACTCAGCGACGGGATGGAGCGGAGGTAGAAGCGCTCGTCGTCGGCCAGGCCTGCCGACACCGAGTCGTCGACCAGAGTGGTTCCGGGACGGGCCGATCCGGCGAGGCGCGCGGCGATGTTCACCGGCTCGCCGAAGACGTCGCCGAGCCGGCTGAGCACCCGTCCGCGGGCGAGGCCGACTCGCAGCGGCGGGATCTCGTCGTCGGCGGACAGCTCGTGGATCGCGATGGCGATGGTAGCGGCCTCGGCGGGCTCGTGGGTGGTGAACATGACCGCATCGCCGAGCGTCTTGATGACGTGCCCGCCGCCCCGCGTGACGATCTCGAAAGTCTGCTCCTCGAAGGATTCGAGCAGCTTCTCCAGCTCGTCGAGTGCGATGCGCCGCGACAGACTGGTGTAGCCGACGATGTCGGCGAAACCCACCACCAGGTCCTGACTTTCGTCGGACTCCAGTTCGATGTGGTGGTCGAGCGCGAGCGCGAGATGTCGTCGCCAGATGAGCTGCTGGACCTGGCCCAGCGCCGCGGACATCTGATCGATCGTCCACGGCACGTCGGGGTCGCGGTCGAACTCCCGGAGCTGATCGGCCTGCCAGTCGGCCAGCCGTGACATCGTCTGCCCGATCGCGCGCGCAGTGGCCACCTGCGCGTCGAGGGGCATCGCCTCCGCGGAAGCGGCGAACAGCCGTAACGCCTGTAGCTCGTTCTCGGTGAAGATCTTGTCCGGTGTCGAGGTCCGCGCGAAACCGAAAGCATTCCAGATCTTTTCGGCATACTCGGCCGTGAGCCCGAGCTCGTCGACGAGTTCGTCGCGGGTGTAGCGGGGTTCGGCAGCGTCGGCGCCCTCATGCATCGTGGGAGTGAACCCTCCTGTGTCCCGGGTGGGCCAAGCGTAGCCAATCGGCGGAGTCGGTGACAGCGTTGCCGTCGCCATCGACGTGTCGGGTGTCAGTCGCCGAATGCTCCGCCAGTGACGAGGCCGGGTCCGCTGGACTCATGACGATGAGGTGAAGTAGCCGATCAGCACTCCGAGCGCGAATGTCAGGATCGGGTAGGTGATGAACATGGACAGCTTACCGGTGAAGTACGTGCTCAATTGGCGCCACTTGTCGGGGCCATCGCTGTCGTCAGCCACTTGTCCTCCATTTCGTTGATTTCGGATACGACGGCGTCCCAAGCGGACACGGTCGTGGTGGCGGTCAGGATCGACAAGCCCAACTCTGATGGCGTGATTCCTGTACGTCAGTCCGACAGTGCGAAGCCGGTCAGCAGACCGAGGCTGAAGGTGATGACAGACGGCAGGGAGACCAGCGTGTTGCTCATATACGCCAACATGTCGCCGAAATAGTAGGAGAATCCTCGTGGATGCGACTCTGCCAGGTGCCGAGGCTTGCGCCGTCGGCGCCGGAATTCGCGAATGCCCATGAGTCAGTGTGTCGCCGATGTGCTCGGGGTCGTTTCGGTGAACGACTCGGTTGGTGGGGTCTCGATACGCGTCTCCTTCGTCGCCGCTACTCGACCAGCGGGCTGGGCTGTGTGCTTGGTTGCTGCTTCTCGACTCGCGGTTGGGGGCGTCTCCTTCGTCGCCGCTACTCGACCGGCGGTTGGGGCGGCTGCTTCGTCGTCGCTTCTCGACCGGCGGTGGGGGCGGCTCAGACCCCCAGCACACCCTTCATCAGATATGCCATCTGCGCACCGAACTCGGGCCGATGTACACCGCGACGCATACGGATCGCGTCGTTGACGACCGACAGCGCGGCATGCACGTCGACGGCCGCCCGCTCGTGGGACAGGTCGGGCTTCGCCTGGATCAGCAGGTCGACCCAGCGCGCCACGTAGCGCCGTTGGATGTCGACGAGATCGGTGGCAGTCGGCTGACCGGACAGGGCGAACGAGTTGTTGAAAGCCACCGACAGGTCCGGAGCCGAGGTGATCACACTGACATACGAATCAACGAGCAGCGCAAGAAGTTTGGCGGGGTCCGCGGTGGACGTATAGGCGGCCACCACGCCGGCCTCCAGTCTCGTCGCACTGCGATGCCCGATGCCCGCCAGGATCGCGAGTTTGGAGCTGAAGTGCTTGTAGACGCTCGGTCCGGTGATGCCGACCGCAGCGCCGATGTCGTCCACACCCACCCCGGTGTAGCCGCGCTCGGCGAACAGCGCGGCGGCCGCATCCAGTATCTGGTCACGGCGCGTCGGCACTCCGGCGCCCGCAGGAGGCGTGGGCGGGAGCGGGGGAGCAGAGGCGGGGCGAAGCTCGATCACCCGATGCACCAACGAATCGATCTCCTCGAGCGACCGGGTCGTCGACATCCTCGAGTTGTGCACCGACAGGCTCCCCGCCACGCTCAACACCGCCCAGGCGAGGGTGACGGCTTCGCGCTCGGAGAGATCCGTGCCCTCGGCCAGCGCCGCGCCCCACCGATGCAGGATGGCGCGGGTCCGCAGCACCACCTCGCGGTTCTGGTCGTCGGTGAGGTGTTGGCTGGCCCAGCGCCACAGAGACGTGGACTGCGGGCGTCGCACACCGAGCGAGCAGACGGCGGCGATGAGATCGGTCACCGACGTGTCGGTGTCTCCGTCGAGCGCGCGGTTCGTGCAGGCCTCGAGGTCGTCGACCCCCGCCAGCACCGCGGCGTCGAGCAGCGACTGTTTGTCATCGAAGTGCCGGTACACCGACGGCGCCGTGACGCCCGCGGCCCGGGCGATGTCGGCCAGCGAGACCTGCAGGTACCCGCGGTCGGCGAACAGCGTGGCGGCATGCTCGACGAGCTGTCGCTTGCGGTCGGCCGGGCGGGTGCGCCGGGTCGGTTTCTCGGTAGCCATGGTTAATCGACCATAGCTCAAATCTTGCGTTGCGAGTGACCCGCTGACCACCGGGTATGGCCAAACAAGTTATTCCGCGTTAGCCTCGTAGAGTAACCACACATGGTTCATGCGAAAGGAACACTCAATCGTGGCTGATCAAGCATTCATCTACGAGGCGATCCGTACGCCCCGTGGCAAGCAGCGCGGCGGTTCGCTGCACAGCGTCAAGCCGGTCGACCTGGTCTCCGGGCTGATCGACGAGGTCCTCGCCCGGCACGGCTCGCTCGACCCGGCCGACATCAACGACGTCGTCCTCGGTGTCGTGTCGCCGGTGGGTGAGCAGGGTGCGGTCATCTCCCGCACCGCCGCACTGAACAGCGGTCTGCCCGAGAGCGTCCCCGGTACCCAGATCAACCGGTTCTGTGCGTCCGGCCTGGAGGCCACCAACCTCGCCGCGGCCAAGGTCGCGTCGGGCTTCGACGACCTGGTGCTCGCCGGTGGTGTCGAGGCGATGTCGCGCGTCCCGATGGGTAGCGACGGCGGCGCTCTGTTCACCGACCCGACCACCGCATACGACAACTACATCGTTCCGCAGGGCATCGGCGCCGACCTGATCGCCACCATCGAGGGCTTCAGCCGCGAAGACGTCGACGCCTACGCCGCCGAGTCGCAGGCGCGCGCCGAGAAGGCTTGGACCAGTGGCTACTTCGCCAAGTCTGTGGTCCCGGTCCGCGACATCAACGGCGTCATCGTGCTCGACCACGACGAGCATCGTCGCCCGGGCTCGACCGTCGAGTCGCTCGGCAAGCTCAAGGCCGCCTTCCAGACGCTGGCCGACATGGCCGGCTTCGACGACGTGGCGCTGCAGAAGTACCACTCGGTCGAGAAGATCAACCACGTCCACACCGGCGGTAACAGCTCCGGCATCGTCGACGGCTCCGGCCTGGTGCTGCTCGGTAGCGAAGAGGCCGGCAAGCGCAACGGCCTCACCCCGCGCGGTCGCATCGTCACCTTCGCCGAGATCGGCTCCGAGCCGACCATCATGCTCACCGGCCCCACCCCGGCCACCGAGCTGGCGCTGAAGAAGGCCGGAATGACCGTCGACGACATCGACGTCTTCGAGCTCAACGAGGCGTTCGCGTCGGTCGTCATGAAGTGGATGAAGGATCTGAAGATCCCGCACGAGAAGGTCAACGTCAACGGTGGCGCCATCGCCATGGGTCACCCGCTCGGCGCGACCGGCGCGATGATCTTCGGCACCTGCCTCGACGAGCTCGAGCGCACCGGCGGCCGCTACGGCCTGGTCACCTTGTGCATCGGCGGCGGCATGGGTGTCGCGACCATCATCGAGCGTCTCTGACCTTCCACTTCGCCCCTCGGCCCTTCGTGACGCCTCGCTCGTTCCTCGCGAGGCTCCTCAGGGGCCGGTGCGGCACTACAGAAAGAATCTTTGAAACACCATGAGTGACAACATGTTCAATTGGGAGAAGGACGCCGACGGCGTCGTCATCCTGACCATGGACGACCCGAACCAGGGCGCCAACACCATGAACGACCTGTTCATGACATCGGTACCGGAGATCGTCGACCGCCTCGAGGCCGAGAAGGACGACATCACCGGTGTCGTCATCACCTCGGCGAAGAAGACCTTCTTCGCCGGCGGCGACCTCAAGGACATGAGCAGCGACCGCGGCTCGGAATCCAAGGAAGAGATCGCCACCGCGATCACCGAACGCACCCTCGGCATGAAGAAGGTGCTGCGTCGGCTCGAGACCCTGGGTAAGCCGGTCGTCTCCGCCATCAACGGTGCCGCTCTCGGTGGCGGCCTGGAGATCGCGCTGCACACCCACTACCGCATCGCGGCCGATGTGAAGGGTGTCCAGATCGGTCTGCCCGAGGCCACCCTCGGCCTGCTGCCCGGCGGCGGTGGCGTGGTCCGCACCGTGCGCCTGCTCGGCATCCAGAACGCGCTGATGGGTGTGCTGCTGCAGGGTCAGCGGTTCAACCCGACCAAGGCCAAGGAGACCGGGCTGATCGACGAGGTCGTCGGCTCGATCGAGGAACTGATCCCGGCCGCCAAAGCATGGATCAAGGAGAACCCGGAAGCCGCGCAGCCGTGGGACAAGAAGGGCTACAAGATCCCGGGTGGTGCTCCCACCAACCCGGCGTTCGCCCAGAACCTCCCGGCACTGCCGGCGTTGCTGCGCAAGCAGATCAAGGGCGCCAACATGCCGGCTCCGCGCGCCATCCTGGCCGCCGCCGTCGAGGGTGCCTACGTCGACGTCGACACCGCCGACATCATCGAGACCCGCTACTTCGTCTCGCTGGTCACCGGCCAGGTCGCACAGAACATGATCAAGGCGTTCTTCTTCGATCTGCAGCACATCAATTCGGGCGGCTCGCGTCCGGAGGGCATCGAGAAGTACACCGCCAAGAAGGTCGGTGTGATCGGTGCGGGCATGATGGGCGCCGCGATCGCGTACGTGTCGGCCAAGGCCGGCATGGAGGTCGTGCTCAAGGACATCGACCTCGACGCCGCGAAGAAGGGCAAGGGCTACTCCGAGAAGCTCGAGGAGAAGGCGCTCGCCAAGGGCAAGACCACCCAGGAGAAGAGCGACGCGCTGCTCGCTCGGATCACGCCGACCGTCGACGCCGAGGACTTCAAGGGTGTCGATCTGGTCATCGAGGCCGCGTTCGAGTCGGTCGAGGTGAAGAACAAGGTCTTCCAGGAGATCGAGGACATCGTCGAGCCGAACGCCATCCTGGGTTCGAACACCTCGACGCTGCCGATCACTATCCTGGCGCAGGGCGTGAAGCGCCAGGAGGACTTCATCGGCATCCACTTCTTCTCGCCGGTCGACAAGATGCCGCTGGTGGAGATCATCCGCGGTGAGAAGACCTCGGACGAGGTGCTGGCCAAGGTCATCGACTACACGCTGCAGATCAAGAAGACCCCGATCGTCGTCAACGACAGCCGCGGGTTCTTCACGAGCCGCGTGATCGGAACCTTCGTCAACGAGGCCATCGCGGCCGTCGGCGAGGGTGTGGACCCGGTATTCATCGAGCATGCGGGTTCGCAGGCCGGCTATCCGGCGCCGCCGCTGCAGTTGATGGACGAGCTGACCCTGACCCTGCCGCAGAAGATCCGCAAGGAGACCGAGGCGGCGCTCAAGGCCGAGGGCAAGTCGATCCCGCAGCACGGCAGCAACGCCGTCGTCGACTGGATGGTCGAGAACGGCCGCACCGCTCGCAAGGACGGCAAGGGCTTCTACGACTACGACGAGAACGGCAAGCGCACCGGCCTGTGGCCGGGACTGCGTGAGCAGTTCAACTCGGGCAGCAAGCAGATCCCGTTCGAGGACATGCAGGAGCGCATGCTCTTCGCCGAGGCACTTGAGACCGTCAAGTGCTTCGACGAGGGCGTCCTGACCTCCGTGCCGGACGCCAACATCGGTTCGATCTTCGGCATCGGCTTCCCGGCGTGGACCGGCGGTGTCATCCAGTACATCAACCAGTACGAGGGTGGCCTGCAGGGCTTCGTCGACCGGGCCAAGGACCTCGCGTCCAAGTACGGCAGCAACTTTGAGCCGCCGCAGTCGCTCGTCGACAAGGCGGCCCGTGGTGAGAAGTTCTAGGGGCGAGAAGTTCTGAGCTTACCTGAGCTGACAAAGACACAGGGCCCCGACCGGATTCGTTCCGGTCGGGGCCTTTGTCGTTCCGCCCGGTACTCGCGGTATCCGTTGGTGTTTTCGAAAAGCCGTTGCGTCGGCGCTGGGGGCGTGGCAAGGTTTCTCGTCGGGCGTCGGGGAGCAGACGGAGCGGGGTACCGTGAACCGTTTCTGCGCGTTGGACTCTGGCGCTTCCTCTGAGATGGCACAAGGGCTGCTAACCCTCGAGGTTCGACTCCTCACCGTGGCGTCGCCCCCGGGGCCAACGGACCGAACGGTTATGCGGTCATCGTCGAACGTTGACGGATGACCCCACCGATCGGCCGACCCGCGGGCGGCGTCCAGCCCTCGCCACGACACTCCAACTGCTGACAACCGAAAACCGATGACATGCCGTGCAACACAACGGAAAGGAGGCCCGCCATGTCACTGTTCGCCCGCGTGACCGTCGACCCCGGTCACGCCGTCCTCGAGTACCGAGAGGGAAAGCTCGCGCGGGTACTCCGTCCGGGTGTGTACTCGCAGCGTTCCGACGCCGGCTATGTCGACGTCGACCTGCGTGAGCGGCTGGTGCCGGTGGCGCCGCAGGAGGTGCTCACCTCGGATGCGATGTCGATCCGGGTGTCGATGAGCATCCGGCTCGCGGTCGTGGATCCGGTCGCGTTCAGCGAGCTTGCCGCAGAGCCGATCTCGATCGTCTACGTGGCGACGCAGATCGCGTTGCGCCAGGTCTGCGCGTCGGTGTCGGCCAACGATCTGATCGGCCGTGGCGATGCGCTGGACACCGCACCGGTCCGTGCGGCGGCGGTCGACGCCGGTGCTGCGCTCGGCATCGACGTACGCGACGTCGTCGTCAAGGACGTCATCGTGCCGTCCGAGGTGCGTTCGGCGGCAATCGAAGTGGTCACCGCCAAGGCGCGCGGGCAGGCCAAGCTGGAGGCCGCGCGCGCGGAGACCGCAGCGTTGCGGGCGCTGGCCAACGCCGGTCGTCTGCTCGACGCGCACCCCGCGTTGGCGCAGCTGCGGCTGGTGCAGGCGGTTCCGTACGGCTCGCGGGTCGTGCTGTCGGTCGACGGTGCCGAGGTGCCGTCGGACGCCGAGTAGGTGGGCGCGTATCGAGGCTGCTTGCGTGGTCTCGATACGCGCCTCGCCTAGCGGCTCGGCGCTACTCGACCGGCGGAGTGGGGTGCGGCTGGGCGCTGCTCGGCTGGCGAAAAGGGTTGCGGCTCGGCGCTACTCGACCGGCGGAATTGGTTGTGGCTCGGCGCTACTCGACCAGCGGATTGGGTTGTGGCGAAAGGTAGTCGACCGGCGGAGTGGGTTGCGGCTCGGCGTTACTGGGCCGGCGAGTTGGGCGTTGCGGCTTGGTGCTACTCGATCGGCGGAATGGGTTGCGGCTCCCGCTGGTCGACCAGCGAAAGGTGCTAGGGCGCTATTTGATCGCCGACGAGCGCTGCAGGAACGCGCGTACCGTCGACTCGAACGCCTCCTTGGCTTCGATCATCACCCAGTGCCCGCACTTGGGGAACACGTGCAGCTCGGCGTCGGGGATGAGGCGCATCGGCGCCATCGCCATGTCGGGCGGGCTCACCCGATCGTCGCGGCCCCACGTGAGCAGCGTCGGGCAGGCGACTTTGTGCATCATCGCCCAGTAGGGAGGTGTGTCCGACGCCGCCATGAACTGCTGCTGCATCTCGAAAGCCGCTGAGCCGTACATCATCTGTGCGGTCTTCTGGGCGTCCGGGTGAATGGCGGCGGCCCAGCGTTCCTCGATCAGCTCGTCTGTGATGAGTTTCTTGTCGTAGACCATCGAGTTCAGCCACCGAACGAGTTTGTCCCGATCGGGGTCGTCGGTGAACTCCTGCAACAACTTCAAGCCCTCGCTCGGGCTGGGGCTGAACACGTTCGGGCCGACGCCGCCGATGGTCACCAGCTTCTCGACCCGATCCGGCTTCTTGATGGCGAGGTTGACGCCGACGACGCCGCCCATGGAGTTGCCGATCATCGCGGCCGAGCCGATGTCCAGCGCGTCCATGAACCGGATCACCGACGACCCCGCCGACAGCACCGGATGACCTTCCACCGGATCGCTGACACCGAAACCGGGGAACTCCAGCACGTAGCAGTGATGCGTCTCGGCGAAATGGCCGAGGTTGCCGCGGTAGTTGCGCCAGCCGGTCACGCCCGGCCCGGAACCGTGCAGCAGGATCAGCGGCGGCGCGGCCGGGTCGCCGGCCTCGTGGTAGCGCAGGGTGCCCTGGTCGGTGGTCAGTTCGCGTCTGGTCGCGTCGTATGAGACATCCACGCCTGCCAGATTAGAACGTGTTCTAGTCCACTGTCACTGGGTGCGTCCCATCGGCGTGTGTGACGCCGACGATGTCGTGCAGGATGCGATGCGCGATGGCGTCGTGCACCACCTCGTAGTGGACGGTTCGACCGGATTTCTCGGCGCGCACCCAGCCGAGGTCGCGTAGTGCGCGCAACGATTGCGACGCCGCGTTCTCGGTGATCCCGGCTCGCTTGGCCAATTCGGCAACCGTCGAACGCGGGTGTTCATGCATGTCGATGACCAGCGACAATCGGGTCGAGTCGCTGAGCACCGCGAACCGTGCCGCCCAGGCGTCGACATCGAGTCCGGGCATCGCCACCTCCACCGATCGCCGATCTCCACACTTGGTTTGTCGCTCCTATCGTCGACTACAGTCCGAGATGCGGCAAATATGTGTGTGTACGAACATATGTGTGTGCAGACATCTACCGTTGGCCGCGGATGCGCGAGCAAGAAGGCGGCGATGCGAAAACGGCACTGGTTGGCCCCTGCGGCGATCGCTGCGGCGACGGTCACCGGGATCGTGGGATGCGGCGGAACGGGAGTGTCGTCGGAGGCGAGGGACATCATCGTGCTCGGCGAGAGTCAGGAACTCGGTGATTTCAGCCCGATGATGGGCTACGGCCAGCAGGGCGTCTCCCCGATCTACGAGGCGCTGCTGCGGCCCGGCGCCGACGGCGATTCGCGCGTCCCCGATCTCGTGCCGGCACTGGCCACCGACACGCCGAAGCGGATCACCGAACGCGTCTGGCGATTGCCGCTGCGCACCGGAGTGACCTTCTCCGACGGCAGCGCGTTCGATTCCGCGGATGTCGTGGCGACGTATCGTGCCGTGCGCGACCCGCAGGTCGCCTCGGAGATCGCGACCGACTTCGCGCCGATCGTCGACGTCACCGCCGACGGCCCCGACGCGGTGACCGTACGGATGAACACCGAGGCCGACCCGTCGCCGTACCTGCTGCTGGGTATCGCGCCCTCGGAGACGATCGAGGCCGCTCCGGCCGCGGAGTGGGCGTTGAACACCCAGCCGGTGGGCACCGGCCCCTATCAACTGGACTCGCTGCAGCCGGATCAGGCCGTGCTCGTCGCGCGCGACGGCTATTGGGGCGCAGCGCCGCAGGTCACCCGGCTGGTCTACACGTTTGCCCCCGACGACAACACACGGGCGCAACGGATCATCGCCGACGAGATCGACGGGGCGAACCTGCCCCCGAAACTCGCCGGGAGCCTCGAAGGCCGCGAGGGGGTGAGCGTGATGGCGGTGAAATCGGCTGATTGGCGCGGGGTCTCGCTGCCTTCGACGAACGCGTTCACCGCAGACGTCGCCGCGCGGCGGGCGATGAATCTCGCTGTGGACCGGACGGCCGTCGTGCGCGATGTCCTGGCCGGCCGTGGTGAGCCGGCGAGCACCCCGATCGCATCGGTCTACGGTCCTGCGTACAACCCCGACGCCCAGTTCTCGTTCGACATCGACCAGGCGGCTCAGATCCTGGACGCGGCCGGATGGCGACCCGGACCCGACGGTGTACGAGCGCGCGGAGGCGACCGGGCCTCATTCACCCTGCTCTACAACGCCGAGGACACCCTGCGCCGCGACCTCGCGGTCGCCTTCGCCGCGGCGATGACGCCGCTGGGTATCGAGGTCGATCCGCGCGGCACCAGCTGGGACGAGATCGACACCCGACTCGACTCCGACGCGGTGCTGCTCGGCGGTGGGTCGACGCCGTACAGCATCGACTCGCAGGTGTACGACCCGCTGCACAGCCGGGTACCGGACTCCTCGCCGTACTCGAATCCCGGCGACTTCACCGCGCCCGGCCTCGACGCCTTGCTGGACGCGGCTCGTCAGAGCGCTCCCGGCCCGGCCAACGACGCGCGATACCGGGAGATCCAGACGGTCTACGAATCCGCGCCGTCGGCCGTGTACCTGGCGTTCCTGCACCACACGTACGCCGCTCGCAGCGACGGGTGGACCCATGACGCCCCCATCTTGGAACCCCACTCCCACGGAGTCGCATGGGGGCCATGGTGGAACCTGCCGTCGTGGCGGAGTGACGCCTCGTGACCCTCACCCGGCCTTCGACACCGACGACCGCGAACACCGCGTCTGTCGGCGGTGAGACCGGACCGCGGCGTCGTGACCGCGAACGCCTGCAGGTCACCGTCCGGCTCCTCGGGCGGCGGTTACTGCTCGCGATCCCGACGGTCGGACTGGTCTCGTTGGGCATCTTCGCGATCGCGGCGGCGTCCCCGTTCGATCCGCTGTCCGCGCATCTCGGAGCCGACTTCCAGTCGGCGACGCAGTCACAGCGGGAGGCGGTGAGCGACGCCTACGATCTCGACCAGAACTGGTTCGAGGCCTGGCTGCACTGGTGGGGTCATCTGGTGACCGGCGACTTCGGGTGGTCATCGACCCGTAGTCAGCCAGTGGCGCAGGTGATCGCCGAGCGTCTGCCGTTCACCCTCGGCATGGCATCGGCGGCGCTGCTGTCCGCTGCGGTGATCTCGGTGATCCTCGGAGCGGTCGTCGGCATGCGGCGTGGTGGCCTGGTCGACCGATCGGTGACCGCCTTGGCCGCGATGCTCGCGGCGACGCCACCCTTTGTGATCTCCCTGCTGCTGGTGAGCGTCTTCGCGGTGTCGCTCGGCGCGTTCCCGACCTCCGGTGCTCGACGGCCCGGTGACCCTTACACCGTCGAGGGCATCCTGACCCACGCCGTGCTGCCCTACATCGCGCTGACCGTCTCGATGATCCCGTGGCTGCTCCTGACGATGCGCTCGGCCGTCGTCGAGGCGGTCGCCTCGGATGCGGTGCGGGCCGCTCGCGCCCGGGGAATCAGCGGATGGGTATTGCTGCGCGGACATGTGGTGCCGGTGTCGGTGCTCCCTACCCTGGCGCTGCTGGGCACCCGACTACCCGAGTTGATCGCGGGTGCCGCGATCGTCGAGACCGTGTTCGGCTGGCCCGGGCTCGCCGAGGCACTCGTGGATTCGGCAGTCGCCCTGGATTTCCCGTTGCTCGCCGCGCTCGCGGTCGGATCGGCGGTCCTGGTGCTCGCGGGTTCTGCACTCTCCGATGCGGCAGCGGTGTGGATCGATCCGCGGATCGGGATGCGCGCATGACGGCGCCCCCAGGTACCCGACGCGTCACGGCCCCCGGGAGATGGCGGTTCCGCGCGCGATTGCTGGCACCGTGGATCGTCCTCGGTGTGGTCGCGGTGATCGCCGTCGGCTGGCCCTTGATCGCCGGTCAACAGTCGCCGGATTTCGCCGACTCTCTGCGGGCGCCGGGCGACGAGCACTTCCTCGGCACCGACCATTCCGGGTACGACCTCGGCGTGCGAACCGCGCAGGGTCTCCAGATCTCGCTGGTGATCGCGGCGGCGTGTGCGGTGCTCGCGACCCTGCTCGGACTGATCATCGGCATCGGCTCGGTCACCGCCGGTGGGTGGATCGACGCCGTGGTCATGCGTGTCGTGGACGGTGTCAACGCGCTGCCGCACCTCGTCGTCGGCGTCGTGATCGCGGCGATGTGGCGCGGCGAACCGATCGCCATCATCGCCTCGATCGCGTTGACCCACTGGCCCGCGGTCGCGCGCGTGGTTCGCGCCGAACTACTCGACAACACCTCGGCCGGCTGGATCGAATCCGCCCGCCTCGCCGGGGCATCGCGGACCTTCATCGCCACCCACCACCTGCTGCCCGCCGTCACCGGCCAGGCCTTGGTCACCATGACCGTGCTGCTGCCGCACGCGGTGTGGCACGAGACGACACTGTCGTTCCTCGGGGTAGGACTCTCGCCGGACGAAGCGAGCCTGGGCACCCTCCTCGGACAGGCGCGCGGCGACGTGCTGTCCGGCGCGTGGTGGACGCTCGCCGTTCCGGGAATAGCTCTGATGATCACCGCGCTGGCGTGTGCCGCGGCCGCGTCGTCGCTGCGACGAGTCACTTTGCCGCCGACCGGGGAGGTGTGGCGATGACGGCGATCGATCGCGAGGTCCGCGCCCGCATCGAGCGTCTGACCGCCGACATCACCGCACGGCGCCGGTGGGACCGCGTCGATGTGCGTGTGCTCCACGACGTCGATCTCGAGGTGCGCGCCGGTTCGCTCACCGCGCTGGTCGGTGAATCCGGATGCGGCAAATCGATGATCGCCGCCGCGCTCACCGGCCTGTTGCCACCAGGGTCTCAGATGACCGGTGCCGTACTGGTCGACGACATGGAGCTCACCGTCGACGACCCGCGCTGGTCGACCCTGCGCGGACGACGGATCGGACTGGTGCCGCAGTCTCCCTCGACCTCCTTCACGCCGGTGCGCACCGTCGGATCCCAGCTCGACGAGGTGATCCGCCGCCTCGGCGGTAGCCGGTCAGCGGTCGAACTGTGCCGGGTCGTGCGCCTCCCCGAGTCCGCGCTCCAGCTGTATCCGCACGAGTTGTCGGGAGGTATGGCGCAACGCGCTGCGGTCGCGGCAGCACTGGCCGGTGACCCGGCGATCCTCGTGGCCGACGAACCGACGTCCGCCCTCGACGGCGAGCTGGCCGCCGACACCTGGGAGCTGTTCGCCGCCGCGGCGGACGCCGGGGCAGCGGTGCTGGTGATCACTCACGACATCGAGACCCTGACCGGTGGTCGGTGCGACTCCATCGCGGTGATGCGCGCGGGCGCGATCGTCGCGCACGGCACCCGCGAAGCGTTGTCTGCATTGCGGGACACGTACGTCGCCGACCTCTTCGCGACGGTCACATGAGCGCACCCGAGAAGGCCGCGCTCACCGAGGCCATCGTCGCGTCCGGCCTCGAGGCGCGTTTCGGCGCCCGGACGATCTTCAGCGGCATCGACGTCAACGTGGTGCCCGGCCGTATCTCCGGAGTCGTCGGGCCGTCGGGCAGTGGCAAGACGACACTGTTGCGCATCGTCGCGGGACTTGCGAAACCGACTGCCGGGCAGGTCGATCGGCCGGCGCTACAGCCTGCTGGCGGGATCGGGATGCTCGCACAGAATCCGCGGCAGGTGTGCAATCCGCGGTGGACGTTGCGTCGGCTCGTCGCCGAACCGGCCACGATCGGGCGGCGGTCGTGCGACGTCGAGTCGATCGCGGAGCGCGTCGGGCTCGAGGTGAGTCTGCTCGACCGGTTCCCGGGGCAGGTGAGCGATGGACAGTTGCAACGGGTCTGCCTCGGTCGCCTATTGGTGCAGGCGCCGCGGTTCGTGTTCTGTGACGAGCCGACGTCGATGCTGGACCCGGTGTCGGCGCGGGCCGTGGTCGCGATTCTGCAGTGTCTCGTCGACGACGGCGCGGGCATGATGCTCGTCAGTCACAACCGGCGGCTGGTGGAGCGGCGATGCGCAGAGATCGTGGAGTTGGGAGGGTCCCGGGTCAGCGGCCGGTGAAGTTCGGTGGGCGGCGTTCGAGGAAGGACGCGACGCCCTCCCGGTGATCCTCCGAACGGAAGCATCGCTCCATGACCTCGCGGGTAGCGCCGACGTGCTCGTCGAACGACCGGCCGATCCCGGCGTACAGCAGGGCCTTGGTCTCGCGGATCGCGAACGGCGAGCCGGCGATGAATCTGCCGGCCTCTTCTCGGGCCGCCGCGTCGAGGTCATCGGGCTCGACGACGGCCAGGAGATAGCCCAGTTCGATCGCCCGTTCGGCGCCGATGATCTCGCCGGAGAACAGCAGCCGCGCCGCTTCCTGGACGCCGATCAGTCGGGGCAGCACCCACGTACCCGCACCGGTGTCGGGGACGAGACCGCGGTGCACGAACACCCAGCCGAACCGCGCGCGGGGCGTGGCGATGCGGACGTCACACATCGAGGTGAACTCGGCACCCATCCCGATCGCCGGTCCGTCGATGGCGCACACGATCGGCTTCGGGCACGCCATCAGCGGAGGCACCCCGCCTGCCCGGGGCGCCTGCCCGCCGCTGCTGCGTTGCTCCTCGGGTGTGTCCTGCAGATCGGACAGGTCGGTGCCCGCGCAGAACGCGCCCGGTACTCCCGTGAGGATCAACGCCCGGGCGCCGTCGTCATCGATGCCCTCGGCCACGGCGTCGGACAGCTCGCCGAGCATGGCGAAGGTCATCGCGTTCTTCTTCGCCGGCCGGTCGATCGTGATCGTGCCGATTCCGTCGTGCGATTCGTAGCTGATGTGCGCGTCGCTCACAGCTGTGCCCGATTCCGGGCCAGGACCTGCTGCCGATTCGCCTCCAGCGCATCCCAATCCGGTACCGCGGCGGCTGCCAGCTCACCTTCGACGGAGAGCGCCACGCCGGTCGTCGCGTCCCACCCGGCGTCGTAGACCTTCTTCAACGCGCGCAGCATGTGCCCGTCGGTGTCGGCGATCCGCCGCGCCACATCCATCGCGTGACCGACCAACTCCTCGTGCGCGACGACCTCGGTCACCAGCCCTATGCGTTGTGCCAGACCAGCGTCCACGACCTCACCCGTCAACGACATACGGCGAGCCCAGCCCGTCCCGACACGATCCGGAAGACGGACGGTCATCCCACCGCCGGGCAGCACACCCACGCGGGCGTGGGTGTCCGCGAACACCGCCCGGTCGCCCGCGATCAGGAAGTCGCATCCGAGGGCGATCTCGAGGCCGCCGGTGAACGCCGCACCGTTGATCGCACCGACGGTCGGTGTCCCGAGCTCCCCGACGAGGCGGATGCAGTCGGCGTCGTGCACGGCCGCGAGGTAACCGGCCCCGTCCGCGGCCAGCGCTTTGAGATCGAGGCCGGCGCAGAAGGCCGGGTCCGCCCCGGTGAGCACGAGGACCCGGACCGCCTCGTCGGCATCGAGTCGCCGCAGCGCGGCACTCAGGTCACGTGCGAGGTCGAGGCTCAACGCGTTGCGCGCCTCGGGCCGGTTCAGCGTCACCAGGGCGACGCCGTCTCGGACATCGACCAGTACCGGATCTGTCATCGAACCCCCGAATCGCCGCGTGTGTTGCTCACCGTCCCATCGCTGCGGCGTCCTCCTCGCCGAACCGTTCCTCGAGGGACTCGGGTGAGTAGTCGAGGTCGATCTCGGCGACCGGGCGGCCGCGGGCCGACTCGATGGCGCTGAGTCGTCGTTGACCGCGGTCGGCGGCGTAGGCGATGAACTCGTTGTTGTCGAGGCCGAAGGGCTGTTCGTCGAACTGCTCGTTCACCCAGTTGATCATTCCCAGCGCCAGCGGCATGAGTTCCTCCATGCGGCCCGTCACGACCTCCCAGAGGGAATCGTCGGCGGCGACGTGGCGGCGGCAGGTGAACGTGCCCCACGCCATGTGCCGCCGCTCGTCGTCGCCGATGAACTTGATGAGGCGCTGCATGCCGGGGAAGATCCCGTGCTGCGTGCACACCTTCTGCCAGGCGTAATACCCGGTCAGCGCGAGGCTGCCCTCGATGACGTGGTTGTAGGTGACGCTGGCCCGGATCTGATTGCGCGGCGACGGGTCGGAGTTCAATGCGTTCAGCGACGACGGCAGCTCGTCGTAGAACAACTGCCGGTAGTACGGGTTGTCGGCGACGTAGGACTGCAGGTCGCCGTCGAGGCCCACCGCATCCATCCACCGACGGAACACCTGGATGTGCTTGGCCTCCTCGAAGCAGAACTGCGTCAGGTACATCTCGTCGCCGAAGCGGCCTTCGGCGGCCATCGCGTGCATGAACGGCTGGATGTCCTGGGTGACCGCTTCCTCGCCCGCGATGAACTGACTGACCAGATAGGTGGCGCTGCGGCGTTGTTCGTCGGTGATCTCGCCCCAGTCCTCGGCGTCACGAGAGAAGTCGATGGCGGCCGGATCCCAGAAGCGGCCATTGCCTTTGACGAACAGCCGCAACGGGAACGCATCCCAGTTGAGGCCGCCGCTACGCAGCGACGCGAAGTCTTCACGTCCATGCGCCTTGTGTTCGGCGAGAGTCATCGAGATCACCAGCTAACGATCGTTTGAATACGATGAATCGACGCTATCCCGCGCGGTCACAGGGCGTGTTCGGATTCTCCGAACTCTCAGGTCGCTGTTTGGTCTCGGGCTCGCCGGATGTCCGCACCTCGCCGACATGGGCGGCGAAAACCTCAGCGGGACAACGAACTCGGCCACCACACCCGTTTGCCGATGTCGAGGGTCAGCGCCGGCACGAGCAGGGTACGCACGATCAGGGTGTCGACCAGAACACCGAATGCGACGAGGAACGCGATCTGCACGAGGAACAGCAACGGGATCACCGCGAGCGCGGCGAACGTCGCGGCAAGCACCACGCCGGCGGACGTGATGACACCGCCCGTGGCGGTCAACCCGCGCAACATCCCGTCGCGGGTGCCATGCGTCTTCGCTTCCTCGCGGGCGCGGGTCATCAGGAAGATGTTGTAGTCGATGCCGAGCGCGACGAGGAACACGAACGCGAACAGCGGGACCACCGGGTCGGCGCCGGCGAAGTCGAACGGTCCGTTGAAGAGCAACGCGCCGACGCCGATCGTCGCGGCGAACGACACCACGGTCGTCGCCAGCAGCATCACCGGTGCCGCGATGCTGCGCAGCAGCAGCATCAGCACCGCGAGGACCACCACCAGAACGATGGGGATGATGAGGTTGCGGTCGTGGACGGCGGTGGTGCGGGTGTCGAGATCGATCGCGGTGGTACCGCCGACGAGCGCGTCGGCATCGTCGATGGGATGTACTGCGTCGCGGATGCGCACCACGGTGTCCTGCGCGGCGAGCGAGTCGGCGGTGTCGGTGAGGGTCGCCTGAACCGCCACCTTGCCGTCGACGACGACAGGGGCACCGCCCTCGGTGACCAACTCGGCCGAAGCGACGCCGTCGACGCCGCGCACCGTGTCCAGGACGGCTTGTCCCTGCGGCTGGTCGGCGATCACCCAGGTCGGCGAACCGCTGCCGGCGTCGAAGTGCTCGGCCTGGATCTCGGCGCCCTCGACCGAGTCGACCGAGGTGAGGAAGTAGTCGGTCTGCGCGATGCCGTCGGACTTGAACATCGGTGCGAAGGCGGCGCCGATGAGCAGTACGACGAGCGTGGTGATCCAGATGGTGCGCGGTCGCGCGGCGACGCGGTCGGCGATGCCCGCCCAGAGACGGTGGGTGCTGCCCGGTTCGGATGAATCGGTGTGCTTGGGGCGCAGCGGCCAGAATGCGGTGCGCCCCAGTAGGGCGAGTGCTGCGGGCAGGAACGTCATCGACGCGACGAAGCTGGTGGCGATGCCGATCGCGGCGACCGGCCCGAGGCTGCGATTGGAGTTGAGGTCGGAGAACAGCAGGCACAGCACACCGAGGATGACGGTGCCGGCGGACGCCGAGATCGGTTCGATGGTCGCCCGCCAGGCGGAGCGGACGGCCGCGTACTTGTCGTCGGTGCGCGTCAACTCTTCACGGAAACGCGACACCAGCAGCAGTGCGTAGTCGGTGGCCGCGCCGAAGACGAGGATGAACAGGATGCCCTGGCTTTGGCCGTTGAGCTCGAGGACGTCGTTGGAGGCGAGGAGATAGACCAGGCCCGAGGCGAGTCCGAGCGCGAAGATCGCCGAGATGATCACCACGATCGGCAGGATCGGACTGCGGTAGACGACGATCAGGATCAGGATCACCACCGATCCCGCCACCAGCAGCAGCAATCCGTCGATGCCGCTGAAGGCCTCCCCGAGGTCGGCGATCTGACCGGCCGGGCCGGTGACCTTGACGGTCAGCCCGTCCGGCGGGGATGCGAGGGCCTCGCGCAGCTTCTCGACATGGTCGGCGGGCTCCCCTTCCGCCGAGATGGGGACGAACATCTGCGCCGCCTGGCCGTCGGTCGACGGGATGGGTGGGGAGAACGCCGGTCCGAATCCCTCGGTGCCCGCCAGCGGCGCGGCGGCCGTCGCGAGGAACTCCGTGTCGGCGGGGGCGAGGCCCGAGGTCCGCTCGGCGACGACGACCGCGGGCACGGTGTCGGAATCGGTGAACCCGCTCAGCATGTCGTTGACCTCGGTCGACTCCGCCGATGCCGGGAGGAACGCGCTGTTGTCGTTCGTGGCGACCGAGGAGAGCTTCCCGGCATACGGGCCGGTCACACCTCCGATGACGAGCCAACCGAGGAGCAAGAGCGCGGGGATCAGCCAGCGGAGCCGGGGCGTGGTCGCCATGAGTTCCTGTCTACACGACCGGATTGTCGGCATTCGCCACGGCGTGGTCGGACCGTGTAGCGCGGCGACTGGCAACAATCAGCCGTGTGAGGCCGTCCGAGGGCGTATTCCCCTCGGTGGTCCCTGAGACGGCTGATCTTGGTCAGATGTCCAGCGCACCTTGTTCTCGACGCCACCGAAACGCTCGTTCCGTGCACGACCACTCGAGCTGAACGACAGGTCCCGATCTAACGATCGATAACTTGTCCCAATTGCCCACCGCCGCAACGTGTGTAGGCGTTTCGTATGCGCAGTGATGCATATGCGGCGACGATGTGACCAGATCGCATATCGCCGTCCGAACGAAAGGGGTCAAGCGGCATGAAGACCAAGGGAGCAATCCTTCGAAACCCGGGTGAGAAGTGGCAGATCGAGGAGTTCGACCTCGGCGATCCGGTTGCCGGCGAGGTTCAGGTCAAGCTCGTCAGCTCGGGCCTGTGCCACTCCGATCACCATCTCCGCACCGGTGACAGTCCGGCACCGATGCCCGTCCTCGGCGGCCACGAGGGTGCCGGCATCGTGCACAAGGTCGGACCCGGGGTCACCAACTTCAAGGAAGGCGACCACGTCGTCACGGCCTTCATCCCGGCGTGCGGGGTGTGTGAACCGTGCTCGCGCGGGGACCAGAACATCTGCGACGAGGGGGCCCGGCTGCTGACCGGTCTGTCCATCGCCGACGACACGCACCGCGCTCACACCAGCGATGGGCTCGGGCTCGCACAGATGTGTCTGCTCGGCACGTTCGCGCCCTACATCACGGTCAATCAGGCCTCCCTGATCAAGATCGAGGACGACATCCCGCTGCAGCAGGCGGCACTGCTCGGCTGCGGTGTCGCCACCGGTTGGGGATCGGCCGTCGAGATCGGTGGCACCCACGCCGGTGACGTGGTGGTCGTGGTCGGCATCGGCGGGGTCGGCATCAATGCGGTGCAGGGCGCGGCGCAGGCCGGCGCGCGGATCGTCGCCGCTGTCGACCCGGTGCCGTTCAAGCGGCAGATGGCCGAGAAGCTGGGCGCCACGCACACCTTCGAGTCGATGGAGGAGGCACTTCCGGTCATCGGTGAGATCAGCTGGGGCAAGATGGCCAACACCACGATCCTCACCGTCGGCGAGATCGACGGATCGATGATCCAGCCGGCGCTGTCGCTCACCGGCAAGGGCGGCCAGGTGGTCGTCGTCGGTATGGGCAACTTCGCGTCGATGGACGCGCAGATGAACCTCTTCGAGCTCACCTTGCTGCAGAAGCGCGTGCAGGGCGGGATCTTCGGTGGGGCCAGCCCGCGCACCCAGGTGCCGAATCTCCTCCAGGAGTACCGCGCAGGCAAGTTGAACCTGAGCGATCTGGTGACCAACACCTACCGGCTCGATCAGATCAACGAGGCCTACGACGACATGCTGTCGGGCAACAACATCCGCGGCATGATCGTCTACGGCGACGACGACTACTGATCGTTAGTCACTCCGCCGATCCCTGGGGAGCTGGAAGGCCCCTCAGGGATCGGCTGGTGCGTTCTCAGCGCTTGACGCGTTCCGAGACAAGGACGTTCAGGAAGCGAATCCCGAGACCGAGCAGAACCAGGGTGCTGACCATCTGGATCGACACCGCCACCCGCGCACCCTGGGACTCCGCGGTGATGTCACCGAAACCTGTTGTGGTGAACACCGTCAGGCAGAAGTAAAGGGCGTCGACGCGGGTGAGAGGGTCGCTTATGCTGCCGTGGTCGTACTCGGAGAACAGGAAGTACACGGTCGCGAATCCGACGATGTACAACGCAGCGATCGCCACCAGCATCTCGATCGCCGTCGCCACCGGGAACGGCGACCGGATGAAATGGCGGATCTCCCAGGCGCAGAACGCGATCAGCAGCACCGCGCCGATTGTGAGGCCGACGAAATTGACCGAGCTGGCCCGGTCGATCGGCAGCAGGAAGTAGCCGAACAACAGGATCACCGTGGCCAGGATCGGCCGGATGATGGCCATGGCCACCTGCCGCCGACCGACGTTCCTGCGTGCCTCCGCCAGATCCCCGACGCCCGTCCCCACCTGAACTACCAGATCCGCACGCGCTCGGATTCGTCCAGATACAGCGCATCGCCCGGCGTCACATCGAACGCGTCGTAGAACGCATCCATGTTGCGGACCACGCCGTTGCACCGGAACTCCGGCGGAGAGTGCGGGTCGATCGACAATCGCCGGATCGCCTCGGCATCACGGGTTTTGGTGCGCCAGATCTGCGCCCAGCTGAAGAACACGCGCTGGTCGCCGGTCAGACCGTCGATCGTCGGCGCGGCCTCTCCCGCGGTCGCGAGCCGGTAGGCGACCAGCGCGATGGACAGACCGCCGAGGTCACCGATGTTCTCGCCGATCGTGAAATCGCCGTTGACCTTGTACTCCTCGTCGAGTCCCATCGGCGTGAACTCGCCGTACTGGTCGATGAGTTTACGGGTGCGCGAGGAGAACTCGGTGCGATCCTCGTCCGTCCACCAGTCGACGAGGTTGCCGTCGCCATCGTACTTGGCGCCCTGGTCGTCGAAACCGTGGCCGATCTCGTGACCGATCACCGCGCCGATACCGCCGTAGTTGGCGGCGTCGTCGGCCTCGGGGTCGAAGAACGGGGGCTGGAGAATGGCTGCGGGAAAGACGATCTCGTTCATGCCCGGGTTGTAGTAGGCGTTCACCGTCTGCGGCGTCATGAACCACTCGTCGCGGTCCACCGGGCCACCGATCTTCGCGAACTCCCGGTCCTGCTCGAACGACGATGCGCGAGCGACATTCCCGATGAGGTCGCCACGGTCGACGGTCAGGGTTCCGTAGTCGCGCCAGCGTGCCGGGAACCCGATCTTGGGGGTGAACTTCTCGAGCTTGGCAAGCGCCTTCTCCCGAGTGGCCGGCGTCATCCACTCGAGTTCGGTGATGTTGCGGCGGTAGGCGGCCACCAGGTTGTCGATCAACTCGTCCATCCGGGCCTTCGCCTCGGGACCGAAGTGCTTGTCCACGTAGAGTTTTCCGACCGCGAATCCCATCGCGTCCTCGACGAACCCGACACCGCGCTTCCACCGGTCCCGGATCGTCTCCGAGCCGGTCAGGGTGCGTCCGTAGAAGGCGAAGTTCTCATCGACGAAGTCCGACGACAGGTACGGCGCTGCCGAGTGCAGCAACTTCCACGTCAGCCACGTCTTCCAGTCGTCGAGCGACCGCGACGCGATCAACTCCCCGGCTCCGGTGACGAAGGACGGTTGCCCCACCACGATCTCGGCGAACGTGGTCTCCCCGGTGGTGCCGAGGCCACCCAGCCAGGACGACACGTCGAATGCGCCCGCGGAGTCGGTGAAGTCGGCGAGCGTCCGCAGGTTGTAGGTGAGCTCGGCATCGCGTCGGCGGACGACGTCCCAGTGATGGCCGGCGAGCGCGGTCTCCAGGTCGAGGACCGTGCGGGCCCGGGTGTCGGCGTCGTCGAAGCCGGCGAGGGTGAACATAGCGCCGACGTGTGCGATGTAGGCGTCACGGGTCTCGGCGTGCTTGTCCTCGCGGTAGTAGGACTCGTCGGGCAGGCCGAGTCCGGACTGCACGACGTGCACGAGGTAGCGGTCGGACTGCTTGGCGTCGGTGTCGACGTAGAAGCCGAACAGGCCGCTGACGCCGTGCCGTTGCAGGCGCCCGATGCGATGACTCAGGTCCTCGGCGGAACTGATCGCCGCGATCTTGTCGAGTTCACCGCGGATCGGTCCGATGCCAAGGGCGTCGATGTGCGCGGTGTCCATGAACGAGGCGTACAGATCGCCGATCTTCTGGGCGTCGGAGCCACTGAGCGATTCGGCGTCGGCACATTCGGTGATGATGTCGCGGACGTTCTCCTCGGCCCGGTCGCGCAGCACGTGGAAGGCGCCGTCGAGGGGGCGGTCGTCGGGGATGACGTGGCTTTCCAGCCACTTGCCGTTGACATGGGCGAACAGGTCGTCCTGGACGCGGACGCCGTCGTCCACCCAGCTGAGATCGATACCGGAAATCTGTGGGGTGTCAGTCTGCGAAGCGGTCACCCGTACATCCTGTCATCGCGGCCCCGATTCGTCAGCCTGCTCACCTACCGTGGGGGTATGGACGGCGACTCGCAGACCAGCACCTACGACGTGGTCGTGATCGGCGGTGGTCCGGTCGGCGAGAACGCCGCGGACTATGCGATCCGCGGCAGCGACCGAACCGCGGTGATCATCGAACACGAACTCGTCGGCGGCGAGTGCTCGTACTGGGCGTGCATGCCCAGCAAGGGGCTGCTCGGGCCGGGGTCCGCGCTGGCCGCCGCGGCCGCGCTGCCGGGTGCCCGCGAACGACTCTCCGACACCGCCCCGGACCGGTCGGGCGTGCTCGGGCGGCGTGACGAGATCACCGGCGGCCGCGACGACACTTCGCAGGTCGAATGGGCGAGAAACGCGGGCATCGACGTGATCCGCGGGCACGGGCGCATCGTCGGTGAGCGGGAGGTGGCGGTGGACGAGCGCCGCGTCGCCGCCCGGGAGGCGGTGGTGGTGGCGACGGGCAGCGTCGCGTCGATCCCGCCGATCACCGGCCTGCGGGAGGCCCGGCCGTGGACGTCGCGGGACGCGACGAACCTCGTCGACGTGCCGGAGCGGATCGTGGTGCTCGGCGGCGGTGTGGTCGCCTGCGAGGCCGCCACCTGGCTGCTCGATCTCGGGGTGCGCGAACTGACGATGGTGATCCGTGGCAACCGGCTGTTGCCCAAGAACGAGCCCTTCGTCGGTGAGATGGTCGCGGATGCGCTCACCGCCCGCGGCGCCGACATCCGATTCGGTACCGAGTTCGAGTCCGTCGAGCGGCCGGACGCGGCCGACACCGGGTACGGCCACCTCCACGGCGGTCCCGCCCGGGTGACGCTGAGCGGCGGTGACGTCGTCGAGGTCGACGAGATCCTGGTGGCGGCGGGCCGCAGGCCGGCCACCCGCGAACTCGGCTTGAGCGGCATCGGTGTCGAGGAGTCCGGACCGCTGGGGGTCGATGACCACATGGTCGTTGCCGGCCATCCGTGGCTCTACGCGGTCGGCGACGTGAACGGACGGGTAGCACTCACGCACATGGGCAAATACCAGGCGCGCGTCGCCGGCGACGTGATCGCCGCGCGCGCCGAGGGCCGCAACCTCGACAGCCCGCGGTACTCGGCATTCGCCGACCACGGCGCCGTGCCGCAGGTGGTGTTCACGCGTCCGGAGGTGTCCGCGGTCGGGGTGACCGAGGAGCAGGCCCGCGCCGACGGCATCGACGTGACGGTCGCCGAGATGGACATCGCGGTCGCGGGCACCTATCTGCTCGATCCCGACTACAGCGGGCACGCCAAGCTGGTGATCGACCGCGCTCGGGACGTCGTCGTCGGTGCGACGTTCGTCGGCGCCGGGACGGCGGAACTCGTGCACTCGGCGACCGTCGCGGTGGTCGGGGAGGTGCCCGTCGACCGGCTCTGGCATGCGGTTCCGTCGTATCCGACCGTCAGCGAGGTCTGGCTGCGGCTGCTGGAGTCGCTGCGCTGAGGTTCTCTCGACGTGATTCCGGGTTCTGTCGGCGGGATTTGGGGTTCTCTCGGCGGGGGCTCAGCCCAGTAGCTCGCGCAGGTCGCGGTCCATCACCCAGATGAGCACCTCGGCAACATTCACCTCGGCATGGTTCACCTCGGCCTCGTCGCCGGCGGTCAGCCGCGTCCCACCCAGGTCGCCGCCGCGGACTGCGTCGCCCTCGCTCAGGGTTCGGCCCTCGATCCGCACCGATCCCTGGGTGACGAAGAGGTGGGTGTGGCGACCGGCGGGCAGCTCGATGACGCTCGAGGAGTCCAGTCGCGCGGCGTACATCGTGGCGGTCCGGTTGGCGATCCGGATGGCGGAGTCACGATGCGGATCCCCGGACGCGACCGGCACGAGACGTCCCGCCGTGAGCTCGTCGGCGATGTCGGCGGCGGCGTACGACGGGGCCAGTCCGGCCTCGTCCGGCATGACCCACATCTGGACGAAACGCACCGGCACCGTGCCCGCGCCCGGCCGCTCCGACCAGGTGTCGTTGCGCTCGGAGTGCAGGACCCCGGTACCGGCGCTCATCCGTTGTGCCAGACCGGGATAGACGATCCCCGAGTGTCCCTCCGAATCCCGATGGACCAGTGAGCCGGACGTGACCCACGTGACGATTTCAGACTCGCGGTGCGGATGTGGGTCAAAGCCCTGTAACGGTGCGACCACATCATCGTTATTCACCAACAGAGACCCATGATTTGTGTTGGATGGATCGTAATGGTCGCCAAAGGAGAAGCTATGGCGGGACGTGAGCCAGTCGGTGGTCGTGACCGCGCGGTCGACGGCCGGAATCACGGAGAAGTCCATACCCCAGTATGGGCAGCCCAGGCGGATGTGGTGCCGCCCACATCGCCTGCGGCGCGGGTGAATCCCCGAGACCCGATCGTGACCGGTCGGATCCCCGAATGGAAGCGGACGACATCGAATTCCAGTGTTACGCGAGTGAAAATTGAGACTATGAAGATCTGGGTCAGGCGAGCGCCGAAGATGGCCTGTGCCGTGGCGACCTGCGGCCTCGTGGTGGCGATCAGTGCGTGTGGTGGGACCTCCGGTGAGACCAAGGATGCGGCCGGTGCCGTCCGTGAGTTCGCCGCGGCGATGGAACGCCAGGACGCCGGCGGCGCGGCCAAGTTCACCACCGCGCCCGGTCAGGCCGGCGAGGCGTTGACCGAGACCCTCCAGTCGATGGACGCCGAGCACGTCGACATGGAGGTGCAGAACCCGGTCCAGTACAGCGACGGCACGGCGTCGTTCGGGCTCACGACCACCTGGCGGTGGGACGAGGACCGCACGTTCGAGACCACGAGTTCGGGTACCGCCCGACATCTGTCGACGGGCTGGAAGATCACCTGGGATCCGTCGATCATCTACCCGGGCCTGCCCTACGGCGGGCAGCTGCGGGAGATCCGCACGGATGCGTCACCGGCCCCGACGGTGAACAGCCGCTCGGGCAAGACGTTCATGTACCTGCAGCCGGTGAACGAGATCATCCTCGATCCGAACGAGACCGAAGACGTGCGGCGGTCGGTCCGCGCGCTGGCTCGCACCATCGAACCGATCGCGCCGCTGATCACCACCCAGGTCATCTCGGAGAAGTTGGCCGAGGCGCCGGGTGAGGCGATCACCGCGGTGACGCTGCGTGACCCGGACATGGAGGTGCTGCGATCCGATCCGGAAGCGGTTCCGGGCGTGGTCATCCGCAAGGCCGGCATGTTGGTCACCAAGGATCGGCGGCTGTCGTCGCCGCTGGAATCGGGCCTCACCAACTACTGGCAGGCGATCCGCAACGCCACCGCGGGCTGGCAGGTCCAGATGGTCGGCCCCGGGATCAAGCCCCGCAAACTGGCCGGCGAGCAGGGTCCGCCCGGACCGGATGTGCAGACCACCGTCGACCAGAGCGTGCAGCTCACCCTCGGTGACGCCGCGGTCGAGGTCGGGCAGCCGGCGACGATCATGGCTCTCGACGCGGCCACCGGCGCCATCCTGGCCATGGCCCGCAACAGTTATGCGATCGATCGCGGCACCAACGTCGACACCGTGTATCCGGTCGGGACCACACTGAACCCGGTGCTCACCGAGGTGGATCGGACCGCGAACGCCAACCAGGAGTCCAGCGACGCCGTCATGGACCGGCTCGGTCTCGGCGTACAGTTCACCGTCCCGGGAGCCAGCGCACCGTCCGAGGATCAGCCGGGCGTGGCCACCGTGGACTTCCGCCCGGACGGCATCGGGATGTCGATGATGAACATGGGCGCACTCGGTGTCGCCCTTGCCCGCAGCTCGATGGGCCAGATGACGTCGGTCGCGCCGTACATCGTCAAGGGTGTCTCGACGACGGTTGCGGGCGGACAGTTGGGAGAACTGGACGCCGCGACGACCGCACCGATCCTGCGGGCGATGACGACCGTGGCGAAAACCGGGGACGCGAGCGACCTCACCGGGGCGCCGGGTCTCAAGGCGCTCGTCGGCACCAACGGGCCGCAGGGACCCGGCTGGTTCCTCGGCCTGCAGGGCGGAAAGGTGATCGTCATCTACACCGAGGGCGACAGGTCCGGGACGGCGGCACTGCAGGTGGCGCAGAAGTACTTCCGGATCAAGTAACCCGTCCGTTCGTGCGGGTGGGTCATCGCGCACTCAACGAGCATCCGCGCGTGAAGCTGCGCGCGCGGTAGCTCAGTCGGCGCGCGAGACGGCTGATCGGCGGCGGGCCAGCACGAACAGGGCGCGCCAACCCAGCAGGAACACTCCCAGCGTGATGGTTGCGACGATGACGAAGCTGACCGCGACGCCCTGGTGCAGCAGATAGCGCAGGATCATCGCGATCGCCACCGCGCAGAACCAGATCATCACCCCGGCCGGCGCGATTCGTTCGGGTCGGAAATCGTGGCCGAACCAGTCGCTGGACCAGGCGTGGGAGAACACGTAGGCGATCGACCATCCGGCGGCTGCGCCCACGGCGAACGGCCAGAGCGTCTGCAGAACCCCGGAGACCGCGAGGCCTTCTTCGTGGCTCGACCGGCCGATGAGGACGAACACGGTGATCGCGACGAGATCGATGAGCGCGACCACCGGCATCGGCAGTGTGCGCCCCGGAGATGCCGGGGCGTCGGCCGGTGCGACAGTGGGTGGCCTCGACATGGTCCCCTACGGTAGCTGGTCGTCGGGCCGGGGACCATCATCCCGGTCCGCGTCGCGATCACGGCCCGGGTCGGATTCCGGCGTGACGTCCGCCCGGTCGCCGGCCCCCCGATCCCCAGTGCTGAGGTCGCGGTCGAGTTCCTCCTCGAGCGTCTCGTCCGTGCGGAACGAGCTGCGGAACATGAACAGCACCACGACCCAGCCGATGGCCGCGATCAGGATGTAGCTGATCACGCGATACACCAGGACTGCCGTGATGGCGTCGGCCGCGGGCATTCCCGCGGACGTGAGCGCGGGCACGAGGACGGCGTCGACGACACCGATCCCGCCGGGCAGAAGCGGCACCGCCGTGCCCACGGCCTTCCCGGCCGCGTAGGCGACCATCAGGCCGGCGATACTCGGATGCGCGCCGACCGCCCAGCACGCGAAGGCCAGACAGGCGACGTCGGCGACCCAGTTGAACAGACTCCACCCGAACGAGACGCCGAGATCGCGCTTGGACAACTGCACGGCGCGCAGCTGTTCGAGGGTCTCCATGATGCGGTCGTGGCCGTGACCGTGCTCCTTGCTGCGCACCTGGTTGATCCAGTCCATCACCCGCAGCAACGTGCTCTGCAACGACTCGGGATGGCTGGCCAGGTACTGGAACACCACGGCCACCGCGATGAACCCGAGGACCGAGAAGACGACGGAGAACGGACTCGTCTTCGCGCCGGCGAGCAGGGCGCCGCCGAAGCCCAGCACCGCCAGGCCCACGCCGGCGAGCAGCCCGGACATCACCACCTGCCACGACGCGACGACCGGTGTCGCACCCCATTTCCGGGTCTCGCGGTAGACGAACGCCGGCGACAGCACCGGACCGCCGGGCATCGTCTGGCTCACCGCATTCGACGCGAGGATCACCGACAACGACTGCCACTGTCCGACCCGGACGCCCGCCGAACGGAGCAGCGCGCGTTGCACCTGTGCGTAGCTGTCCATGGAGAGCAGCGCCGCGACGACGCTGGCCGCGATCCAGCCCCACTCCAGGTCGCCGATCCGCTGCCACGCCTCCTCGAGGCTGGGGGAGATGAGCACTATCTCGACGGCCAGGATCGCCACCACGATCGCCAGGAGCACCCACCGCAGCCACCAGAAGCGTGGCCGCGTGGTCACACTCCCGATGGCGGGCCGCTCCGACGACATAGCCCACACCATAACCGCAGCTAGGCTGAGACCCGTGAGCGATCCCGACACCTCCGATCGATCCCGTCGGTCGGATGGGTCCGACGATGTGGCAGTCGCCGATCGGGAGAAAGTCCACCCCCTGGTGCGAGCGACGGCCGAATGGTCGTGGCGGTTGTTGGTGATCGCCGGTGCGGTGTACGTCCTGGTCCTGGCCTTCAACCAGTTCGAGGAAGTGCTGGTGCCGGTGGCGCTCGCCATCCTCGGCGCAGCCATGCTGGTGCCGGTCGTCGACGTGCTCGACCGCGTGGGCTTCCCGCGGTCACTGGCGGTCCTGGTGGCGATCGTCGTGGTGCTGGGCCTGTTGGCCGCGGTGCTGACCTTCGTCGTGCAGGAGTTCATCCGCGGCATCCCGCAACTCACCGACGAGATCACCACGACCATCGATCGAACCCGTGAATGGCTGGTCGACGGGCCGCTCGGGATCGACCGCGAGCAGGTGCAGAACATCGGCAACGACGTGACCGGCTTCCTGCAGCACAATCAAAGCCAGGTCACCAGCGGCGCACTCGCGACCGCGACCACCGCCACCGAGATCGTCACCGGCGCGCTGCTCGCGTTCTTCCTGCTGATCTTCTTCCTGTACGGCGGCGGCCACATCTGGACCTTCGTCACCAAAGCCGTCCCCACGGAGACGCGGGCGCGGGTCCACGCGGCCGGCACCGCCGGCTTCGCCACCCTCGTCGGATACGTCCGCGCCACCGTGGCGGTCGCGTTCGTCGACGCGCTCGGCATCGGGGTGGGACTGGCGATCCTGCACGTGCCGCTGGCGCTGCCACTGGCCTCACTGATCTTCCTCGGTGCCTTCATCCCGATCGTCGGTGCGTTGGCGACCGGCACGCTGGCCGTGCTGGTCGCCCTGGTGACGCAGGGCTGGATCGCGGCGATCATCGCCCTCGCCATCGTCGTCGGCGTGATGCAGTTGGAAAGTCATGTGCTCCAGCCGTTCCTGCTGGGTCGGTCGGTGCGGCTGCATCCCGTCGCCGTGGTGTTGAGCATCGCCGCGGGCATCGTCGCGGCCGGGATCATCGGTGGTCTGCTGGCCGTGCCGTTGATCGCGTTCGCCAACACGGCGATCCGGCACCTGTCGGGCAGTGCCCCGAGTGCCCGACGTCGCCACGAACGAGCCGACGAACCGATGTACTCCGCCGCGCCCGACGAGCCGCGCTGGGACCGCGTCGACCACCGCGACGCCGAGGACGCCGACGCCGTCCACGCCCAGACCGTGGAGGCCCTGCGGCCGTCGTATACGTCGGGGGCCGAGCACACCGCGACGGCGGACCGTCCGCCATCCGAGGAGGACGCCGCCGCGGACGTCGACGACCAACCGACCGACCACCCGCGGGGCGATGATCGGGACGCCTGAGCCGCGCGGTGCCCCCGGTCGCGCCGGGCAGCCGGCGGTGATCATCGACAGCGATCCGGTGGGACCGCTGTGGCGTGCCGCGCAGCTGTTCCGGCTGATCTCCTACATGTACGCGCTCGGATTCCAGATCGCGATCAACGACGATCTGCTGCATCGGGGTGTGGCCTGGGTGTTGTTCGGCATCCTGACCGCGTGGACGCTGGCCTCCGGCATCGCCTACTACGTCGGCTTCGGCCGCAACAGGTATTGGGTCGCGGTGGACGTGGCGGTCGCCTGCGCGATGATGCTGTCCACCTCGTACGTGGCGACCGAGGCGTGGGCGCTGAACAACCAGAGCTGGCCGACGACCCTGTGGGCGGTCAACTCGGTGATCTCCGTGGCGCTGCTCGCCGGACCCGTGTGGGGGATCGCCGCGGGTCTGTTCGTCGGCGGCACCAGCGCATTCGTCAAGGGTGCCTTCGACCTCAACTTCGGGCGCAACGCGACGATCATCATCGTCGTCGCCACCGGCATGGCGGTCGGGTTGGCGGCGGTCATCGCGCGGCGTGCGCATGCGGTGCTCACACAGGCTGCCGGCATGGCGGCCGCCACCGCCGAACGCGAACGGTTGTCGCGGGAGGTGCACGACGGCGTTCTGCAGGTGCTGGCGCTGATCGCCAAGCAGGGCCGTGAGATCGGCGGTGAGACGACCCACCTCGCGGACCTGGCCGGGGAACAGGAACGCGCTCTGCGGCGGCTGGTGTCGGAGGCCGGCGGTATCGACGTCGCGGCGGGCACGACAGATCTCGGTGCGGTGTTGCGCGGCTTCTCGTCCGACCGGATCTCGGTCAGCGCACCCGCGACCGCGGTGGATGTGCAGGCGGGCGTCGCCGGCGAGATCCGGGCGGCGGTCGTCAACGCCCTCGACAACGTCGCCGACCACGCGGGTCCGAACGCCCGCGCCTTCGTGTTGCTGGAGGACCTCGGTGACCGCGTGGTTGTCAGCATCCGCGACGACGGAGTGGGGATCGCGCCGGGACGGCTCGACCAGGCGCGCCAGGAGGGGCGGATGGGGATCTCGAAATCGATCGTGGGTCGCGTCGAGTCCCTCGGCGGAACGACAATGCTCGATTCCGAACCGGGCGGCGGCACAGAATGGGAGTTGACGATTCCGGTGGGCGCCAGGGCCCATGACGCGACAGACGGGACAAGCAATGACCGGTGACGAGCGACCACGGCTGCGGGTGATGGTCGTCGACGATCATCCGATGTGGCGTGACGGGGTTGCCCGCGACCTGGAAGAAGAGGGATTCGACGTCGTCGCGACCGCCGACGGGGTGGGAGCGGCGCGTCGTCGGGCCGCTGCCGTTGCGCCCGACGTGGTGCTGATGGACATGCAATTGCCCGACGGCAGTGGGGCCGAGGCGACCGCCGGCGTGCTGGAGATGTCGCCGTCGAGCAGGGTGCTGGTGCTGTCGGCCTCCGACGAGCGCGACGACGTGCTGCAGGCTGTGAAGGCCGGTGCGAGTGGCTATCTGGTGAAGAGCGCGTCGCGGACCGAGCTGGTCGCGGCGGTCCGGGCCACCGCCGATGGTCAGGCGGTGTTCACGCCCGGCCTGGCCGGGTTGATCCTCGGTGAGTACCGCCGGATATCGGCGGAACCCGGTCCGGCCGACGATCGGCCCACCCTCACGGGGCGGGAGACCGAGGTCCTCCGGTATGTCGCAAAGGGGTTGAGTGCCAAGCAGATTGCGCGCAAGCTGTCCCTGAGTCACCGGACCGTCGAGAACCATGTCCAGGCGACGCTGCGCAAACTCCAGTTGGGGAACCGGGTCGAATTGACCAGGTATGCCATCGAACACGGGTTGGATGAGTGAAAGAGTAGGTCTCGATACGCCGGCTCGCGGGCTCGCGCGGCTACTCGACCAGCGGGCGTTGGGGGGTCTCGATACGCCGGCTCGCGGGCTCGCGCGGCTACTCGACCAGCGGAGAAACGCCACCCGACCAGCGGAAAAACGCTACTCGACCAGCGGACGATTCATCCGCTGGTCGAGTAGGAGCGAGCCGCTAGGCGAGTGACGTATCGAGACCCGCCGTCTCCGACGCCGGACGCCGGTCGGCCGTCGCGATGACATCGCCCCGATCCCGCGGCACCAGCATCGTGGCCGCCGCACCGGCCAACGCGATCCCGGCGAAGATGTAGAACGCCGCACTCGACGAGATGCCCGCGCCGATCAGGAGTCCACCGATCACCGGGCCGACGATGCCGCCCAGTCGGCCGAACCCGGCACACCACGCGACACCGGCGGCGCGGGCCGACGTCGGGTAGAAGTTCGACACGTACCCGTAGATGAGCACCTGGGTTCCGATGGTGCCGGTACCCGCGACGGCCACCGCGGCCAGCAGCACCGGGAGCGGGAATCCGAGGGTCAGGAAGATCAGGGCGAAGGTCGCCAGGCAGAACGACGTCGCGACGATGCGCTGCGGGCCGCGACGATCGGCCAGGCGTGCCGCGATCAGGCCGCCGACGATGGCGCCGCCGTTGAGCACGAGCAGGAACGACAACGATCCCTTCGCATTGAAGCCGGCGGATTCCATGATCTGCGGCAGCCAGGTGTTGAGGCCGTAGGTCAACAGCAGTCCGGCGAAGCTCATCATGCCCAGCAGCAGGGTGGGGACGAGGAACCGACGTGACGCTAGTGCGGCGAAGCCGACCTTCGCCACCTCGTCGGGGCGCGCGTCGGCGGAGGGCTGCGGAGCGAGGTCGACCGGGATGCCGGTGCGACGGCCGATGGCGGCGGCTTCGTCGAGCCGTCCGCGAGTGACCAGCCACTGCGGCGACTCGGGCATCTTCAGCCACGCCAGTGGCAGCAGGGTGACCAGGGGCAACGCGCCGATCCAGAACAGTCCGCGCCAGCCGATGTGGTCGGCGAGCAGGAGTGCGAGCACCGCGGCGAGGACACCGCCGGCCGGGACACCGCTGTAAACGATGGCGTTGAACAGGTTGCGCTTGGAGGTGGGGGCGAACTCGGCGATGAGTGCGCCGACGGTGGCGACCAGGCCGCCGATCCCGATGCCGGTGAGGCATCGCAGGATGCCGAAGGTGGCGACGTTGGGGGCGAGCGCGGTCGCGCCCATCCCGATCGAGAACCACACGATGTTCATGAGCATCATCCGGCGGCGACCGACGCGGTCGCCGAAGGTGCCGGCGATGAACGCGCCGACCATCATGCCGATCAGTGCGTACGAGCCGAGCGCGCCTGCGGTGCCGGGGCTGAGCTCACCCAGCTGGGATGGGTCGTCGAGCAGGGTCGGCAGCACGGTGCCGTAGACGACGAGGTCGTAGCCGTCGAAGACGATGGCTATCGCGGCGAGGGTGACGATCCAGAGCACGCTGCGGCGATGCTCGGGACCGGTCCAGGTCGTGGGTGCATTCATGGGGCTGCCTCCGTGGTTGGTGTGCTGGGAGACAATCCTGCTGTTATGTGTGGTCGATCACATCCGGGCTATGCCCAGTCCTGGCCAAGGGGGTATTTGAGAGCGGGCGGCGTGCGATTGATAAACAGCCCGTCGCCGCTCAGCTCTCCGAGCGGCTACGCCGCAGCAGCTCCTGAACACTGATCTGTGCGCCGTCGCCGTCACTGTCGGACCGGGCGTGCCGGTCGGTGGCGCGACGACGACCCTCGGCCGCGCCCGACCGGTCGGAACCGGAGGCATCGCGCTGTCCGCTGCGCCCATCCTGGGCGTCCGGACGGTCGCCGTTGAGGGCCCGCGGGTCGGATGTCTGCGCGTCGACCGGTGGCGTGGTGCGCGGTGGCGTCGAGTCGCCGAGCCCGCGGTCCATCGGTAACCGCCCGGGGCGCTGCGAGTCGGAACGCCGCGGGTCGGGGGCACGACGCTGACCTTCGGGTGAGAGCGACGCCGCGAGGGGTCGCTTGCCGGTCGAGTCGAGACTCGGTCGCCGACCCAGCGCCGAATCGCCACCGGGCGGCGGTGTCGGCGGCTGCGGAGCGCCCGGCGCTGGGCGCGGCGGCTGCGGTGCGTTCGGGGTGGCAGGTGCCGCCGGCGCGGCGGGGGTCGAGGAGCCGGTGGGGGACGCCGGCGCGGCCGGGCGGCCGGCGTCGTCACCGAGCCGGATTCCGCCTGCGCCCAGTCGCCAGCCGCCGGTGTCGGGGCGGTCGGACCGGGACTTCGTCAGCCGGGAGAACGTCGGTGTGGGTCGGGCCGGTGGCCGGGCTTCCGTCGAGGGCGGGGTCGGGTCCGTTCCGGTCGGGGCAGCGGGTGCCTCCGGCCGGGCGGGTCGCTGCGGCGCGGCAGGGGACGGGCCCGGGGTCGGACGGTTCGGCGGTGTCGCCGGGCGCTGCGGCTGTTCCGCGCTGCGCGCCGACCCTCGGCCGGCAGTGGCCGCGGATGCCGCGACACTCGCGGTCCGCGGGGCCGCGCGCATGGCCGACGTCGGTGCCTCGGCGACGAGCGTGCCCGCCGACCGGTTGTGCGCGGCCACCGTCTGGTCGCGCATCTCGTCGGGTTCGTCGTCCAGGATGGTCTCGCCGAGGCCGATCTTCTGCTGCATCGCACGCATCCAGCGCGGCGCCCACCAGCAGTCGTCGCCGAGCATCTTCATCACCGACGGCACCAGCAGCATGCGGATGATCGTGGCGTCCAGGATGAGCGCCGCGATCATGCCGTAGGCGATGTACTTCATCATCACGATCTCGGACAGACCGAAGGCGCCGGTGACCACCACGAGAATCGCGGCGGCAGCGGTGATGATGCGCCCGGTGTGGGCGGTGCCGAGGCGGACGGCCTCGGTGGTGCTCGCGCCCTTCTGTCTGGCTTCGACCATTCGGGACATCAGGAATATCTCGTAGTCGGTCGACAAGCCGAAGATGATCGCGATGATCAGCACGAGGACAGCCGCGAACAGCGGGCCGGGGGTGAAGTTCGCGATCTCCGCGCCGTGTCCGTCGACGAAGATCCAGGTCAGGATGCCGAGTGTGGCGCCGAGCCCGAGGGCGGTCATCAGCGCGGCCTTGATCGGCAGCACCAGCGAGCCGAACTGCAGGAACATCAGGAACCCGGTGACGAGCACGAGCAGCACCGCCATCAGCGGCAGCCGCGACATCAATGCGTCGATCGAGTCCTGCGTGAGCGTCGGGGTGCCGGCCACCCACATCGTGAGGCCCTGGGTGTCGATCGCGCGGAGGTCGTCGATCGCCGGGGCCGCAGTGTTGCGGTCGACCAGGCCCGCCGACATCTGGATGATCTGCGGGCCGTTGTCGCCGTACTGGCCGGTCAGCGCGCCGCCGTCGGACGACGGGCTGAACTCCTTGGTGAAACCGGGGATCTGGTTGGCCTCGTCGGCGATCTGCTGGATCTTCTCGCCGCTGCCCCCGTCGTTCGGGTCGTAGGCGATGACCAGCTTGATCTCTTCGGTCCGCTCGGTCGGGAAGTACTCGTCGAAGTTCTCCTGCGCCACCCGGTTCGGATTGTCCGGCGGCAGATACGCCTCACTGATGCCACCGAATTTGATCCCGCCGAACGGAATGGTCAGGACCAGCAGCAAGAGGATCGTCGGAACCGCGGTGGCCACCGGGTGCTGCATGACCCATCCGGCCAGCCGGCCCCAGAATCCGTTCTCGATCTCCTGCTTGGTCTTGGTGCGCCGCAGGAACGGCAGCCCCAGCGCGTCGATGCGGGGGCCGAGGATGGACAGGATCGCCGGGAGCACGGTGATCGACAGGATCGCCGCGAGCGTCACCGACGCGATCGCGCCGTAGGCGACCGACTTCAGGAAGCCCTGCGGCATGATCAGCAGACACGCCAGGGCGGCGACGATGATGGTCGCCGAGAAGACCACGGTCTGCCCGGCCGTCATCACGGTTCTTCGTACCGCGGCCTTCGTCGAATAACCCTCCGCGAGTTCTTCTCGGAAACGGCTGACGATGAACAACCCGTAGTCGATCGCGATGCCGAGGCCGATCAGCGTGACCACCGATTGCGCGAAGATGTTCAGCTCGGTGGCCTGCGCGAGCATCTTCATGATGCCCAGCGACCCGGCGATCGTGAGACCGCCGATGAGGACCGGCAGGCACGCCGCGATCACCCCGCCGAAGATGAAGAACAGCATGATCGCCACCAAGGGCAGGGCGATCACCTCGGCACGGTGGATGTCCTTGTCCATGCCGTCGGCCATACTGCCGGCCACCGGTTGCAGGCCGGCGAGCTCGAAGGTGGTGCCCTCGAGGTTGAACCTCTCCGGGATGTCGTCGAAGAACGGTTCGATGGTCTGGTAGTTGTTCAGGACCGTGGTGTCGTCGTTGCCGGTGACGCCGATGCTGATGAAGGCGTGGCGTCCGTCGTCGGTGAAGGTGCGTTCCCGGATCGTCGCCTGCGCGGCCTGCGACGTCGCGGTCTGATCACGCAGATAGAACGGGTCGATGATGCCCGGGTCCTCGCGGTTGACGATGTCGCCGTGCTGGGCGATCAGATCGTCGACGAAGTTCTCCACCTTCGCGCCGAACTCCGGATCGTCGACGGTGGTGCCTTCGGGAGGCGTGACCAGCAGGATGACGTCGGAGCGGTGATCACGGCCCAGCGCGGTGTCGGCGACGACCGATCCCGCCACCGACTCCGAGGTCGGATCGAACCAACCGCTCTGGCTGAGGTACTTGCCGAGGTCGAGGCCGTACAGGCCCAGCCCGCCCATGAGCGCGATGAGAACCGCGATCACGGCGAAGCGCATTCGAAAGACGAATGTGCCGATCGCTCCGAACACGCCTTGTTCCTTTCTCGGTCGCGGGCCTTGTCTTTGCCGGCGGGGTCCGTGCCGGTGGGGTCCTGGTCGGTGGGGTCCTGGTCGGTGGGGTCGCAGTCGGCCGGACGGTCGTGGGGGTGGTGACTAGCGGGATTCTTACAAGCGGTCCTGAGGGATCCCTGAGTCCGACCGGGACTCTCCGGCCCTGATCAGTGCAGCAGTGCCTGCAGTGGCCGGAACGGTGTGAGCCACGCCCCATCGTCGGGCAGCGAGTCGAGACCGATACGCGGCAACGGCTCCCGGAACACCGCCGGGATGTCCTCCAGGTCGACGAACTCCAACTCCTCGGTGCTCAGTGCCCAACTGACGTGTTCGCGGAACCCGATCACGGTGACCGGGACCCCGTCGGCCGCCACTTCGAGCAGCGGCTCCCGGAACGCCTGGCCGTCGGCCGAGGCGACGATGAGGCCAGCTAGTCCCACAGTGTGCCTGCGAAGTGCGATGTGGTCGAGCATGTCGCTGTCCACATCACTGTCGTCGGCCAGTTTCGGCTTCGCGAAGACGGCATATCCGACGTTGCGCAGGGCGTCGACCCACGGCCGGACAACGTCGGCACTGCCCGGCACGATGTTGGTGAACACGGTCGCCTCGGGCTCGACGGTCGCCGGGCCGCCCGACGCCGAGATGTCGGCGGTGCGCGACAGCAGCCAGCGTCCCAGGGCGTCGAACCGGGGACGATGGGCCGCCGTGGGCCGCCCACCGAGGATCGCGCCGAGCCCCATGTCCATGTTCGGGGCATCCCACACCAGCAGGACCCGGGGTGTGCCGCTCTGCCCGGAGACGGTGTCGGCGAACCGGTTCGGCGGCGCGGATTCCGCTGCCCCGTCTGCGATGACGTCGTCGCTCATGCTCCGCCGCTTTCGGTCGGTCGAGAAGGGGACGGTTGGGGCCGAACATATACGAACTCGTTCACCTCGCGGCCCTCTCGTTCGGCGCGTCCCTCGAATTTGGTGGTGGGGCGGTCGAGCATGATGGGGGCGCCGGCGGTCGCCTGGACGACGTGCGGGCGGTCGCGGTGCTGGGTGGCGAGATGCTCGGCGATCCATTCCGCGTACCCGGCATGGTCGGTCGCGATGTGCAGCACGCCGCCGGGCTTGAGCCGGTCGGCCATCAGCTCCAGCGTCCCGCTCTGGATGAGGCGGCGTTTGTGGTGGCGTGATTTCGGCCACGGATCCGGGAAGAACACCCGGATCCCGGTCAGCGACTCCGGGGCGAGCAACTCGGTCAGTACCACGACGGCGTCCCCGCGCACCATCCGGACATTGGTCAGACCGCCTCGGTCGACGAGCCCGAGCAGCTGCGCGAGGCCCGGCTTGTAGACCTCCACCGCCAGGACGTCGACGTCGGGTTCGGCGGTCGCCATCGCCGCGGTCGAGATGCCGGTGCCGCTGCCGATCTCCAGGACGGCGGGCGCGGTGCGCCCGAACAGCGTCGGCAGGTCCAGGGGTTCTTCGGGGATGCGGTCGGTACCGATGGCGAGATCGCGGCCCAGCCGCGGCCACAGCTCGTCCCAGTTGCGCTGCTGCCCCGTCGTCAGGGTGCCGCGACGGAACCGGAAACTGGTCACCCGCGGATACAGCCGTGACTGGTCGACGCTTTCGCTCACCCGACCATCGTTGCGCATCAGGTGGGTTCCGGGACAGTCGGCCGCTCCCGGCGCGGTCACGTCGCCGGAATCACTGTGATCACGCGCACGACACCGGGCCGCCCGGACGCTACATTTCCAGGCATGCCGCACGACGAGACGATCGCGCCGGACAGCGCACTGGCGCGCCTCGCGGAGTCCGGGCGCCTGGCCGAGGTCGTCGACGTCGCGTCGCCGGTGCGGGCCGAGCTCGACGCGGCCGCCCGCCGTTACACCCGGCCCCTGCACGTGCGGGTGTCCGGGCGTCCCGGCAGCGGACGCGACACCTGCGTACGGGCGCTCGGTGCGCGACTGGCCGTGTCGGCCGCGCGCGACGGCGCGTCCGACGACGACGCCGACCTGTGGGTCCACGTCCTCACCGGCCCGGCCCGGCAGGCCGATCGCGATGTCCTCGACACCCTGCCCACCGACCGGACACTCGTGCTGCTCGGCAAATCCGACACCCACCGCGACCGGCAGGTGGCCGACGCGGTCGCCGCCGAGTGCGCCGAGGGCATCGGCCGCCCGGTCCACCCGGTGTCGGCACTGCTGGCCTGCGCCGACGTCACCGAAGCCGAACTGGACCTGCTGCGGCGGATGTCGGCAACCGGCGAAACCGTACCCGTGATGTCGGGGGGCTTCCTCGCAGCCGGCGGCGACGACGAACGGTCGACGCGCACCTCGCTGCTGCGTGGTCTCGACCGTGCCGGCATCGGAATCGCGCTCGACCTGCTGGCCCGCGAGCCCGGCGGCACGGACCCTGCCGACAATGACCCCGCCGAGATCAATCGGGAACTGTGGGCCCGCAGCGGGTTCGACGACCTGATCCCGGCCATCCGAGGCTGTATGGAACCCGTCCGGCAGTGGCGGCTAATCGAGCTCCGCGCCCGCCTGGAGGGCGTCGCCGCCCGCGGCCCTGATCGGGACGCGGTGGAGCATCTCCTGCAGCAGGCGTACCGGCCCGCGACGGAGGTGGCGTGATGACCACGACCGCGTCCGTCGGCGACGTGCGAGCCGAGGTGGCTGCCCTGACCGGATTCGATCCCGAAGCGATGATCGGGTCGGGGGCCGACGTCGCGGTCTTCGGGATCGGCGGGACCGGGGTCCGCAGCCTGGTGTCGGCGTGCCGCCGGGTCGATGCCGGTGTCGCGGTCGACGTCGGGCGCAGCGTCGACCACCCCGACGACAGTGCCGTAGGGGTGGCCCTGCTGGTGGTCGACCCGACGTCGTCGGTCGGAGCCGAGGAACGGGCGCTGCTCGACGACCTGCGCGTGCGGTTCGGCGTCGTCGCACTCGTCTGCACCAAGATCGACGCGTTCTGGGAATGGCCACGCATCCTCCGCGCACATCGCGCGACGCTCGACCCGCGTGCGGAACTGCCGGTGTTCGCGGTGTCGTCGGTGATCGCCCTCGACGACGCGACCGCGGATTCCGGCATTCCCGGACTGCTGGAGTGGGTCGCCGACGAGCTGCACGCCCCGCCCGCGGTGCGTCGTGAACGTGCTCGTCTCGGCGCTGCCCTCGCGGCGCTCGGTCGGGCCGAGGACGCGCTGATCGCCGCCGCCGACGATCGTGGCGTCGACACCGACGAACTGGCGCGCCGCCGACGGGCGCTCGCCGACACCCGCGACCGCGGTCGCGTCGACCGCCTCGCAGCCGCCCGCGCCGGCCTCGCCCGCGTCCGCAGCGAGTCGTACGCCGACGTCGCGGTCGGCACCCGCGCGCTGGCCGCCGAGGCCACCACCCGGTCGTCCCAGCTCACCGCCAGGACCGGGGGAGATTTCGTCCGATGGCTCACCGACGAGACCGTCATGCTGCGCGACCGGGTGGATGCCGCCACCGACGAACGCCTCGACGAGGTCCGCGCGTCCGCCCTGCTCGGCATCGACGCGTCGCCGGCGGAACCGGGACCGGCCCGCGCCGACGACATGACCGGCCCGCCATTCGAACGGCCCGTCCCGTCACGACGCCGCAGTGGCGAGGATGCGCTGCTGGTCCTGATCGGTGCGTCCACCGGGCTCGGCATCGGGAGGCTGATCGTCGCCCCGATGGCATCGGTCCAGACCCTGCAGTGGGTGAGCATGCCGCTCACCCTCGTCCTGGGTGTCCTCGTCGCGGCGCTGGTCATCCGGGTGCGCCGGACCGCCACCGTGCGCGTCGACCTGCGGAACTGGGGCAGCGAGGTCCTGAACGAGACCCGCGGTCGTCTCGAGCATCGGGTCGGGGCGCGCGTCGCCGCAGCCGAACCGGCCCTGATCAGCCAGATCAGCCGGTTCCACGAACGGCGTGCGCGTCAGGCGGCTGCCGAGATCGCGGCGATCGACGAGCAACTGCGCGCGCAGCGATCGGGTGCGACCGCACACGCCGACCGCGAGCGCCTCGCACGGCTGCGCGCCGCCCGAAACGAGCTGCTGCGGTCGGATGCCGCAACCGGTTCGGGCCGTCGTTGAGCAATTCGGTGGAACCGATCGGCGCCCCGGCGCGTCCTACCATCAAGGTGGCGTGCGGCAGAGTCGGCGACCTGGCGAAACGACGACATGGCGAAACGGCGACATGGCGAAACGGCGACAGGGCGAAACGGCGACAGGGGAGAGGAGAACGTGATGGACATGTCATTCCTGGGGGGAGACGCGCTCGGGGACGATCCATCCGACGACCGGGTGTCGATCGACACCGACGGTGCGGTCGCGGGACGGCACGAGGCGGGCGCGGTCTTCGACCTCGCCGACGACTCGACGTCGCCCGACGACCACCTGTGGATTCACGCGGACGGGCGCATCTGGGATCTCGGGCCGGCCGATGTCGACACCGACGACGACGGCATCCGTGATTCGCTGACCAGGACCGGAGACGGCGGGATCACCGTCTACACCGACACCGACCGCGACGGCCAGGTCGACAAGATCACCGACGTCGACACCGAGGGCGTGTTCTCCTCCCGCGTCCTGGATCCGGCCAGCGGCACGTGGAAGTCCACCGATACCGGCCGGCTCGGCTGATCGGGGTCGGGCGTTCGCATCCGCCAATGGCAGATGTCGTGATGTGGGATTCACCCCATCTGGATCACCCCGGTACCTAGCGGGCGCTCGGTGAACGTATCCTGTGGTGACGACGACATCGCGACGGCTCTGCATCGCGCCGTCACCTCGGAGGAGAACTGCTCATGACCTCAGCCACCATTCCCGGCCTGGACCCCAACACCGCCCCGACGAAACACGCCGGACTGCTGGCGTGGGTCGCCGAGATCGCGGAGCTGACACAGCCGGAACGGGTCGTGTGGTCCGACGGCAGTGATGCGGAATGGGATCGCCTCACCCAGCAGCTGGTCGACGCCGGCACCCTGATCAAGCTGAACGAAGAGAAGAAGCCCAACTCTTTCCTCGCCCAGTCCGACCCCGCCGATGTCGCGCGCGTCGAATCCCGGACCTACATCTGCTCGAAGACCGCCGAAGACGCCGGCCCCACCAACAACTGGGTCGATCCCGCTGAGATGCGCGCCACCATGAACGGGCTGTACCGCGGATGCATGCGCGGGCGCACCATGTTCGTCATCCCCTTCTGCATGGGCCCGCTCGGCTCCGACGACCCCAAGCTGGGCGTCGAGATCACCGACTCCGAGTACGTCGTCCTGTCCATGAAGATCATGACCCGCGTCGGTCCCCAGGTCCTCGAACTCCTCGGCGAGGACGGATTCTTCGTGAAGGCGCTGCACTCCGTCGGCGCCCCGCTCGAGCCCGGCCAGGCCGACGTCCCGTGGCCGTGCAACTCCGAGAAGTACATCTCGCACTTCCCCGAAGACCGGGAGATCTGGTCGTTCGGTTCCGGTTACGGCGGCAACGCGCTGCTCGGCAAGAAGTGCTACGCGCTGCGCATCGCGTCGGTCCTCGCCCACGACGAGGGCTGGCTCGCCGAGCACATGCTGATCCTGAAGCTGACCAGCCCGGAGAAGAAGGTCTACTACGTCGCGGCCGCGTTCCCGAGTGCCTGCGGCAAGACCAACCTCGCGATGATCCAGCCGACCATTCCCGGCTGGGAGGCCGAGACCGTCGGCGACGACATCGCCTGGATGCGTTTCGGCGACGACGGTCGTCTGTACGCGATCAACCCCGAGTTCGGCTTCTTCGGTGTCGCACCGGGTACCAGCGACGACTCGAATCCCAACGCGATGAAGACCATCGAGGCGGGCAACACCCTCTACACCAACGTCGCACTCACCGACGACGGAGACATCTGGTGGGAGGGCATCGGCGGCGAGAAGCCGGCTCACCTCACCGACTGGCTGGGCAACGACTGGACGCCGGACTCCGATCACAAGGCCGCCCATCCGAACTCGCGCTATTGCACCCCGCTCGACCAGTGCCCGTCGCTGGCGAAGGAGTGGGATGACCCGCAGGGCGTGCCGATCTCGGCGATCCTGTTCGGTGGCCGCCGCAAGACCACCGTGCCGCTGGTGACCGAGGCCCGCGACTGGCAGCACGGCGTGTTCATGGGCGCCACCGTCGGTTCCGAGCAGACCGCCGCCGCCGAGGGCAAGGTCGGCACCGTGCGCCGCGACCCGATGGCGATGCTGCCGTTCCTCGGCTACCACGTCGGCGACTACTTCGCCCACTGGCTGGACCTCGGCAAGAACGCCGACGCCCAGAAGCTGCCGAAGGTCTTCTACGTCAACTGGTTCCGTCGCGGCAACGACGGCCGATTCCTGTGGCCCGGCTTCGGCGAGAACAGCCGCGTGCTGGAGTGGATCGTCGGTCGCATCGAGGGCAAGAACGAAGGTGTCGCCACCCCGGTCGGCATCGTCGCCAAGCCCGAGGAGATCGACATGGCAGGCCTCGACGACCTGCCGACCGAGGACGTCGCGGCTGCCCTCGCGGTGAACGCCGACGAGTGGCGCCAGGAGATCCCCCTGATCGAGGAGCTCTTCGAGTTCGTCGGCGACAAGCTGCCGAGCTCGTTGCAAGACGAGTTGGATCAGCTCAAGCAGCGATTGTCCTGACGTAAGCTCACCTCCCAGCGCAAGCGACGGAGGCCGACAGAACCCAAAAAATCGCCGAGAGAACCCAGCCCTCCTCCGGGCTGGGTTCTCTCGGCGTAAATCTGGGTTCTCTCGGCGATTTTTTGGGTTCTGTCGGCGCGAAAGGGGTCGGCCTCCGTGTGGCGGGTTGCGTTGGCAACCATGCGGTAGGGTGCCGACCATGAGAATTCGCCTGTGGGGGGCGGCGCTCGTGTCTGCGTGTGCCGTAGCCGTTTCGACGATGACAACCGGTGTGGCCGCGGCCGCCCCGTCCGACGTCGTTGCGCTGTACCGGGATTCCACGATCGTCGGTGCGGTACCCACGTTCGGCGGGATCTCCGGGCTCGACCGCACCGGAAACGGTACGTACGTGCTGATCTCGACCGACGTCGGCCGCTTCGGTCCGGCACGGACGTACAACGCCCACATCCCGTTCCTGTCCAGCGAGGGATTCACCGCCGGCGGCCGGATCACCGGCGCCGGCACCGTCTTCGGGCCGAACAATCTCCCGATCCTGCCGGGCGGGGCACAGTTCGAGGGAATCCGTCGTGTCGGGGACGGTTTCGTGGTCGCCGGAGGCGGCAACCATCAGTTCGTCCGGCTGACCGGCCCCATCGGCAATCACGTCCGGGATCTGCCGCTCCCGGCGGCCTACCGGGTCACCCCCAAGAGCGGTCTGAACGGTCAGCGCGGACTCACCGGCGTGGCCGTCGCCCCGGGCGACCGGATCAGCGCGATCACCGCGGGCGGTCTCAAGCAGGACCGGTCGAACTCGGCGCGGCTGATCACCTGGGCGGGCCGCGGCACGTCGGAGCACGTCTACCGCACCGACCGCGGCAACGTCGCCGCAGACGTCATCGCGGTGAACAACACCGACTACCTGGTCCTCGAACGCGGCAACGGTCGAGCCGCCCGCATCTACTGGACCACCACCAGCGGGGCCACGCCGGTCGGCGGCAAGCAGAAACTGTCCGGCCGCGAGACCCCGATGCGGAAGAAGCAGATCTTCTCGACCGCACCGCTGCCGCGTCTCGTCGCCGGCAACATGTCGGGATTGGCTTGGGGCAACTGGCTTCCGGAGCGCAGTTCGGACCAGTACCGGGCTCGGGTGCTGTACGTGGTGACCAACGACATGTTCGCCGGCCCGACCCGGGTCCACGGGCTCGAGGTGCACCTGCCGAAGCGGTGAGCCGGGTCCCGTCCGTCGGCCGAATGACCCGCGGGCAGACCTCGGGGTGGTCTCAGGGATATTCCCGATGGCCATCGGTCCGGAGTTTCTGGCACCGTTGATGCCATGACATCGGCTCATACGGAGGGTTCAGCCCTCGACACCCGTACCGTCGCCGCCGGAGCGGCAGATCTGACCAAGGTGTACGGCACGGGTGACACCGTCGTCGAGGCCTTGCGCGGCGTCAGTATCGAGTTCGCCGCCGGCGAGTTCACCGCCATCATGGGTCCGTCGGGCTCCGGGAAGTCGACGCTGATGCACTGCCTCGCCGGGCTCGACGTGGCCACCGACGGGCGCGTGCACATCGGCGACGTCGACCTCACCGGTCTGTCGGACAAGGCGATGACCGAGTTGCGGCGCGACCGCATCGGTTTCGTGTTCCAGTCGTTCAATCTCGTGCCCACCCTCACCGCCGCCGAGAACATCACCCTGCCCGTCGACATCGCCGGCCGCGACATCGACAAGGAGTGGTTCGACACCGTGATCGACCGGCTCGGCATCGCCGACCGCCTCGATCATCTGCCGAGTGAACTGTCCGGCGGGCAGCAGCAGCGGGTGGCGTGTGCCCGCGCCCTGGTGGGCAAGCCGGAGATCATCTTCGGCGACGAACCGACCGGCAACCTCGATTCACGGTCCTCGGGTGAGGTCCTGGAGATCCTGCGTGCCGCCACCGACGAGTTCGGCCAGACCGTCGTGATCGTCACCCACGACCCCCGCGCCGCGTCCTACGCCGACCGGGTCGTGTTCCTCGCCGACGGACAGATCGTGCGGCAGCTCGCCCGGCCGTCCGCCGACGACGTGTTCGAGGTGATGAAGAACCTCGACGGTGCTCCCAACGACGCCGCTCCCACCGACACCGGGACGGCTGCCTCCGGAGACGACACCACCGGGCCGAAGCACGCCGCCACCGAGTCCCACCCCTACGAGGTGCACTGACATCATGGCCTCGTCGTCGGTGATGCGCCGGGTGTCCCTGCGGAACCTGCGCGCACACAAGCTGCGGCTCTTCCTGACCGTCTTCTCGATCGTGCTCGGCACCTCGTTCGTCGCCGGCTCGATCGTTTTCACGTCCACCGTGTCCAAGGCGTTCAACGACATCTTCGACTCCGCGGCGCCGGGCGTCGCCGTGCAGATCACGCCGGACAGCAATCAGTCACCCGGCGTGCCGCTCTCGGTGATGGACGACCTCGAGGCGCAGAAGCAAGAGCTCGGGATCGACCGGATCGTCGCGGACTACTCCGGGTCGGTCACCATCGCCAACTCGGAGGGCAAGGCACTGCAGACCGGCGGTGCGCCGAGCGTCGGCACCGCCTATCTGCCGCCGGACGTCGCGCTGTCGCCGGACACCAGCAAGATCCTCCCGGGTGGTCGCGGGCCGACCGACGCCGGTGAGGTGGCGATCAACTCATCGGCCGCCGAGGACGCCGGCCTCGAGGTCGGCTCACGGACTCAGCTCGTCGTGGGCCAGGGTTCCGCCGCACCGCGAGAGGTCACCGTCGTCGGGCTGCTCGACCTGCCCGGCTCCACCGGCGGCTACGTGAACGTCCAGTTCGACGAGGCGACCGCCCGGACCTTGTTCTCCGACGGGGAGCACGCGGCGACGCTCGACATGTCCGCGGTGCAGGGTGTCACCCCCGAACAGTTGCAGGAGCGGGTGGCCGCCACGCTGCCGCCGGACACCTACGAGGTGCGTACCGGCGATCAGGTCCGCCAGGACCAGAAGGACCAGGTCAACGAGTTCCTGACCATCTTCACCACGATCCTGTTGGCGTTCGCCGCGATCGGCCTCATCGTCGGCACGTTCATCATCTACAACACCTTCTCGATGATCGTCGCGCAGCGGAACCGGGAGCTGGCCCTGTTGCGTGCGGTGGGCGCGAGCCGGCCGCAGGTCTCGCGGTCGGTGCTGTTCGAGGCGTTCGTGGTCGGCGTGATCGGTGGTGCCGTCGGCCTGGCCATCGGCATCGGCCTGGCGGCGCTGCTGCAGACGTTCACCGCGGCGTCGGGACTGCCCGAGGCGCCGCTGCAGATCGGGGTGCCCGCGGTGGCGGCCGCACTGTTCGTCGGCGTCGTGGTGACGATGGTCAGCGCGTGGGTCCCGGCGGTCCGGGCGGCACGCGTCCCACCCGTGGAGGCGATGCGGGCCGGGATGGCCGAAGGGTCGGCACCGCTGCGGACGCGGACCCTCATCGGGATCATCGTCGGCGTGATCGCGCTGGCCGCCATCGTCATCGGCGCGATGGGCGAAGGTGTCGGGCCGGCCGTCGCCGTCGGTGCGGGCGCTGCCGGGGCCATCGCGGCCGTGATCCTGGCCGGACCGGCGCTGTCCCGGCCGGTCGTCGGCGCGCTGGGATCGGTGATCGGTGCACCGTTCGGTCGGATCGGCCGGCTCGCGCGCACCAACGCGACCCGCAATCCGCGGCGCACCGCGGCCACCGCCTTCGCGCTGACCCTGGGCCTGATGCTGGTCGCGGTGATCGGCACGCTCGGTACCTCGTTCAAGGGCACCATCGACGACGCGGTGGACACCGGCATGACCGCCGAGTTCATCGTCGTCGGCAGCAATCAGATGCCGATTCCCGAGGCGGTCGCCGGTGTGGTCGCCGACGTCGACGGCGTCGGGACGTCGCTGAGCTTCGGCATGATCCAGGCGACCGTCGACGGCCAGGGCGTCTTCGGGTACGGGGCGGTTGGTGGGCAGCCCGCCGACGTCGCGGTCCTGGAGATGCGCGACGGCGCCTCCGACCAGCTGCCCGCCGACGGCATGTTCGTCAGCGAGCGCACCAGCCAGGAACGGGGCTGGAACCGCGGCGACGTCGTCACCTTCACCGGGCCGACCGGCGAAGAGGTGCCGGTCACCGTCGCCGGTGTCTACGCCGACAACGAGGCACTGCAGCCGTGGATGGTGGGCCCGGAGATCTACGACCGTCTGGTTCCGGCGTCAGCGCAGATGAGCGCGATGATCTTCGTGTCGCCCGCCGCCGGGGTGTCGCCGGATGAGTTGCGCACCAACCTGGAGGACGCCACCGCGTCCTACCTCACGGTCCAGATCCAGGACCGCACCGAGTTCAAGAGTGCGGTGTCGAGTCAGATCGACCAGATGCTGGCGACCCTCTACGCGATGCTCGGCCTGGCGCTGCTGATCGCGGTCCTGGGGATCGTCAACACCCTCGCGTTGTCGGTGGTGGAGCGCAAACGGGAGATCGGCATGCTGCGCGCCGTCGGCATGCTGCGGTCGCAGGTGCGTCGCAGCATCTATCTGGAATCGGTGCTGATCGCCATCTTCGGTGCGTTGCTCGGGGTGATCCTGGGCACAGTCATCGGGGTCGCTTTGGTGCGCACGCTGGCGAAGTGGGGGCTGGGGGCCCCGGTGCTGCCGTGGGATCTGATCCTGATCACGCTGATCGCGTCGGCCGTGGTCGGGGTGCTGGCGGCCCTGTGGCCGGCGGTCCGGGCGGCACGCACCAGGCCGTTGGAGGCCATCGCCGAGGCGTGAGTCGACCGCAGTGACACAATCGGTCGCATGACCCGACCTCCCGACGAACCCTGGGACCCCAACCGCGAGAGCCCGGAGACGCGGCGTTTCGAGCCTTCCGACGAGACGGCGTATGAAAGTGGCGACGAGACCGCCGCCTACGGGCCCACCGACGAGATCCCGGGTCAGCGCGGACCGCAGCAGCCCCCGCCGAATCAGCCCCCGCCGACGGCCGCCTATCCCGGCCAGTACGACGCGCCGCAGGCCTACACCGAGGCGTCGTCCTACGGTCCCGGCTATGGCGAGCCGATGCCGCCGGAGCAGCCGCCGTCGAAGAACACCGGACGCACGGTGGGTCTGGCGCTGGCCGTGCTCGGCGCGCTGGTCGTGGTGGCGCTCGTCGGGGTTCTGATCGCCCGTGGCGGCACCGACGACTCAGACGGCACCGCTGCCGGTGGTTCGTCGTCGTCGACCACCACGACGACCTCCGCCGAGTCGACCACCACGACGACGACCACCACGACGACGCCCGAGGAGACCACCACGACACCGCCGCCCGAGCCGCCGGGGCAGGTGACCTATCAGCTCACCGGCAACGGCGATGTCGTCGGCATCCGGTACCTCAATCAGGGGAGTTCGGTGGTGGTGGCCGCGGCGGGGACGCCGTGGACGCAGGCCGCGACCGTGGCCGGGTCGTCGGCGGAGATCACCGCGATCGTGCTCCGCGGGCCGGTGACCTGCAACATCCTGCGTGGTGGGGATCTGCTGGCGTCGTCGACGAGCCGTGGCGGTCCGCTGCGGTGCGCGGCCACGGTGAACTGACCGCCGCCTGAGCGTCGTGCGGCGCCAACCTTCCGGATGGTAAAGTTCGGCGGGTGTCGTCCGAATCCCGCACCCGGATACTCTCCGGCGCGCTCGACCTGCTGCGTGAGGGGCAGAGCATCTCGCTGGAGAGTGCTGCCCAACGCGCCGGGCTGACCAAACCGGGCCTGATGTATCACTTCCGGACCAAAGAAGCCCTGATGGTCGCGCTCGTCGACCACGTGATCGATCGGTGGGAGCGGGCGCTGATGGCAGCCGCGGGGGCGTCGGTCTCGGAGCTGACGGCCGGGGCGCGCATCCGCGCGTATGCGGATTTCTCGCTGTCCACGGACTTCGACGAATCCGACGTGGTGATGCTGGCCGATCCGCGCCTGCGGGCGACCCTCTCGGCGCGGTGGGAGGAGCGGGTCGCCCCATGGGTGGCGATCCCATCGGACACCTCGAGTACCACACGAGGCCGGTTGGTGGCGGTGCGGCTGCTGGCCGACGGTGTCTGGTTCGCCAGCGCGACCGATGTCCTCGATCCGGATGCGTCCGACCGGGAACTGGTCCGTGCGGTTGTCGACGACCTGCTCGGAGGATCCGAATGAGGAGCTGGGCACTGTTGGTGGCCGCGATCGTGTGTGAGGTGGCGGGTTCGCTCTCGTTGAAGGCGGCGCTCGACAACCCCGCCTGGTACGTGGTCGTCGCGGTCGGGTACGTCACCGCGTTCGTGTTGATCGCGGCCGCGCTGCGTGCCGGGATGGGAATCGGTGTCGCCTACGGCATCTGGGGCGCGCTCGGTGTGGCGCTGACAGCCGTCTTCAGTTTCCTCGTCTTCGACGAACCGCTCACCGCCGTGATGGTGGCGGGTCTGGTCCTGATCATGGCCGGCGTTCTGCTGGTCGAGTTCGGATCCCAACGCGCCCAGGCGAAATCCGCGGTCGAAGTCGAGGTCGTGCGATGACCGCCTGGATCTTCCTGACCCTCGCGATCCTCAGTGAGGTGTCGGCGACGATGAGTCTGCGGGCGGCGGTGAACGGTTCGCGGCGGTGGTACATCGTCGTCGTGATCGGTTACGTGGTGTCGTTCGTGCTGCTGTCCGGGGCCCTCGCGAACGGCATGCCACTCGGCGTCGCGTACGGGATCTGGTCGGCCGTCGGCGTCGCCCTCATCGCGGTCCTGGGCAGGGTCATCTTCCGGGAACCGCTGACCGTGGTGATGAGCTTCGGGATCGTCCTCATCGTCGGCGGCGTGCTTCTCGTGGAGACGGGCAGCGCGCACTGACCGGCCCACCAGACGGGTCTCGACGGCCGGTGACGAAAATCGGCGTTGTCACGAGTCTCCGAGGGGTTTATCCCCTCGGAGACCGCTGTCGGCGCTGATTTTCGTCACCCAACGCCGAGACGACTCTGATTTCACCGCCGCCGCAACACCAGCACCAGGTTCGTCCCGAACACCTCCCGCAGGCCGGGCACCCGCATGATCCACCACAACCGGGACGGCAGGTACCGGGGGAAGGCCGCGACGACGTCGGCGTCGGTGACCGAATCCGCCCACCGCAAACCGTCTCTCGCGGTCACCGGGAACAACGAGGTGCCGAACAGGTTCTTGGGCGGGTGACCGTGCCTGCGCGTGTAGAGACGCGCGGCCCGATGGCCGCCGAGGTAATGCGTGAGCCCCATTTCGTGCCCACCGAAGGGCCCCCACCACAGGGTGTAGCTGATGATGACGGTGCCGCTCGGCCGGGTCACGCGCAGCATCTCGTCGGCCATCTGCCACGGGCGAGAGGTGTGCTCGACGACGTTGGACGAGAAGGTGACATCCATCGACGCATCCGCGAACGGCAGTTGCTGGCCGGAACCGCGGACACCGGCCCGGTGGTCGAGGCCGCCGGCGTGCATCTCGCTCGGATCGGGTTCGACGGAGATGTAGTGCGCACCGAGGCGGTCGAAGGCGTCGGCGAAGTAGCCGGGGCCACCGCCGACGTCGAGCACGACCGCGTCGTCGAGGGGTGCCGAGTGCCAGTCGCGCACCATCACGGCGGTGTCGTCGGCGATGGCGCCGTAGAACCGGGCCGGATCGGACTGTTCGAAGCGGAAGTCGTTGAGCAGACGGGCCGCCCGGGCGAGAGTCGCATGCCGGGCGAAGGCAGGGCGGGTCACGGGTGGGTTCGGCCCCCCGCCCGGACGTCGCGGGAGCCCTCGGCGACGAGACTCCGCAGCCCGTCCATGAAGGTCTGCAATGCGAACACGAACTCAGTGCGCAGATCCTTGGGCACGGCCGGTACGACGGCCGTCACGTGTGGGAACTCGGTCTGATCGAGCCCGCGGTAGTACTCGACGACGGTCGCTCGGCTGTCCGGCGTGTCCATCGCCGACTGCAACGCATACCCGATGATCAACCGGCCCAGGGCATGGTCGGCTGCGGCGGCCGCCGCAGCGGACAAGCCCGTGCCCATGAGCAGGTCGAGGGCGCGCTCGTATCGCAGCAGGCCCGCCGGCCCGAACAGGACCTGGCCGGCGAAGAGCGCAGCCGAATGCGGGTGGTCGCGGAGCACGTCGAAGGTGATGACCGCCGAGCGTTCGATGACGGTGTCCCATGCGCCGGCGGTGAGGTCGGCCGCGGCGATCGCGGCAACCACCTCGGCCATCACGTGCTCGGCGAGTCGGTTGCACAACTCGTCCTTACCGCCGGGGAACTGACGGTAGAGCGTCGAGGTGGAGGACCCGAGCCGGCGGGCCAACGCCCGCATGCCGAGCGTCTGCATCCCGCCGTCGGCCATCAGTGCGAGAGCTTCGCTGTAGATCTCGGCGAGCGGAAGTGGTGGCCGCCCGCGGGGTGCGTCCGACATCGCGACGATCGTCCTTGCAGTCGAGCGGGCATCCGCCAGGGAGCTCTGGATCGGGAGAGCTTCCTCAACTACCGTTGTAGACGCCCGCATGGTTATCAGCTACAGTGTAGCCGCAACGGAGTTCTCAGCCGTAGCTCAGCAAAGGCCCCCAGGTCGGACGTGGTGTGGAGGGGATGCCACGTACGCCCTCGGGGGCTTTTGTGTCGTCTGATCGCCTACTCTGGTCGCAATGTCCGAACCGACCCACGTCCTGCTGCTCTGCTGGCGCGACACCACGCACCCGCAAGGCGGCGGCAGCGAGCGCTACCTGGAACGGGTGGGCGCCGAACTCGTCGACCGCGGTATGCGGGTCACCCTTCTGACCGCGGGGTACGAGGGCGCCCCGGCGGACGAGCAGCGTGACGGCATCCGCATCCTCCGGGCCGGCGGGCGACTGTCGGTCTACCCTCGAGCACTCGCGACGATCCTGGCCGGCCGATGGGGGCGGGGCCGGTTGTCGACGACGCCGGACGTCGTCGTCGACACCCAGAACGGCATCCCGTTCTTCGCCGCCGCGGTGTCGCGTGCCCCGACCGTCGTCCTGGTCCACCACTGTCACCGCGAGCAGTGGCCGGTCGCCGGCCGTCTACTCGGCCGGCTCGGCTGGTTCCTGGAATCACGTGTGTCCCCACGGGTCCACCGTCGCAACCACTATGTGACCGTGTCCGGGCCGTCGGCGGACGAACTCGTCGCGCTCGGCGTCGACCGCGAACGGATCTCGGTGATCCGCAACGGCATCGACCCGATCCCGAGTCCTACCGCTGGGGCCGCGATCGTTCCCCCTGCCGCTGGTCACCCCCGCCTCTGCGTCCTCTCCCGCCTCGTCCCACACAAGCAGGTCGAGGACGCCCTCGCGGTCGTCGCCGACCTCCGCCACACCCGGCCCGACATCCACCTCGACGTCATCGGCGACGGCTGGTGGTCCGACGAACTACGCAGCACCGCAATACAACTCGGCGTCGAGGAGTTCGTCACCTTTCACGGTCACGTCGACGAGAGCCGCAAGCACGAGCTCCTCGCGCAGGCCGACATCCACCTCATGCCGTCCCGCAAGGAGGGTTGGGGTCTGGCGGTGGTGGAGGCGGCGCAACACCGTGTCCCGACGATCGGCTACCGCAGCGCGGTCGGCCTGGCGGAATCGATCGACGACGGCGAGACCGGGCTGCTGGTCGACGGTGTGGCCGAATTGATCAGTGCCACCCGCAAGCTCATCGACGATCCGGACGAATCCGTCCGGCTGGGACGTAACGCGCAGGGCAAGGCCGCCGGGTACTCGTGGTCGGCGACGGCGGACGGGTTCATCGACGTGTTCGACGACGTGCGCCGACGAGCGCGGCAGCCACGGCGATCGATGTCGTCGTCGCCCAGATGACGTGCGCGCCGATCACCGCCACCCGTGCCGGCGTCGAAGCGTCGATATCGGCGATCGGGCCGGGCACCCGGTAGAGCCGCAGATCCGCACCGTCGAACACCACGACGGCCTCACGTGCCAGAGCCGCTGGTGGCGTGCCGTTCTCGACAACCACCCACCCCACACCCAGATCGGCCAGCGCCCGCGCCGACCCACCGTCGGCCAGCACCGCGTCGACGGCCGCGCCGCGTCCGGACGGTTCGTCCACGACGACCGAATCGACCACGAGTGAGCCCGAGCCGGTGACGGGGGCCCGCACCATGCGCGGCAACGGATCCAGCGACGGCACGTCGGCGAAGGTGTATTGACGCACCGTGCCGGTCGGCCAGATCGCAACGGCGCCATGGTCATCCGAGATCCGAGCTGCGACGGCGGCCCAATCGGGCGGGTAGGTGATCGGTGCGATCTTTCCGCCGACGCCCCAGGCGAGGTCGGGGAGCGGCGCCACGATCAGCAGGATCGCGGCGGCCAGTGCGAATCCCGACGGTACCCACCGCCGCGCGGCGGCCACCGCAGCAGCCGAGGCGACCGCGACGAACGGCACCATCAGCGCGAGGAACTTCTGGGTGTCGCGGAACAATCCCAATCCCGGCAGAAGCGTGGCCGCGTCCGACAACATCTCCGCGACAGGCCCGATCGCCGCCACCGACACCGCGACGGCGGTCACCGCCGCCAGCGCCGCCAGCGCCGTGACGGCACACGTGTCCCGCTCGCGATGACGCCACAGCCACACGGCACCGGTCACGACGACCACCAACAGCAGCGCCGTCGCCACCGCCGCCCACCAGATGGTCCGGCTGGCGGGTACGGCGTCGGCGTTCCAGATCCCGCCGAGTCCCAGGACTGTGCCGACCGTTCCCAGCCCGGGTTCCGCGCGCACCCCGAACACGGTGAACCCGCCGGAACCCGAGGTGACGGCGGCACTCCCGACCGCGGTGGCCACCAGCCACGGCAGCGCGGCGACCACCCACGCCGCCCAGACGAGCACGACGGCGAGCCACCGGCGGGCGAGGATCAGGCCGACACCCGGCAGGGCCACCATCAGCAGCGCCGACAGCACCGACCCGGTCGGCGTGAAACCGGCGAATCCCAGCGCGGCCACCAGCTGCGCGCACGGCACCCACCGGCCGTTCTCGCGCGTCCACCGACCATCCGCGCGCGCAGCTTCACGCGCGGGCGCACGATCGGCGCGCGAGACGCCGACGAGACCCGCGGACCGACCGTCACCACCCAGGATCGCCACCGCCGCGACCGCCACCCAGGAGAGCGCCGCGTACGAGACCAGCAGACTCCAATGACCTTGCAGGAGTCGTTCGGCCACAAAGGGATTCCAGATCGCGACCACGGCGGCGACCACGGCACCGGTCCGACCGGCCGCACCGACCAGCCGGATCGCGAGCAGACCGTACCCGACGCCGGCGAACATTAGTGCCGCGAACGTGATCGCGACGACCACCGCGCCGCCGTCGATCACCCCGGACAGTAGCGCGACCGCCCAGTCCTGCGGAACCGCTCGAGGCGCACCGTCGCCGATGCCCAGCGTCGTGTCGGTGACATGGCTGCGCGGTGTCGACACCGCGTCCCGGTACAGCAGGTGACCGGGACGCAGCAGCGGCGCCATGATCAGGGCTGCCAGACCCGCGCCGACGGCGAAGAGAAGCGGCAGCAGTTGGCGGGGCGCTGTCATCGGGACCGACGGGCGGGGACTGACACCGGTCAGTAGTGGTAGGTGTCCGACGGGGCGGGTGAATGCACCGAGTCGTCGTCGTAGTCCGACACCTCGATCCCGTACGCCCGTGCCAGATCGAGGATCTTGGTCGCGCGGGCGATCCGCGGCAGATCCGAACCGTTGCGGATCTCACCGCCGTCGCGTTCGAACTCGGCGAAGAACTCCTGCGCCCAGCTGATCTCGTCCTGTGACGGCGAGAGGCCCTCGTTGACGGGATGGCACTGCTCGGGGGTGAGGCAGATCTTGCCGGTCATGCCGAACTCCGCGCTGACCGCGGTCGCCTCGGACAGCTTCAGGGCGCTCGACCCCACGGTGGGCCCGTCGATCGCGCTGGGCAGGTGAGCCGCCTTGGCGGCGATGGTGAATCGCGACCGGGCGTAGGCGAGCGTGGCCGGGTTGTCGCCGAACCCGGTGTCACGACGGAAGTCGCCGATGCCGAAGGCGAGCCGGAAGGTGCTCTTCGCCGAAGCGATCTCGCTGATCCGTTCGAGTCCGCGGGCGGTCTCCACCAGCGCGACGATCGGGGCGTCGGGGAGTCGCTTGGCGGTCTCGGTGACGTGGTCGACGGATTCCACCATCGCCAGCATCACCCCGCCGACGGACGTGCTCGCCAACGCATCGAGATCGTCGGCCCACCAGGGAGTCCCGAATCCGTTGACCCGGACCCAGTCGGAATGACCGGCGTTCATCCAGTCGACGACGTGCCGGCGCGCATCCAGTTTGTCCTTCGGCGCCACGGCATCCTCGATGTCGAGGACGACGATGTCCGCACGCGATCGGTGGGCCGCCTCGAAGCGGCCGGCCTGCGTGGCGTTGACCAGCAGCCAACTGCGCGCCAGCACCGGGTCGATGCGGAAACCGAGCGGATCGGATTCGGCGCCGGCGGCGTCATGGGTCGGGTTCTGGTCGTACATCTCCGGCGTTCTCACTCCTGCGGCGGGCGGGGGTCGTCACCATCGTTGCCTATCCCGTGTGCGGCGTGCAAAACGCCCCGTTTCCCCGGAGTCCTGGCCGCGACGTGCACACTTGACCTCATGGCCGGGCCGAACGACCGCGTTGCGCGATGGGGCGGACGTGGCGGTGTTCTCGGTGCCCTCGGCTGGGTGGCGGCCGGATCGATGGTCGCGAACGTGTGCTCGTATGCGATCCACCTGACCGCGAGCCGGTGGTGGCTCGACACCGCCGAGTACAGCGAACTGGCGGTCGGGCTGTCGGCGATGTTGGTGCTGACCGTGGCGGCCTTGGCATTGCAGGCCGTCGTGGCCCGAGCCGTGGTGCGGCGGGCCGATCCCGACCGGATTCGGCGGGTGAGTGTGCAGACGACGCTCCTGGTGTGCCTGCTGGTGGTGGTCGCGACCGCACCCACCGCCTGGGTCACGTCGATGGGCGTCGACACCACGGCCGCCGCCCTCGTGGCCGCCCCACTGCTCACGGTGATCGGGGCCGGTCAAGGGGTATTGCAGGGGCACAGTCATTTTCGACTCCTGGGCTGGGTACTGGCCGCCGTGGGTGTGCTGCGGACCGTGCCGGTGATCGCTGCGCTCGCCCTGGGCGCGGGTCCCGCCGGTGCGCTGCTCGCCGGTGCCGGCGGGGTGGCGGTCGCGGCGGTGGTGGTGCTGGCGGCGGTGCGGACGGCCGGGCACACCCGGTCATCTGCTCACGCCGGACCCGGCGCGGCCGACCTCGACCTGTTCGCCGTCGCGCGCGCCTCCGGGGTGCAACTGGTGCTGGTGGTCGCGGCGTCGATCGACCTGCTGCTGTCGCGGACGGTCCTCACGCCGGAGGACGCGGGGATCTATGCGCTCGGCGCGATCGCGACCAAGGTGGCGTTCTGGCTCCCGCAGGCCGTGGGTGTCGTCTTCTATCCCGGACTCGCCGATCCGGCCACGTCGCGTCGGTCGCTGATGGCGGCCGTCGGTGTCGTCGCGGCGATCGGGGCGATCCTCACCCTCGGCGCCGGTCTGGCCGGACCACTCGTCCCCGTCCTGGTGCGCCCCGACTACGAACCGCTGGTTCCCATCCTGTGGCTGTTCGCCTACACCGGCGCGATGCTCGCGATCCTGCAGGTGGCCCTGCTGTCGGCGATCGCACGGTCGGCGACCGCGGTGTCGGCGGTGACCTGGGTTGTCGTCGCCGTCGAGGTGGCGGTGATCGTGACCGTAGTCGACGGCATCATCGCGCTGGCATCCACCGCGGCGCTCGCCGCGACCGGCGCGGCGGTCACGACGACGGTGCTGGGTCTTCGTCGGACTCGGGCCCGCGACGACGTCGTCGCGGCCGCCACCCCGGAGTGAGGAACATCAGGCCGATGGCGATGACGGCGACACCGGCCACGGCGGCGACGATCGGGACGACCCGCCCCCACACGGTCACCGGGGTGGCCAACGAGGTGGCCCGCTCGCTCATCCGCTCCTGCGTCGCGTCATCGAATCCGAACGTCGCCGACAGCGCGGTGAGTCGCTGGTCGGGCAGGTCGGGATCGATGAAGCGATAGGTCTGCTCGACGGTGATCTGCTGGTCGACGATGGTGCCGGTGGCGAGGTCGACGGCGATCTCGGTGCGGCCGGTGTGATGCAGGGTGGCGGTCAGGTCGCGGGCGGGATCGACACCGGGCACGCCGAACCACGCCGCGGGCCGGGTGATGGCGGTGGGTGGGTTGGTCTGGGCGGCGCCGGTGATCTGGTGCAGATCGGTGTCGGGGATGTCGGCGACGAACCGCGTCACGTCACGGCCGTGCACGGTGGTGTCGCCGGCCGGGCGCAGCGGCACCGACCGCCGGGTGGTGACGTCGAACCAGGTGTGCTCGGTCGCCGCCACATCGAACGGCAGCAGATAGGTGTAGCCGGCCCGGTCGGGGACCCGGATCGGCGCGGTGGTGGCGGAGTACTGGATCTCGGAGCTGCCCGGCGCCCCGCCCGAGGGGCCGAGGTCAGGCAGCGCGGAGGTGCGGTCGAGGGTGATCCGGTCGCGGACCGCCGTGATCGTCGGGTCCGTGCACGCCGAGTCGCCGGGCGCGGGCTCGACGTCGCTGCCGGGTCGTGGCGCCTGCGGATCGACCTCGCGGCCGTCGACGGTGATGTGGTCGGCCTGGATGGAGGTGCCGGCCTGCAACGTCACGCGTTCGGCGTCGGAGGGTTGCACGGCGACGAAGCGCTGCTGGCGAACCAGTTCGGCGTCGACGACGCGTGCGGTCGGCGTCGCCAGCGAGCACCGGTCGAACACCTGCGCCGGCGGGTCGTCGGCGGAACCGCCGGCTCCGGAGCTGACCGCGGTGGTCGTGACGTCGGTGCTCAGCGGGATCGTGCGCAATCCGTCGACGAACACGGTGGGCAGCGCGATGGCCGCTGCCAGCAGGAATCCACCCACGAACAGCAGCACCGGCCCGATCAGATCTCTGGTCTGCAGGCGACTCGATCCGGGCGTGGGCATGGTGGCGAGCGTACTGACCATGGCCGCGCGGACCGCACGACTACCCTGGTTGACCAGCATGGCCAGTATCGAACCCGCCCCCGAAACCGCTGCCGGAGTCGCAGCGGCCCCCGAGATGCGTCGATTCTTCGGCCAACTCGAGGGGATGCGTGCGCTCGCCGCGATCGGCGTGCTGACCACCCACGTCGCGTTCCAGACGCGGGCGGTCGAACTCCCGCTCATCGGGCCGGTGCTGGGTCGCCTCGACCTCGCGGTGGCGTTGTTCTTCGGGCTGTCCGGCTTCCTGCTGTGGCGACCGTGGGTGGCGGCCGCGCACCGCATCACCCCGCGGCCGTCGGTGCGCCGGTATCTCGCCCATCGCGTGGTCCGGATCTGGCCGGCCTACGTCGTCGTGGTGTTCGTGGTCCTCACGGTGCTGCCCGACGCCAAGGGCGCCGACCTCACCGTGTGGCTGGCCAATCTCACGCTCACCCAGGTGTTCGTGCCGTTGTCGTTGACCGCGGGTCTCACCCAGATGTGGAGTCTGTCGGTGGAGGTCGCGTTCTATGCGCTGCTGCCGGTCCTCGGCTTCGGCATGCTGCGGCTGCGTGCCGGCGCCGACGACGACGGGCGTGTCCGGTGGCGCATCCCGGCACTGCTCGGGCTCGGGGCGTTGAGCCTCGGCTGGGCGTGGCTCGCCATGGTGCTGCCGGTCGCGGCCGGCGTGGAGCCGCAGAACTGGGTGTTCGGTCACCTGCCGTGGTTTCTCGCCGGGCTGGTCCTCGCGGAGATGGTCGGCGCGATCGAACTCGACACCCATCGGCCGGTCGCACGGTGGATTCGCGTCGCGGCCCGGATCGGGTCACGCCGCCGGGTGATGGCCGGTGCGCTGGTCGTCGCCTACGTGCTGGCGTGTACGCCGCTCGCCGGACCGACCGGGCTCGGCGATCTGGCGCCGTGGCAGTTCGCCGTCAAGATGGTCCTCGGCGCGATCTGCGGGTTCGCGCTGCTGGCTCCGCTCGTCCTGGGCGCCGGTCCGTTCCGGCTGTTGTGCTCGCGCGTGATGCTGGCGCTCGGCCGCTGGTCCTACGGCATCTTCATCTGGCATCTCGCGGTGCTGGCCGCGGTCTTCCCGCTGTTCGGCATCGTGCCGTTCAACGGCAACTTCGTCCTCGTCTGGACCATCACCGTGCTGCTGACCATCGGCGTGTCCGCGGCGAGCTACGCATTCGTCGAGGAACCCGCCCGCCGCTGGCTGCGGACCCGGGAGCGGGCACGCGCCGCACGGTTCCGCAGCCACCGACGAGCGGAACCAGACTCGTCGCCCCACAGCGTCGACCACACGGTCAGCGACACGGCGATCAGCGCGGGTAACTGAACCCACCATTCGAATCCGTTGTAGCCGGTCGACGCGTGCCACGGGCCGCTCGCCAGCCCGAGCGTCGCGAGCACCATCGCGCCGAAGGCACCGACCACGATGGCTCTCGGCCGCAGCCACAACGCGACCCCGCCGAGAACCAGCGACACCGCCAGACCCCACCACCCGGTGAGCAGCCATGCCGCACCCAGCCATGAGACGGCTGCGCCTGCGGTGACCCAGCCTCGGGGTGCCGACGGACCTGCCGGGTCGTCGGCGTCGGCTGTCTCGGTCGGTCCGTCGCGCCGGGGCCACCACGCGAGCAGCAGTAGGACCGCGACCAGCGCCAAGCCGACGCCGAGCGACCAGCGGTACAGCGAGTCGAAACGGAACGTGAGGGTGACGGTTCCGGCGGTGTCGGCGGGCACCACCCATCCCTGCTGCCAGCCGTTCATCACCACTGGTTCGAGCTCCCGGCCGTCGAGGGTCGCCTCCCATCCCGGATTCGTGCTCTCCGGGACGACGAGGAACCGCTCGTCCGGCGACGCGTCCACCGGCACCCGCCGATGCGTCTCCTCCCAGGCAGTGACCTCGGCGGGGACGGACGTGCTCGTCGGTGTGGGGCCGGCACCGGCGACCGGTAAGGACACCGAGTCCACACTGAACGCGTCACCGGGGTTGACCGACAGTTCCTGCTCGCCGGCCGCAAGGGGCACCGCGTCGGGCGCACAGGGCCGGGCGATGACCGCTCGGGCGGCGCGCAGGTCACCGGCCGTGGTACGTACCGACAGTCCGATCACCTGCCCGGACACGGTCAGGCCGATGCCGGCGTCGCACCCGATCTCCACCACCCGGTCGTCGTCGGGCAGCGGCATCGGTCCCGGCAGGATCTCGACCTCGCTGATGCCGGTCGGGGCCGGCCGCGCGAAGCCGAGGCTGTTCACGTCGATGAGGTCGGCGTTCTCGGTGACCGCCAACCGGATGCGATCGGTGACCGCCGGCTCCAACTCGACGACACCGTCGCGGCCCACATCCCGGGCCTGGGTGCCGGTGCCGAGGTCGACCGTCACCCGCTGCGGCGCCGCCGGGTAGCGGTCCGGGACGACGAGACGCAGGCGTTCGACGCGTTGTGGTTCGGGCAGCCGGATGATGAGCTCCGCGTCCCGGCCGTCCTCGTCTGCGCCCGTCTCGTCGTCGCTGTCCTCGTCTCGACGTGCATCGGGTTCCGGGGCGGTCCACGTCGTGCTCGGGTTGCCGTCCACGGCGGCTCCCGCATTGCCGCGCGGGTCGTCGACCGCGGCCGGACCGTCGGCGATCACCTGGCCCGGGGTGTGCAGCAACGCCCGCAGGCCGTCGCCGGGCTCGGGTCGCAGCACCACGGTGGGGTCCACCTCGACCGGGCCGGGCACCGACAGCGCGCGCGTGAAGATTCCCGGCGTCTCTGGTGGCAGGCCCAGGCCCGGTGCGCAGCGAACGGCCGCGCCGTCGGCGACACACGCGGCGCGGCCGACGAGCTCCTGGGTCAACAGCCACCCGGACACCGGTGTCCCGGCCGACAGTTCCGGCAGCGTCACCCGGTGCCGGATGACCAGGGGCGAGCGGGTGGCGAGATCGGCGACCGACACCTCGCCGAGGGCGAACTGGTTGCCGGACGTGCCGTCGGACGTGCGGATCGCCCGGATCTGAATCCAGCTGGTGGGTCCGCTCGGCGCGGTCACGGTCACCGGTCGCCCCGGTTCCACATTCTCGGCCACCGAGCTGCCGGATTCGGTGCTGACGAGGACGGCCGAGACGTCGGCGCCGAGTGCTGGTGCGGTGGTGAGAGTGATCGCGAGATCCGAACGGGGTTCGGTGAAGTCGAGCCGCATCCACTTGCCGACGGCCGACTCGAGGCCGCTCGACACCCACGCCGTGTCCGGGTCGCCGTCGAATGCGGCGGCCGGGGAGTTCGCCGGCGAGGTCTGTCCCAACTGTGTTGCGTCCGAGGCAGATCCGGAGGTGGTCACGCGGACCTCGCCGGGCCGGTTGTCCAACAACCATTCACCGCGCACCAGTGCCTGATCCTCGACGGGATAGTCCGCCACCGCGTTCTGGGTCCGACGCGGATCGCCCGGGGCCCGGATGGCCGAGCTGTGGTCGTCGACGCGGCCGAAGTCGGTCTCGCGGTCGGTCGGGGTATCGGTGACCAGGACCCCGCTGCCGGGGCCGAGACCGGCGCGGCGGGCGTCGGCATACAGCAGCGCCGGGCCCATCGGCGGCGCGTCGGTTCGTGCTCGTTGCTCCTGGATGGCGGCGAGGGCCTCCGGGCCGCCGGCCACTCGCGGGGTGTCGGCGGCGTCGACGAGAACCGGTCCGGTACCGGGGAAGCCGGTGGCCGACCGGACCGCGTAGATCTGGATCGCCGGCATCGGCGGCCGTAACCCGTTGTCGCGCACCACGCCCGGAACACTGGCCGGTCCGATGTCGGGGCCGAACGTCGCGACCCGCTGCAGCCCGGGCGACGTGTCGAGTGCCTGTTGGGCCAGCAGCGGTCGGGCCGACCGCGATGTGTCGGGGTCGAGGTCGGCGCGCAGCACCACGTGGCCGACGCCCTGCTGCGCGAGAGTCGCGGCGAGGCCGGGGGAGCCGCGCCCGTCGGCGATGGCGCGCTGGACGGAGTCGAGGGCGCGGATCGCACCCGGCGGGGTCAGCGGGATGGCGTCGCGGACCGCCCACGGGTCGTCGGCGAGGGGCTGCAGCGGTTCGTCCCGGGTCAGTCCCCACAGCTGGTCGGCGAACGGCGCCCCGGGCACCACCAGGGCGCGTGTGGGTGCAGTCGACCCGGGTGGGTTGCTGTGCGCGGAGAGCCACTGCGCGGTGTCACGCCAATGGTCGGGGATGTCGCGGTAGGTGCCGGCGGGTGCGAGCTGGCCGGTCCACATCAGCGAACCCGCGCCGATCGCGGCGACCATCACCACGATCGCCGCCGCCACCGGCCGGGACCGCTGCGGATGGGCGAACGCCGAGGAGGTCTCGCGCCAGGGTGCGCTGCCGGGCAGCGGGACGCGGGCGAGCAGGTGCGCGACACCGAGCACAAGGGGGATGCGGACGAACGGCTCGAACTTGTGGATGTTGCGCAGGAACGCGCCGTCGCCGTCGAGGAACACCCGCACCGACTCCGCGATGGGCGATCCGAGTTCGCCCGCGAACCCGACGCACATCAGCAGCAGACCGACGGACAGTACGGTCACGAGTCGTCCCCGAGAGGGCATGTGCCGCATGCACAGTCCGGCGAGTCCTGCCGCCGCGAGCACTCCGGTCGCGAGGACCGCCGCCGGCTGGGTCACCAGCACCGCTCCGGCCACCCGCTCCGGTGAGACGAACGGCGTCCAGGAACTCGTCCCGCGCAACACCTCGGTGAGCGAGGTCCATTCGGTGGTGACGCGCGACGACTCGATGAAGTCGAGGAACGGCGGACTCACCCGGGACAGGATGAGTAGCGGGACCACCCACCAGGCACACGCCATCGTCAGGCCGAGTGCCCACCACCCGCCGAACCGCCACCACCGTCGGGTCGGCACCGACGACACGACCGGCGCGTGTAGCAGCCACCACAGCACCGCGACACCGAGGGCGGCGAGGGTGGCGACCGCGTTGACCGCACCCATCAGCGCGACCGCGGCCGCCGACTGCAGGGCGGGACGCCACAGCGGGCCGTCGGTGCGGTCGAGGACCCGGATGAGTGGCACCAGCACCCACGGCGCCAGCACCATCGGCAGCGTCTCCGACGAGATCGACCCGATCGTGGTCAGTACCCGCGGACTCAGGACGAAGATGACACCGGCGAGAATCCGAGAACCCCGCGAACCGATCCGCATCGCCTCCGCGAGCCGCACGATGCCGACGAAGCCGACCACGAGCAGCAACGCCCACCACAGTCGTTGCACCACCCACGGCGGCAGGTGCAGCAGATCCCCGACGGCGAAGAACCCGCCGTGCGGGAAGAAATAGCCGTAGGCCTGGTTCTGCACCTGGCCCAGCGGGGCGTTCGGCGTCCACAGATGGGCGGCGCGGGCGAGGAAGCCGACGGGGTCGGCGGTCAGGTCGAGTTTGGTGTCGGCCGAGATCCGGCCGGGGGACTGCAGGAACGAGACGATCAGGGCGACGAGGGCCGCGATGGCGACGCCGCGACGCGACAGCTTTCCGTCCTGCTGGGATGTGTCCGGCGACGCCGGTGTGTGCGGCGTCAGGACCGACCGCCCGAAGGTCAGTTGTCGGACCCGGTATCGCCGCGCGTGCCGTAGTCGACCGACCCCTGCACGAACCCGCTGTCGGGGCTCACGCTGTTCACGTCCGTCGACGGGCTCGTCTCGGTGGACAGGAATCCACCGAGGAACACGGCCCCGAGACCCACCAGGATGCCGGCGACTCCGGCCACGGCTCCGGCGACGAGGCGGTTGTTGGTCATGGCGACGAAACTACCATCGACCTCGCCGGGCCCCGCCCCTCCACTCAGCGAACCACGATCGTTCCACTGCACGGGATCGACGGGATGGACCACAGCGCGTTGCTGTTCGTCGCACTGAGGGTGACGTTGACGTTGCCGCGGCCGATGGCATTGGTCGGGATCACGAAGTCGTGCACACCCTGATACGGCGGTCGCACCTGCTCCGTCGATCGCAGGACTCCGCGCTTGTTGGTGCGGGTGTTGTGCCAGTCCAGGCGGGCATCGGACCGGTAGCCGACGAACAGCCAGTAGCTGGGGAAGTCGACGCTGATGTAGGTCTGGCCGGCGTACTGGGCCACGATCGCGCGGCGCGGCCAGAACGGGATGTCGACGATGTTCGGACTGAGGCCGACGCAACCGTTCAGGGCGTGTTCGGTCGCTGCGTTGGCCTCGCCTGCGGTGGCGGTGGACAGTCCGACGATGCCGGCACTGGTGACGGCGATCGCGGCGGCGGTGGCGGCGACCCGGGTACGGAGTGAATGGCGACGTGGCATGGTTCCTCGATCGGCTGGCGTGTGTGGTGCCTTCATGGGGTTAAGCGCGTGCGGAACCTGATCTGTTAGCCAGGCCACGATTTGTGATCACGTCGTGACCCGCGACAGTGACGGCTAGAGCGTCACCGGCGGCTGCTTCTCGCATTGCGCCGGGACGATGAACACCGGCCGATGGCAGTGCTTCAGGACGCGTTCGGCGACGCTGGATCGCAGCAACGCCTTGAGGCCCGACGAACCGCGGGTCCCGGTGACCAACAGATCCACCGAGAGCGCATCGGCGGCGGCGACCAGCGCGCCCCACACCGTCGACTCGACCTCGACGAGGGAACCCTTGGCCGACAGGCCCGCCTCGGTGGCGAGGTCGACGCCGCGGTGGTTGATGTTCTCCGCCTCCTGCTCGAGGGCTTCGTCGACACCGACCTCGAGACGGGTGTCGATGAACGGCTGCATGCCGCCGGACAGTGTGGACAGCCTTGTCGGCGACAGCTCGCCCGGCTGCCAGGCGGTCACCACGTGTGCGGTCTCGGCGCGCAGGAATCGACCGGCATAACGGATGGCGCGGTCGGCGTTGTCGGAGCCGTCGTAGGCGATCATCAGGGTCTGGCGGGCACTCTGATCGCGGCCGCCGCTTTCCGGGGCGGCCGGTGCGGTGGCAGCCGGTCCCGAGTCGGCAGAAGCCGAGTCGGCGGCGCTCGGGCTGGACCCCACGTCCATTGCCCCAGGTTACATGCCAGACTCGTCACATGGGCTCAACCAGGCGAGGATCCGGTGTGCGGGGCGTGTTGTCGATGTTCGTGGTCGCGGCCGTCGCGCTCGCCGCGGTGGGCTGTGCGAGCAGCGAATCGGCCGACCCGCCCAGCGCCACATCGGTCTACAGCAGCGCCGCGTCGTCGCCGAGTTCGTCGGCGGTGGCTTCTGCCGTCCCGGTCGCCGCGTGCGGGGATACGCAACTCGAACGGATGACGTTGCGGCAGAAGCTCGCTCAGTTGATCGTGGTCGGTGTGACCGGAGCCGCCGACGCCCAGGCGATCGTCGAGTCCGAGCAGATCGGCGGCATCTTCGTCGGCAGCTGGACCGACAAGTCGATCCTCACCAGCGGTGCGGCATCGCGGATCTCGCAGAACAGCCCGATCCCGTTGATGGTGACGGTCGACCAGGAGGGCGGCCGGGTCTCGCGGCTGTCCGGGATCGGCATCGACAGCCCGTCGGCGCGAGTTCTCGCGCAGACGCAGACCCCGGCGCAGGTCCGGGAACTGGCGGCGTCGACCGGGCGGCAACTCCGTGAGCTGGGTGTCACCGTCGACTTCGCGCCGGTCGTCGACGTGAGCAACGAGTCCGACAACGAGGTGATCGGCGACCGATCGTTCAGCAACGACCCGGCCGTGGTGACCGAATACGCGTCGGCCTACGCGGAGGGCCTCGCGTCGGCGGGGATCACCCCGGTGTTCAAACACTTCCCGGGCCACGGCCACGCCTCCGGCGACTCCCATCTGGGTGTGGTCGTGACACCGCCGCTGTCGACGCTGGAGAACAGTGACCTGGTGCCGTACCGCACGCTCCTGCAGGACCCGGGGCCCGCGGCGGTGATGGTCGGCCACCTGATCGTCCCCGGACTGACCGGCCCGGAGACACCGGCGAGCATCAGCCCGCAGGCGATCGGCATGCTGCGCACGGGCCGCGGATACGGCGGACCGCCGTTCAACGGCGTGGTGTTCTCCGACGACCTTTCCGGCATGGCCGCGATCAGCGCCCGCTACCCGATCGAGCAGGCGGCGCCGATGGCGATCCGCGCCGGCTCCGACATCGCGCTGTGGCTCTCCACGGATCGCGTGACGTCGGTGCTGGACGCCCTCGAACAGGAGGTCGCGGCGAACCGCCTCACCGAGCAGCGGGTGGACCGGTCGGTGGTGCGGATTCTGCGGTCGAAGGGTGTGCTGACGTGCTGAGTTCCGCGATGCCTCCCGCCACTGAACTTACCCCTGGGTAAGATGGTCCGAACGTCTAGTGCGTGAACGACCAGTGGTGGAGGAGTGACGATGGCCGGAGGTACCAAGCGGCTGCCTCGTGCGGTACGAGAACAGCAGATGCTCGATGCGGCCGTCAAGGTGTTCTCGGAGAACGGCTACCGCGAGGCGTCGATGGACTCCATCGCCGCCGAGGCGGAGATCAGCAAACCGATGCTGTATCTCTACTACGGCTCCAAGGACGAACTGTTCAGCGCGTGCATCGAACGTGAGTCGACCCGCTTCATCGAGGCGATGAGCGTCGGCTTCGACCCGTCGCTGCGACAACGTGACCAGGCCCGCACCGTCGTCAAGGAGTTCCTGCGCTTCGTCGACGAGCACCGGCAGTCGTGGAAGGTGCTCTACCGCGTTGCTGTCGGCACGCAGACCTTCTCGCATTTCGTCTCCGACAGCCGCAAGCGCGTCACCGAGATGGTCACCGAACTCATCCGGGCCGGCACCACCGTCGAGGGTGCCCGCGACATCGACTTCGAACTCACCGCCGTCGCCCTCGTCGGTGCCGGCGAGGCCGTTGCCGATCGCATCACCGAGGGCGACGTCGACCTCGAGACCGCCACCGACCTGCTTGTCGGTATCACCTGGCGTGGTCTGAAGGGGGTCGGGACGGCGGACGTCGTCGGCGACTGAGGGTTCCCCCCGCTGGCTGAGGAGCGGCGACGAAGGAGCCGCGTCACGAAGCCCGCCGTAAACCTCCAACCGCCCTATATGCCTTGACCGGCATATGCCAACTATGGCATGTTGGCTGCATGGTCGACCGAGACGTTTTCACGGCAATCGGGGAGCCGACCCGACGGCGCATCCTCGATCAGTTGCGCAGCCGGGAGTGTCTGGTCGGTGAACTCGTCGAGTCGTTGGGCATCTCGCAACCCAATGTGTCCAAACATCTTCGGGTGCTGGACCAGGCGGCGTTGGTGAGAGTCCGCATCGACGGGCCCCGGCGATACTACGCACTCGACGACCACGGGCTGCGTGACCTCGATGCGTGGCTTGCGCCGTTCCGGGAGATCTGGGCCGACCGGCTCGACGCGCTGGAGCAGCACCTGGATGAGACCAACAAGGAGGACTGAGGCATGGACCAGAAGGCGACCGACCGATTCGGCACTGTCGTACGCGATGGCGACAGGCTGGCCTTGAGATACGAACGGCACCTGGCGCATTCGCCGGAGAAAGTCTGGAGCGCGCTAACCGAGTCGGACAGCTTGCGGCACTGGTTTCCCGCCGACATCGTCGGGGAGCGCGCCCGTGGCGCGTCGGTGAAGCTGCCGTTCTGGCCCGACGGGGCGGCGGAGAGTCAGGCGATGATGGAGGACGCCGGCGTCGACACGTCGGGTTTCGATTTCGACGAAGTGCTGCCCGGCGAGATCCGTGAGTTCGACCCGCCGAAGGTTTTCGAACTGGTCTGGGGCAACCCGCAAGGCCAGGCGGACGTGCTGCGATTCGAACTCGAACCGACCGCCGACGGCACGCGGCTGGTGTTCACCACCTGGCCGGGCGAGCCGGGACCGATGGGTCACGCCGGGACCGCGGCCGGATGGCACGCCTGCCTGGACGCCCTGCAGAGTCTCGTGGACACCGGGGCCGTCGACGAGGACAGCCAGGACGTCGTGAGGCTCCGCGACCACTACGCGTCGCTGCTCGCGGAGCCGTCATAGTTCGTCCCCCAGGTCTTGCTTCCCTCCCCAGCTGCAGCAGTAGGACGAAGCGATATCTGGGGGACGAACCGTGACGGTCACGTGCCGCGCGTCGTCGCCGTCAGATGCGGCGCGCCCTTGCGACGATCCAGCACCGAGATGTCGAAGTTGCCGTTCCCGTCGATGCGCCGCGAGTACAGATTCACCCTGGCGGGCAACAGGATCGGTTTGCCGAAGCGCACCGTGTAGGTGACCTCGTCGGGAAGCTGTGCCTCCACGTTGGCGACCGCGGCTGCGGCACTCCACATTCCGTGCGCGATGGCCTTCGGGAAGCCGAATGCCTTCGCGGTCAGGTTACCCATGTGGATCGGGTTGCGGTCACCGGACGCCTCGGCGTACTGGCGGATGCGACCGAGGTCCACCGACAGGATCGAATCCGGCGGCGGGGGAGCGTACTGCTTGGGCTCCGGACCGCGCGGCTCGTCGGACAGGCTGGTGCGCTGCTGCTTGAGGAATGTCGCGGTCTGTGTGGTCACCAACTCCGAGCCGACGCTGATCTGCGAGATCATGTCAATCAGCAGCCCTTTGCGGTGTTCGCGCAGGTTCTCCGCGTGCGTCTCGATGGTCAGCGGTTCGTCGACGCCGATCGGACGAACCCGATGAATCGAGTTCTCCAGATGCACCGAACCGACTGCGCCGAAAGGGAAGTCGCCGTCGGTCATCACCTTCATGGCCAGGGGGAACTGCAGCACGAACGGGTACGTCAGCGGCAATGTCGAACCGAACCGCTGACCGGTGACGCGTGTGTAGGCGTGCAGCTTGTCGGGGTCGACGCGGACGTTCTCCATCCGGTAGCTGCGGTCAGGGATCACGGCGTCGGCCCGCACCTTGGCGGGCTTGCCGATCACCGGCAGCATCGCGCCGACGGCCTTCGAGTAGACCTCAGCGGTTCCGGGTGCGCTGGGCAGCGTGATCGTCTTGGTCATCACGCACCCAGGAATCCCTGGCCGCAGACGCGAACGACGTTGCCGGTGATGGCGCTCGACGCCGGATTGGCGAAGTACGCAACGGTTTCGGCGACGTCGACGGTCTGCCCGCCCTGCTGCAGCGAACTCATCAGGCGACCGGCCTCACGGGTGGCCAGGGGGATCGCGGCGGTCATCTTGGTTTCGATGAAACCGGGTGCGACCGCGTTGATGGTGATGCCCTTCTCGGCGAGGATCGGTGCGTAGGTGTCGACGAGGCCGATGACACCGGCCTTGGATGCGCCGTAGTTCGTCTGGCCGCGGTTGCCTGCGATACCGGCGATCGACGACACGTCGACCACGGCGCCGCCCTCTTTGAGGGCGCCCTTTTCGAGCAGGCCGTTGACGAGTTGCTGCGGCGCGATCAGGTTGACCGCGATCACCGAATCCCAGCGTGCCGCATCCATGTTGGCGAGCAACTTGTCGCGGGTGATGCCGGCGTTGTTGACGATGATGTCGATGCCGCCGTGGCGTTCGAGCGCATGCTCGGCCAGCTTCGCACCGGCGTCGTCGGCGCTGACGTCGAGCGGGAACGCGGTGCCCTTCACCTTGTTGGCGGTCTCGGTGAGCGCCTCGCCGGCGGCCGGGATGTCGGCCCAGATCACGTGGGCGCCGTCGCGGGCCAACACCTCGGCGATGGTGGCGCCGATGCCGCGGGCCGCACCGGTCACCACGGCGACCTTGTCCTCGAGCGGGCGATCCCAGTCCTTCGGTGCGGTCGCGTCGGCGTCGCCCACCCGGATCACCTGGGCGTCGACGAACGCCGACTTCGCCGACAGCACGAACCGGACGGTCGACTCGAGGCCGGTGAGTCCGGTCTTGGCGTCGGGGGAGACGTAGACGAGCTGGACGGTCGCGCCCTTCTGCAGTTCCTTGCCGACCGACCGGGTGAAGCCCTCGAGTGCGCGCTGAGCGACGTGCTCGTTCGGCTCGGACACCAGCTCGGGTGTGGTGCCGAGGACCAGCAGGCGCGCGCTCGGCGCCAGTGAGCGCATCTGGGGCTGGAAGAACTCGAACAGCTGGCGCAGTTCACCCGGCGACGTGATGCCGGTGGCGTCGAAGACCAGCGCACCGTACTTGTCGGCGCCGCGGCCGGTGGTGGCGTTCTGGATCAGGGTGTAGTCAGGAGCCGAGAGCATCTCGCGCAGTGGCTCGACCAGACGGCCCGACCCGCCGAGCAGTACCGGCCCGGGCAGCGGCGGCTCGGACGGCTTGTAGCGGCGCAGCGTCGGCGGAACGGGGAGACCCGCCTGCTTCGCGATGAACGCGCCGGGTCCGGAATGAACGATGTTCGAGTACAGGCCAGTGGCTGCCACGGGAGATCTCCTCAGTCTTGTCGGCAGGTCGGATCGGTCGCGAGAGCTGTGCGATGACGCTCACCACGAGCGACGTTCGACAACTAACTTACTCATGAGTAAGAATACTGTACAGACATCGGACTACACCCCCTGGGAGATCCAAGTGGCTCAGACACCCAAGACCCGCACCCAGCGCCCGGTCGCGATCCTCGGCGGCAACCGGATCCCGTTCGCCCGCCAGGACAAGGCCTACGCCAAGGTCAGCAATCAGGAGATGTTCACCGCCGCCCTCGACGGCCTCGTCAGTCGCTACAACCTCCAGGGTGAACGGCTCGGCATGGTCGCGGGCGGCGCGGTGCTCAAACACTCCCGTGATTTCAATCTCATCCGCGAATGCGTGCTCGGCTCGGCGCTGTCGCCCTACACCCCGGCGTTCGACATCCAGCAGGCCTGCGGCACCGGCCTGCAGGCGATCGTGGCCGTCGCCGATGGCATCGCGTCCGGCCGCTATGACGTCGCCGTCGGTGGCGGCGTGGACACCACCTCCGACGCCCCGATCGGCGTCTCGGAGTCGATGCGCCGGCAGATGCTCGAGGTCAACCGCGCCCGCAGCACCAAGGACCAGCTGCTCGCCGCCATGAAGCTGCTGCCGAAGCTCGGTATCGAGATCCCGCGCAACGGCGAGCCCCGCACCGGCATGTCGATGGGTGAGCACGCCGCCATCACCGCCAAGGAGTTCGGCATCAAGCGGGCCGACCAGGACGCACTGGCCGCCGCCAGCCACCAGAACATGGCCGCCGCCTACGACGCCGGGTTCTTTGACGACCTGATCACCCCGTTCCTCGGCCTGACGCGCGACCAGAACCTGCGCGGCGACTCGACGGTGGAGAAGTTGGCCAAGCTCAAGCCGGCGTTCGGCGTCTCCCTCGGCGACGCCACGATGACCGCGGGCAATTCCACCCCGCTCACCGACGGCGCGTCGACGGTGCTCCTCGGCACCGACGAGTGGGCCGACGCCAAGGGGCTGCCGGTGCAGGCCTACCTCGTCGACAGCGAGACCGCCGCCGTCGACTACGTCAACGGACCGGACGGCCTGCTGATGGCCCCCACCTACGCGGTGCCGCGGCTGCTCGAACGCAACGGTCTGACCCTGCAGGACTTCGACTTCTACGAGATCCACGAGGCCTTCGCCTCGGTCGTGCTGGCCACGCTGGCCGCATGGGAGTCCGAGGAGTACTGCAAGGAACGCCTGGGCCTCGACAACGCGCTCGGCTCCATCGACCGGGCCAAGCTCAACGTGCACGGATCATCGCTGGCCGCCGGACACCCGTTCGCCGCGACGGGCGGGCGCATCGTCGCGCAGGCGGCGAAGACCATCCGGGAGAACGGTGGCGGTCGTGCACTGATCTCGATCTGTGCGGCCGGCGGCCAGGGCGTCACCGCCATCGTCGAGGGCTGACCCGCTCTACTGTGACCGGATCGTCGCATCCGCAACGATCGGGTCACACTCATTGCTGAATTTCTCGCGGAAAGATGTAACGCGGAGAGAAGTAGCGTAGATATACGAGTAGCTCCGGCTGAGCTGCCAGACCCCCGACCCGGCAGCTCGGTCGGGGCGCCTACTTGTGTGGGGTGCCCCACAGCCGCCTGCTGGTCGGGCGCACTCATCATCGTTTCCTTATGGTTGTCTCCGTGAACTCAAACCCCGCCGTCCGTGCGGTGGTGCGTGTCTTCGTCGGGGTGACCGCTGTTCTCGGGGTGGTCTTGGCGACCGATCTCGTGCTCACCGAGGACGCGACCGCGCGCGGTGCCGTCGTCGCGGGCATCCCGGCAGGCAATCTCGACCCGTATTCGGCGCAGGCCGTCGTCGACGACCTGTCCGTGCGCGCCGCCCAGCCGGTCGAGCTGCGGACCGAATCCGGCTCGGCCACGGTCGCGGCCGTCGACCTCGGACTGCACTTCGACCCGGATGCGACGAAGGCGCAGCTCTTGGAGCAGCCTCGTAACCCGCTGACACGGCTACTGGCCATCCTCGGCCGGACCCACACCGTCGATCCGGTCGTCACCGTCGACCGCGCAACGTTCGATGCCACCCTCGATGAACTGCGGCCCACGCTCGAGAAGGCCGCCGTCGAAGGTGGCGTCCACTATGACGTCTCGGGCGACGTCGCGACGCCCGTCGCCGACCTCCCGGCCGCAGGCAAGCGGGTGGCCCGCGATGCGGCGGTCACGACCCTGTCACGCCACTGGCTCGACGCCGAGCCCGTGGACCTGCCCCTCGAGGACTTCGATCCGTCGGTGTCGGCCGAGGTGGTGCAGGAAACCGTCGTCGGCGTCGCGACCCGTGCGGTGGCCGCACCAGTCACCCTCGAGGGCGCCGACGACACGTCGGTCCGGGTCACGCCCGCGGAGCTTGGCACCATCCTGTCGTTCGTCGCCGACGGCCGGGGCGGCCTGCAGCCCGAGATCGACACCGAAGCGGGCGTGGAGTTGCTGGGACCCGAGCTGGTCGAGACCGAACGCAAGCCGGTCGACGCCACCTTCACGATGAGCAGCGGCAGCCCGACCGTCGTACCGTCCCGTGACGGTCGGCGGATCGACTGGGACAAGACGTTCGCCTCCACCGCGGCCACTGTGACCGGTGCCGATGCGTCGGACGTCCGCGTCGTCGAGGTCGCCTACGACCCGATCCGGCCCAAGCTGACCACGGTGCAGGCACGCAAGCTCGGTGTGCGTGAGGTGGTCAGCGAGTTCACCACCTCCGGGTTCTCGAGTGCGTCCGGGGAGAACATCCGTCTCGTCGCCGCCGAGGTCGACGGCGCCCTGGTGAAGCCGGGGGCGAAGTTCTCGCTGAACGGCTATACCGGTCCGCGGGGCACGGCGCAGGGATACGTGACGTCGACGATCATCGACGACGGCCACGCCGACAAGGCGGTGGGCGGCGGCATCTCGCAGTTCGCGACCACGCTCTACAACGCCGCCTACTTCGCCGGGCTCGAGGACGTCGCGCACACCGAGCACAGCTACTACATTTCGCGATATCCCGAAGCCCGCGAGGCGACGGTCTTCGAAGGTGCCATCGACCTGGTGTTCCGCAACAACACGAAGCACGGCGTCTACATCGACACCGGGTGGTCGCCGTCGGGCATCACCGTCCGGCTGTGGAGCACGAAGACCGTCGAGGTGCAGTCGATCACCGGTGAGCGCCACTCCTACACCGATCCGCCGTCGCTGAAGCTGCCGAAGGGCGACAACTGTATCGCCTCGACCGGCAGCCGCGGCTTCACCACCTCGGACACCCGCATCATCACCGACGCGGGCAGCGGCGCCGAGATCAGTCGCAACACGCGGACCGTGAAGTACGACCCGGCGCCCAACGTCGCCTGCGTGTGATGGCACCTGATCCCTGAGGAGGCCCGGAGCTGCGGAGGGCGGTCAGCACCTGATCCCTGAGGAGGCCCGGAGCCTGCGGAGGGCCGTCTCGAAGGGCTGCCCTTCGTGACACTCGGCTAGCGCCTCGTTCCTCAGGGGTCGGGGGATTCTCAGCTACCGGAGCTTGCGGAGGCGTCACCACCCGATCCCTGAGGAGGCCCGGAGCCTGCGGAGGGCCGTCAGCACCTGATCCCTGAGGAGGCCCGGAGCCTGCGGAGGGCCGTCTCGAAGGGCGCCCCTCTAGACCGAGCGATGTAACGCTCGATAGGCTCCGCAACGTGGATATCAACGGAGCAAGTGCAATTGTCACGGGCGGCGCATCGGGTATCGGTGCGGCGTCGGTTCGTCAGCTGGCCGCCAAGGGCGCCCGCGTCGTCGTCGCCGACCTGCAGGTCGACAAGGGCGAAGAACTGGCCAAGGAGGTGGGCGGCGTGTTCGTGCGCGTCGATGTCACCGACACGGCGCAGATCGAGGAGGCCGTCACCAAGGCGGCCGAGCTCGGCCCGCTGCGTGCCGTGGTGAACTCGGCCGGCATCGGCTGGGCCCAGCGCACCGTCGGCAAGGACGGCGAGTTCTCGTCGGCGCACGACCTGGACGCGTACAAGAAGGTCATCGCGATCAACCTGATCGGCACCTTCGACATGGTGCGTCTGGCCGCGACCGCGATGAGCCGCAACGAGCCGCTGGAGTCGGGTGAGCGCGGTGCCATCGTCAACATGGCCTCGGTCGCCGCGTTCGACGGCCAGATCGGCCAGGCGTCCTACTCGTCGTCCAAGGGTGGCGTCGTCGGCATGACCCTGCCGGTGGCCCGCGACCTCGCCGCGGTCGGCGTCCGCGTCAACACCATCGCCCCCGGTCTCATCGACACCCCGATCTACGGCGAGGGTGAGGCCGCTGAGGCCTTCAAGGCGAAGCTCGGCGAGTCCGTGCTGTTCCCGAAGCGCCTCGGTGCACCCGACGAACTCGCGTCGATGGTCGTCGAGCTGGTCACCAACTCCTACATGAACGCCGAGGTCATCCGCGTCGACGGCGGCATCCGGATGCCACCGAAGTAGGGCTGCGACACACACTCACGCTCACCCGTTCGGCGCGCGCGCACGTCGAGACGTGCGCGGTTGCCGAGCGGGTGCGCGTTGTTTCCGGGGTCGCGGCCACGAGATCCCGGTTCGCACCGAGTTCACCCCGTCCGTTGCTGCTCGCCGGTATCAGCCGGCGTCGACGGCCGCGTCGGCCACCAGAATGCGCGGCGCTGGATCACCGACAACGCCGGCACCAGCATCGGCGCCATCACACATGACGCCAGCACGACCCCGATCGCCACACCGGCGCCCAGTTCCTCGAGGTTTCTCAGGCCGGTCAGGGTGAGGGAGGCGAAGGTCAGTGCCAGGATCACCCCCGCGGCCGCGGCGGTCGGTCCGTTCTTGGTGATCGCCAGTCGTGCCGCCTCGCGTGGAGCGGCGCCGGCGACGAAAGTCTCCCGCACCCGTTCGGCCATCAGGATGTTGTAGTCGGTGCCGATCGCGACGACGAACAGATACAGAACGATCGGCGTCGAGAAGTCGATTCCGGCGTAGCCGAGGAGATGTTGGAAGACGATCACCAGGGCCCCGAGCGTGGCGCCGAACGTGACGAAGACGCTGACGATCAGATTGACCGGCGCCAGCACCGCCAGGAGTAGTGCCCCCAGGATGACCCACACGATCACCACAGCCACCGGGAAGACGTGGCGCATGTCGGAGTGGAGTTGGGACCGCACGTCGGCGAGGGTGGCCGTCTGCCCGCCGACGGCCACCCTCGCCCCGGGGACCGCCTGGTGAGCGACCGGTCGGACGTTGTCGTCGATGGTGTCCAGCGATTGTGTCGCGAACGGTGAGTCGGCGAGCACCACGTTCACCACTGCCGCGGTGCCATCCGAGCTGACACGAGGTGGTGTGACCGCTGCTACGCCATCGACCTGGCTGAGATCGGTGGTGAGCGTTGACAATTCGTTCTGCGGGATGGGGCCGTCGGCCTGGACGTAGACCTGCGTGGGACTCAGTTCACCCGGCGGCAAGGAGGCGGCCAGCGTGTCGAACGCCTGCTGCGACGGTGTGTCCGAGGGCATCTCGCCCAGGGTGTCGTAGGTCGCTTTGTAACCGGAGCCGAACACCGCGAGGACGATCAGCAGCACGCCGATCGCGGTCGCGGTGATCACCGGTCGACGGGCGACGCCACGGCCGATCCCGGCGAACATCGAACGGTCGCGTTCATGCCCAGGGCCGAACGGCCAGAACATGACCTTGGACAGGATCGCGATGACGGCGGGGATGAGCGTCAGCGCGGTGATCAGCATGATCGCCACGGCGATGATCAATCCGGGTGCCAGCGAGTTCAACGAGCCGAGGCGGGCGAAGAACAGCGCGGCGAAGGCTCCGATGAGGCATCGCGCACCGCGGGTACGGCGTCGTCCACCTGGGGTTCACCGGGTTGACCGTCGAACGCGATCTGGATCGCCACGACCTTGTCGTCGGGTGCGATCGATTGCTGTCCGGCCGAGACGGTGGTGACCCCGGCAATCCTGTCGTTCTGCAGAGTCGTCGCCAATCCCAGCGCCGTCTGCTGATCGGCGGGGGTCAGCTGGTTGCCGTCGGCCCGCGAGACGACAAGCGTGCCGGTGGCTCCCGAGGTCGCCGGGAACTCCGCGTCACCGATGCTCTGCGCGGCGACTGATTCGAACGAGGAAGGAAGGAAGTCCTGCTGGTTGCCGGTCGTGTGGTCGGAAAGGTTGGGCGCGAACAGGATGACAGCAAGTGCGGCGACCACCCATACGCCGACCACGCGCGACGGGTGTGAGGTGACGACACGGGCGAGTGCAGCGAACATCGCTGGTCCTCTCGGGGGCGTCGGGCCACCGATCAATCTACCGCGAGCGCGTGCGTGATATGTCCGAATGAGTTCGTCCCCCGAAAATCACCAGACTCTCCACAAACGTACGGAGAGTTCGGCGATTCCCGGGGGACGAACCAGAGTGAGGCTCTCGGCGAGCGGCTCAGAAGACCGCTTCGTCGACCTCCATGACGTCGGCGTCGATGTTCTCGACGGTGCCGCGGACGGCGGTCAGCTGCGGGAGCATCGTCTTCGCGAAGAAGCTCGCGACGGCGACCTTGCCCTCGTAGAACGACTTGTCCTCATCCGACGCGCCGGCATCGAGTGCGGCGAGGGCGATCTCGGCCTGGCGGAGCAGCAGCCAGCCGATGAGCAGGTCGCCGACCGACAGCAGGTACCGCACCGAGCCGAGCCCGACCTTGTAGAGCTCCTTCGGATCCTCCTGCGCGTTCATCAGGTAGCTGGTGAGCGTCGCGGTCATCGCCTGCACGTCCTCGAACGCGGTCTTCAGCAGCTGACGCTCGGCCTTGAGGCGACCGTTGCCTCCCTCGGAGTCGAGGAAGCTCTGGATCTGACCCGACACGTGCGCCAGCGCGGCGCCCTTGTCGCGAATGATCTTGCGGAAGAAGAAGTCCTGCGCCTGGATGGCCGTCGTGCCCTCGTAGAGCGAGTCGATCTTCGAGTCGCGGATGTACTGCTCGATCGGGTAGTCCTGCAGGAAGCCGGAACCGCCGAGAGTCTGCAGCGACTCGTGTGACAGCACGCTGTAGGCACGCTCGGAGCCGACACCCTTGACGATCGGCAGCAGCAGATCGTTGACCTTGTGTGCCAGTTCGGCATCCGCACCGGAGACGATCTTCGCGGCGGCCGCATCCTGATGCGACGCGGTGTAGAGGTAGATCGCGCGCAGACCCTCGGCGTAGGCCTTCTGGGTCATCAGCGAGCGACGCACGTCCGGGTGGTGGGTGATGCTCACACGCGGAGCGGCCTTGTCGGTCATCTGGGTCATGTCGGCACCCTGGATGCGCTCCTTGGCGTACTCGAGTGCATTCAGGTAACCGGTCGACAGGGTGGAGATGGCCTTGGTGCCCACCATCATTCGCGCATGCTCGATGACGTCGAACATCTGCGCGATGCCGTTGTGCACCTCGCCCACGAGCCAGCCGACAGCCGGGGTGCCGTGCTGGCCGAAGCTCAGCTCACACGTCGCCGACGACTTGATGCCCATCTTGTGCTCGACGTTGGTGACGAAAACGCCGTTGCGCTCGCCCAATTCGCCGGTCTCGTGATCGAAGTGGAACTTCGGCACGAAGAACAGCGAGAGACCCTTGGTGCCAGGCTTCGCGCCCTCGGGGCGGGCGAGCACCAGGTGGAAGATGTTCTCGGTCATGTCCTGGTCGGCGGAGGTGATGAAGCGCTTCACGCCGTCGATGTGCCAGGTGCCGTCGGACTGCTCGACGGCCTTGGTGCGGGCCGCGCCGACGTCGGAGCCGGCGTCGGGCTCGGTGAGGACCATCGTTGCGCCCCAACCACGTTCGGAGCAGATGGCAGCCCACTTCTTCTGCTCGTCGGTGCCGTTGTCGAAGAAGATGTTGGCGAAGCCGGAACCTGCGGCGTACATGAACACCGGCGGGTTGGCGCCCAGGATCATCTCGCCGATGGCCCAGTAGAGCGAACGCGGTGCGGGCAGACCGCCGAGTTCCTCGGCGATGCCGATCTTGTCCCAGCCGCCCTCGACGAGCGCGTTGTAGGACTTGGTGAAGCTCTCCGGGATGGCCACGCTGTGGTTCTCCGGGTCGAAGACCGGCGGATTGCGGTCGGCGTCGGCGAACGACTCGGCGATGGGGCCTTCTGCGAGGGTCTTGACCTCACGGAGCATGTCGACGGCGGTTTCGTGGTCGAGGTCGCCGAAGTCGCCCTCCTCGAGAACCTTGTCGAGGTCGAACAGCTCGAAGAGGTTGAAGTGCAGGTCGCGAATGTTGCTCTTGTAATGGCCCATGGAGGTTCCTTATCTGACGGGCGGTGTGGGCTACGCGGGTCGTTCGGCGCGGTCGGCAGAAGCTAAGTTACTCGCCGGTAACTACAGGATAGCGCCATCTGTAACACAGAGCAATTGCTCGGTCTGTGATCTCCGCCGACCGCGGTCAGCGCCCGGGTGGGTTACAGCGCGTCGCGCAGATAGGCCAGGTCAGCGGGGATGCCGTCGGCTGGGGTTTCGAGGATCACCGGGGCGCCGGCAGCGGCGGCGACGGCGACCAGGACGTCGGCGTCGATGTGGCCGTCGGCGATGTTGGCGTGCCGATCTCGGCCCGAATCGAACTCGTCGCGGGAATTGTTCAGGTGCACCAGGTCGATCCGGCCGGTGATGGCCTTGACGCGTTCGACCAGTCCGACGAGGTCTTCGCCGCCGGCCCAGGCGTGGCACGTGTCCAGGCAGAAGCCGGCCTGCTCGAAGGCGCCGACCGACTCCCACAGCCGGTCGATGGCCTCCAGGGTGCGGGCCATGGCGTGGTCGCCGCCGGCGGTGTTCTCGATGAGGATCGGCACCCCGAACCCGCCTTTGTCCACCTGGCGGTCGAAGAGTTTGCGCCAGTTGGCGAATCCCTCTTTGTCGTCTTCGCCGTCGCGCAGGTGGCCACCGTGCACGACCAGGCCGAAGGCGCCGAGCTCGGCGGCCGCGGCCGCCTGCTGCTCGACCGCCTTGCGGGACGGCATCCGCAGCCGATTGTTCAGGCTCGCGACGTTGATCTGGTAGCTCGAGTGCACGACGACATCCACGTCGGAGTCGCGGATCGCCGCGGCGTCCGGGCGGGACTCGGGTTTCTTCCAGCCCTGAGGGTCGGTCACGAACATCTGGAAGACGTCGATGCCGAGTTCGCCGGCGGTGGACAACGGGTCGGCGTCCTCGCGTAGATGTGCTCCGATGCGCATCCCTCAACGATAGTTGGCCGCATCGATGTGATTCCGGTCACCGCCAGCCGGATGAATTCCGACATCGGCGGCACCTGTCCGGCGGTTTGCCGGTTCCCGAACGCCAGGTGATCACTAGGCTTACGCCAAGTAACGTGCAGGGAGCCCTGGCGGGCGTGGGCGGGCAGGATCATCACGGGTGAGCATTGACGATGCGGTCGACGACGTGCCTGCGGCGGGCAAGACTGCCAAGGAGCGTGTCGAGAGCGGTGTCGAGCCCGTGATCGACGACGTCGCGGCCGCCGCCGAGATCGACACCGGTCCGGACCGCAAACGTGACCTCACGATGGTCCGGCGGATCGCGATCGGCGCGTGGGTGCTGTTCGTCGTCTACCAGTTCTCCGTGTACGGCATGGCGTTCGACCGCACCCGGCTGATCATCCTGCTGTGTCTGGGCATGCTCGCGGCGACGATCGGCCGTCGCAAGGCGATCAGTGTCATCGTCGACTGGCTGCCGTTCGCGCTGATCCTGCTGCTCTACGACTGGACCCGCGACGTCGCACGCATCGTGGACATGCCCACCCAGTGGCATCTGCCCGCCGACGTCGACGGCTGGCTGTTCGGGGTCAACCCCACCGTGTGGCTGCAGAGCCACATCAAGGAGGCGTCGCCGCCCTGGTGGGAGGTGATCACGAGCGTCATCTACATGTCGTACTTCATCGTCCCCTACGCGGTGGCCGCCGTGCTCTGGATCAAGAACCGCGCGACCTGGCGTCGCTACGCAGCGTGCTTCCTCGCGACCACGTTCCTGGCGTTGATCGGTTACACCCTGGTACCGGCCGCACCTCCGTGGGCCGCCGCGCGATGCACCGCCGAGCAACTCGTCGACCATCCGCGTGATCCGGTGTGCATGGCCACCGAGGGCGCCGTGGCGAACGGCGGCATCCTCGGCGAGGTGACGCCGACGAACCCGGAGGCCGCACCCTACGTCGAGCGGATCTCGGCGCGCGGCTGGAACTTCCTGAACATCCACGCGGCGTCGACCCTGGTCGAGGTCGGGCAGGGCAAGGCCAATCTCGTCGCGGCCATCCCGTCGCTGCATGCCGGTCTGACCATGTTGCTGGCCCTGTTCATGTGGCCCCGCGTCAAGGCCCTCGGGAAAACACTGTTTATGGGATACGCCTTGGCGATGGCGTTCACCCTCGTCTACACCGCCGAGCACTACGTGTTCGACATCCTCCTGGGGTGGGCCCTGGCCGGTTTCGTGATCTTCATCGTGAACGTCGTCGATCGGAAATGGGTGATCCCGCGAAACGAGCGACGACGTGCCGACGCCGCCGGTGCGTCGGAGGCGGCCGAGCCCGATCTGGCAGAGTCCGTTGCGGCTGAGTCCGATACGACAGCGTCCGACATGGCCGAGTCCGACACGGCACCTCCTCGGTAACCTCGGAGTCGTGTCGACCGTCCGCCGTTCATCGCGACCCCGCCGGTGGGGCACGACACGGACCGGCCTGCTGCTCGGGATCGCGTTCGCGATCCTGCTGATGCATTCGGTGGTCGCCCTCGCCGACCACCGCGACCACGGCGAGACGGCGGCCGCGCACGGCCCGACGGTCGTGCACGCCGCGCAGCACGAACCGGCGCCGGTGATGGACGATGCCGGCGAGTGCGACACCCACACCCACCCGTGCGTGTTCCTGCGCCACGACGACCCGGTCGTCCCGGCGGTCGCCGTTCTCGTTCTGGCGTGGGGTTTCCCGCTCCCGCCCCTGTTGCGGTCGATTCACACCCGACGGCACGGTCGCAGCGGCCGGCCTCCACCGTGGGCCATGCCGACACATCTCCGATTGCAGGTGATCCGCTGCTGATCGGCGTCCGACGGACCTCGTGTCCGAGACGTCGACAGCTCCGCATGCCCTGATGCAGCGCGGATTCCTCATCCTGCAAAGGAACCTCACCAATGAAACGACAGATCTTCGCGTGCTCGACCGTTGTCGCGGTCGCTCTTCTCGGCGCATGTTCGGCCGACGACGAACCGACGGCCTCCTCGTCCGGCCCGGCGGTCACCACCACCTCGCTGCCGCTGGAGAGCTCGGCCGACACACCGCAGGCCGAGACACACAACGCCGCCGACATCGCCTTCAACCAGATGATGATCCCGCATCACATGCAGGCGCTGATGATGGCGGACATGGTGCCCGAGCGCACCAGCACACCCGCGGTGCGGGACCTGGCCGACCGCATCCGGGCCGGCCAACAGCCCGAGATCGACGAGATGTCGGCGCGGCTGCGCGAGTGGGGTGTCGCCGACGCGTCCACGTCGGACCCATCCGCCTCCGACGGGCACGGCGATCACATGGCGTCGGACCGGCATGACATGTCCGGCATGATGACGCCCGCCGAGATGGCCGCGCTGTCCGCGGCCAGCGGAGCGGAGTTCGACCGGCTGTGGCTCGAGGGCATGATCGCCCACCACGAAGGCGCGGTCGAGATGGCGGACGCCGAGCTCGCCGACGGCACCCACGAACCCTCGCGTGAGCTGGCCACGCGGATCAAGGCCACGCAGCAGGACGAGATCGAGGAGATGAACGCCATCCTCGCGGAGTGATAGCGCCGCAGGGGTGCGGGTTCTGGCCGCAGTTCCGGGTTCCGGCTTGGGAACCGAACTGCGGCCGGAACCTGCAGCTGCGGCCAGAACCCGGCGGTGCTACGGCTTCTGCAGCGGCACCCGCATCAGATAGACCTGGTAGCCGTTCCAGACCGAGTAGGTGAAGTACAGGCTGCTGCCCTTCGACCACGGATGGATGTACGGCGCGTAGCCCGTGTACGGGTTGTTGGCGGGCACGATGAGCTCACCCGAGGTCCACGGACCCTCCGGCCGGTCGGCGGTCCGCAGGATGACCCCGGAGTCCTTCTGGCCGAGCGAGATGTATTTGCCGAGGTAGTCGTTCCAGGCCACCGACAGCTCGCCGGTCGGTGCGGACATGACCGGGGTGGCCGAGTCCGGGTTGTTGCGGACCCATCGTCCCCACGAGAAGTACTCGTACTTGCGGAGGTTCTCGATGTCCTTGGCGGCGACCCGGGCCAGGTAGACCGCGCCCCAGCGACCGTCGGGCGTGCCGTAGGTGTAGATGGTGTCGCCCACCTTCAGATACGCCGACATCTGGAACTTGTGGTTGCCGCCGCCGTTCGGCCGGAACGCGTTGACCGCCCGCCAGTTCTGGCCGTTGTCGCCCGAGACGACCAGGCCGGACCAGTTCGTGAACCAGATGCCGGGCGGGCCCCACTGTTTGACCGACATGACGTTCATGTACTGCTTGCCGTTCGCGGCGACGCCCGCCGTCGGGATGATCGTGACCTCACGACGCAGGTCAGGCTTGAGCAGGCGCTTCGCATGCCCCGGTCGGCCGGCATGACCGGTGAACGTCATGCCGTCCGCGAGGTTCCGATCGGTGCTGCGCAGCAGCACATTCGAGCGCCAGTACCACAGCTGGCCGTAGAGCAGCGACCACCCGTTGAACGACTGGGTGTCACCGAACGCGGCCATGATCTCGCCGTTCCCGTTGTCCCAGAGGACACCCAGGTCGGTGCCGACGATGTTGTACTTGCCGATCGTGTCGTTGATGGAACCGGGGCCGGTGATCCTGGCGACGATGCGTCCGTCGGCGGCGGCGACATTGGTCGCCTGCGCCTGCGGAACCGTCGCGAGGCCTGCGGTCAGCGTCGTTGCCAGTGCCGTGACTGCGAGGGCCGCCCTCCACCGTCCTGTGAGCCGCGTCATGGCCGTGACCTTATCAAGACCTGAGAGTCATCGGAGTGTGACATTGCCCCTGACGTTGTCCCGGCGCGTCGACTCAGGCCTCGCTGTAGCGGTTACCGGTGTCGATGGCGGTGAAGTCGATGGTCGCGGCCGAGTTGTCGACGCCGGTGACCATGCCGACTCCGAACTGCCCCTCGGTGTCGTACAGATTCGTGGTGCTTGTCGAGATCCCATCGACCTCGACGTGGCTCGCCGCCTCGACGCCGATCCGCGATCCGACCGGCAGCCGTGACAGGGCGACCGTCAGGTCACAGTTGATGAAGGCGATGCCCTCACTGCCCCAATTGCCCACCAGACTGGTCGACTCGCCGCTGATCACCGCGCGCTCGAACGCCGACGGCCGTTCGCCGACGACGGTGGAGACCGCACGTGTCCACAACCTGTTGCGACGAGCGTTCTGATGAGCGCCCATGTCCTGGCTCCACTCGATCTCGCCCGATTCCGTGGTCGCGCCGTACCACGGAAACCGGTCGTCGGCGTCGGTCTCGGGCGGATGGAACTCGATCGTCTCGGGCGGGCGTTCCCAGCGTTCACCCGGCGGATTCGTGCTCTCTTTGACGAAAACCGTCGTGCTCCGGGCGACCAGGACCTCCGCGCCGTCGACGGATTGCACCACGTCGACTTCCGCGACCTTGATCCGTCCGCCGTCGCGCACCAGCCGGCTACGCGTCGTCGTCGGACAGTCCCGGGCGACCTTGAACAGATCGATGGTGAACCGGGCGGGCCGGAAGCCGGTCACCGGGTACGCGTGTTCGGCGGCGCGGGCGGCCAGGGCGCACACGGCGGGACCGTTGAGTGTGCCCGGTGCCCAGAGGCTGGCGGCGTAGCGGGTCGGCGTGAACCAGGGGTCGGATCCGTTGTCGGCGGGAGCATCCGCGTTCTCGGCATCGTGGGTGAAGAACGCGATCGACGACACGAATTTCCCTTCTGTTCGACCGGTGAATGTGGTGTCGAGGGCTTCGACACGTACTAACCTGCCTCCATGACAATTGCAGACTACGCAAGGCAGATCCCGAACGAACTCGTGGCCGCGGTACGAACCACGATGATCGTGACCTCGGTCGTCGGCATCGTTCTGGGCATCATCGCGCTGGTGTGGCCGGCCGCGACCCTGCTTGTCATCGGGGTGCTCTTCGGCATCTCCCTCATCGTCGCCGGACTCTTCCGGCTCTACGGTGCGTTCGCGTCCTCGCTCCTGTCCGGCGGCTGGCGGTTCGTTCTCGGACTCATCGGTGCCCTGATCCTTGCCGCCGGGATCATCGCGCTGTTCAATCCGGAGGAGTCGCTCGTCTTCCTGGCGATCTTCATCGGCATCGGCTGGATCTTCCAGGGCATCGCCGACCTGACCCATGCGTCCGCCGGGTCGCTGCACACTCCGCGCTGGCTGCTGATCCTGTCGGGTGTCGTGTCGATCATCGCGGGCATCGTGATGATGTTGATCCCCGGTCTCGCCCTGACCACCTTCCTGATCATCGCGGCGATCATGTTGATCGTCGTCAGCGTGGTGACCCTGCTGACGCTGCCCAAGAAGGTGGACGAGCCGCAGATCTGAGGCTCAGACCAGTTCGAGACCGTCGAAGGTGATCGCAGCGCGAACTGTGGTCACATCCTCCGGAAGGCGGTCGATCAGCTGATTGATGGTCACCAGCACGTCGTGGCTGTGCGCCAACCGGGCCCGGTCGATGCGGGCCGTGCCGTCGTCGGACGGTTCGAGCATCAGCACGGGGTCCGCCTCGCTCCGATGGGCGGCGGCAGCGGCGAGCAGCCGTCGTGCCTGATCGGGCTGGGAGTCCCACAGCGCATCGGCAGTCGTCAGGTAGAGCCTCACCGCGGGCGGGTAGTCGTGCAGATGCACCAGGGCCCATGCCCAGTGCTTGGCGACGTCGACCGTGTCGGACTGTGCCCGTCCGTGCGTGCGGACGTACTTGCCGTGCAGTTCGCGGCACAGTGGCGTCGAATCGGCCCACAGGTGCAGATGCGACATGCACCGCACGCAGTCGTGCAGGTTGGACAGGTACATCACCGAATACGGACCCTCGCGGCGGGAGCGGACCTCCCGCAACACCGAGAACTCGGCGAGCGCATGCGAGTACTCGCCTGCCAGAAGGTACGCCTCGGCCTCGTCCTGCATCTCCGCGAGCATGTATCGATTGTCGCCCAATCCCACACCTGGCGGGCAGAAATCATTCGGTCACCTCAGAGCCCGCGTAAGTCCGCAACTCGACTGCGGTCCGCTGCTAACGTCGCGCCATGACAACCGGTGATCCCAACGATCCGAACCAGAATCCGCAAGCACAACCGCCTGGGTACCCGCCGCCCGGCGGCTACCAGCCACCGCCGCAGCCGAATTACGGTGCGCAGCCCGGCGGCTATCCGCCGTCCGGCGGGTATCAGCAGCCGCCGTCACCGATCTCGTCGCCGGTCGAGGCATCCAAGGGATTCTTCGCCTCGCTGTTCGACTTCAATTTCAACTCGTTCGTCACCCCATCGTTGGTCAAGGTCGTCTACATCCTCGGGACGATCCTCCTGGCGATCGGTGTGCTCGTGTTCGTCATCTCGTCCTTTGCCAACGATCCCGTGCTCGGCATCATTGCTCTGGTCCTCGCTCCGATCGTGGGTCTGGTCTATCTCGCCTTTCTCCGGGTGACGCTCGAGCTCTACTACGCCGTCGTCAGGATGTCCGAGGACATCCACCGGCGCGACGGACGCTACTGAAAGCGGGACCGCCTCCGGCTACACACGAAACGACCCGGCCACCGCAGTGGCCGGGTCGTTTCGTGTTGCGCGAACTCAGTACTGATTCGGCGGATACGGCGGCGGGGCCATCGGTGCCGCGGACGCCACCGGCGCGATCTGGCCACCGGTGAAATACCGGTACGCGTAGGTGGTGGCGATCGTCGTGACCGGAATGGTCACCAACAGCCCGACAAGGCACAACAGTGCGCCGACGAGGTTGAGGCCGATCACCGCGAGAGCCAGCAGGAACAAGGTGCCGGCGTTCTTGCTGATCACCGAGAAGCTCGCCTTGATGCCCTCGATCGGGTCCATGTCGCGGTCCACCACGAAGGTCAGGGACCAGTACGCCAGGAACGCGAAGACGATGCCGGGGATGATCAGCAGGATCAGGCCGATGAAGGTACCCAGGCCCACGAGGAACGCGGTGATGATCACGGCCGCGAAATTGAGGTCGAAGAAGCGGCCGATCGCCGGCTTGGTGCCGGAGATCTCATCGAGCGCGCCGCGTGCCCATGCGCCCTGGAAGATGTAGCCCACGATCGTGGAGATGATGCTGAAGATGGCGCCGATCCAGAGGATGCGGCCGCCGTCCGATGACACCTGGTTCAGCCAGCTGATGAGCAGCGAGACGACGATCCCGATGAGGATCAGCACGATCCACGAGACCGCGTTCTCCTTGTACCGGTTCCAGCCGTAGCTGAAGGCCTCACCGATCGAGAACTGATCGGCCGACGGAGCGCCGTACCCACCGGCGCCGTACTCGCCGTAATTCCCTGGCGGAGGAGGATATCCGCCCGGTGCGCCGGCTCCGGGGTCGTGCCCGTGCCCGGGGGGCGGGGGATAGCCGCCCGGTTGTGAGCCGTATCCGGGCGCTGCGCCGTACCCGGGAGGCGGCCCCGACGGCGGGGGTCCCGGCGGCGGATAGGAACCTCCCGGCGGAGGATACGAGCCCGGCGGCGGGTAGCCCGATGGCGGCGGAGGTCCGGACGGTCCCGGCGGGGGCGGAGGAACCGAACCGGGCGGCGGATACGACGGCGGCGGCGTGCCCCCGGCAGACGGTTCCGGGCTGGGGTATTCCGGATTGGGCCCCGAGGCTCCACCGCCCCCCTGGTCGGGATCGGGCGGGCCGGGATTCTGCGGGTCCTGCGGAGTTGTCATGGCAGGGAGGATACGGAACACCGCCCGAGGCGAACAGTGTTTGCGGCCCTGCGTCGTGTCGTGGGATGACGAATCGCGTCCGGATCGGTGTCGTCGACGATTGCGCCTGCTTCGTCCTGGATCCGTCACCGATCGACTGGCATCGTGGAGGACGTGAGTGACATCGGCAGCACCCCAGAAGGTTCCGACGGCGAGTACAGCCTCGACGATGACGACCAGCTCCAACCGGAGGACACGCTCGTGGACCGCGGTGTAAACGATGTACTCGACGAGGGGTACTCGCCGCCCGATCATCAGCCCAGCGGTGCGCGGCACGGGCTCACCGAACGTGAGCAACGCGAGGGCGAAACCCTCGACGAACGTCTCGCCGAGGAGGAGGCCGACGTCGGCGCCACGGACCCGCTCGACGACATCGAGGCCGAGGAGAACGTCGAGAAGAACTGGCGCTCACACGAATCCGACCGTGATGCCGAGTTCGACGACGCCGATCAGTCCGGCGACGGCAGGTCGGGACGATTGGTCGCACCCGACGAGGGGACCGGTCTGGACAACGAGAAGGACGCGGTGGCCGGTGACGTCGGCATCGACGGTGCCGGCGCGTCGGCCGAGGAGGCTGCCGTGCACTACATCGACGCCGACGATGTCGAGGACTCCGAAGACTTCGAGGAATAACGGGACTTCTGACCCGGCGACAACCGAGTTCGGCGCTGCCTCAACCGCGCCGATCTGATTCGATCTCGGCGAGCGTCACGCGGATGGTGGATCGCGCCGCGTCGGCCTCGACACCCAGCGTCGACAACGTGTCTGCGATCGGCGGATCGGTGAACAGGGCGAGCAGAATGTGTTCGGTACCGACGAAGTTGTGGCCCAGTTCGATCGCGACCTCGACGGTGGTCTCGAGGACCGCCCGAGCCCGATCGTCATAGGGCACAATCGTTTTCTCCTCTGGCGTTTCCGTCCCATTCGTGTCCGCGCCATCGGAGTCCGTGGTCGGTTGCATGGCCTCGCCGGGTCGGCAGGCCTCGGCGAGGTCGGCGAGGGAGACGCCTTGCGCGCGCAGGGTCACGTCGGCGACGGATTCCGGCGCCACCACCAGTGCGCGCGCGAGGTGCTCGGGCGTGACGGTGTCGCTGCGATCGGCCACCGCCAGGTTGTGGGCCTCCGCGATCACATTGCGCGCCCGCGGCGTGAATCGCGAGAACGGATTGCTCACCTCCGACATCGACGTCTCGGGCGCTGTCGGGGTGCGCGGCGTGAAACGTTTCTGCGCGGCCTGTTTGCTGACCCCCATCCCGGCGCCGATCTCTGTCCAGGACGCCCCGGATCGTCGTGCCTGGTCGACGAAATGGCCGATCAGATGATCGGCGACCTCCCCGAGGTGGTCGGCCGCGACCATCGCCGCGGTCAGCTGTTCCAAGGGATCGTCGTGCGTGGCGCGGATGCCGGCGATGAGGTCGTCGAGGCGGACGGAACTGAGTTTGATCGGTTCGGGCATGCGTCAACGATAGGTTGACGATCGTTGCTCCGTCAACCATCGGTTGACGGTCGTGTCGGCTCTGTCCTCGCCGGTCGCCGAGAATTGTCGGTGGCGTGTGCTGCGATGGGGCTTGGCCCTGTCCGTCGTCCCCAGTCTCGTTGACAGCCCAGTCTCATTGACGGCCCAGTCTCGTTGACAGCCGTGCCGAGGCTGGTAACGATGGAAGCCAGGGTTGCCCGTCCGCCCCGGTCGTCACACCGGGCCACACCACAAACGGGAGGTACCGGTGAGCATCACCAATCGCACTGCCCCTATCCGGTCTGGGCCGACTCGGTCCACACCATCGCAGGCCCATAGATTTCTCGACGTGCGGGCGCTGACCGATGCGTTGACCGCCGACCTGTCCGCGGAAGACCAGACGCCGCAGTCGATGACCGACGCGAGTCCGGCGAAATGGCATCGGGCGCACGTGACGTGGTTCTTCGAGGAGTTCATCCTGCGCAACGTGGCGTCGTACCGGGTCTACGACGAGACCTACCGCTACCTGTTCAACAGCTACTACGAGGCGGTCGGCGCCCGTCATCCGCGTCCCGAGCGGGGCCTCGTGACGCGACCCGGCGTCGCCGACATCGCGCATTACCGCGAGTACGTGGACAACGCCATGGTTGACGCGCTGGAACGCGGGGTACTCGACGACGATGCGTTGGCCCTGCTCGAACTCGGTTGCAACCACGAACAACAGCATCAGGAACTGCTCCTGATGGACATCAAGCACCTGTTCTCCACCCACGCATTCGGCCCCGTCTACGTCGACCGCGACGTCGACGAGCCGGGCGACCCCGATCCGCTCACCTGGCGTTCGGTGGCCGGGGGAGTGACCGAGGTCGGTGCCACCCAGGGTGCCTCAGGCTTCACCTACGACAACGAGGGTCCGCGTCATCGCGTCTATCTCGAGGACTTCGAGATCGCCGAACGGGCCGTCACCAATGCCGAGTGGCTCGAGTTCATGGCCGATGACGGCTACCGTCGGCCCGAGTTCTGGCTGTCGGACGGATGGGCCCACATCACCCAAAACGGCTGGCAGGCACCGGAATACTGGGCACGGTCGGATGGCGAGTGGACGACTTTCACACTGTCGGGGCGGCGTCGGCTGGTGGGCGACGAACCCGTGATGCACGTGTCCTTCTACGAGGCCGACGCCTACGCGCGGTGGGCGGGGGCGCGTCTGCCCACCGAGTTCGAGTGGGAAGCCGCCGCGGTGTCCGGCGACAATGCGCGCGGGCAACTGCTCGATCCGCAGCGCTGCCACCCCGGCCGCGCAGGAGCGACGATGATCGGCGACGTGTGGGAATGGACGGCCAGCGCGTACCTGCCGTATCCCGGTTTCGTACCCGCCAACGGCGCAGTGGGTGAGTACAACGGAAAGTTCATGTGCGATCAGCATGTGCTGCGTGGCGCAAGCGCGGTGACCCCACCCGGACACGAGCGTGCGACCTATCGCAACTTCTTCCCCGCCCCGGCCCGCTGGGCCTTCTCCGGACTGCGGCTGGCCCGATGACGCTCGGTGTCGACGATCCGCTCGCCGCGGACGCAGTGGCCGGCCTGTGGTCGAATCCCCCCACCCTGCCGACGAAGTGGCTCTACGACGAGCGGGGCAGCCTGCTCTTCGACGAGATCACCCGCCTGCCCGAGTACTATCCGACACGCCGGGAGACCGAGATCCTGCACGCCCGTGCCACCGAGATCGCGGCCCTCACCGACGCCGCGACGCTGGTCGAATTCGGGTCCGGGACCTCGACGAAGACCCGGTTGCTGCTGCAGGCGTTCGCCGACCGGGCAGCCGCGGACGGGCGGAGTTTCACCTACGTTCCGCTGGACGTGAGTACCGAGATCCTCGAATCGTCGGCGTCCGAACTGGCGCAGGACTTTCCCGGTATCCGGATCGAACCGACCGTCGCCGACTTCACCGCACCCGACATGACGCTCCCGCCCTCCGACGGGCCCCGGATCGTGGTGTTCCTCGGTGGCACGATCGGCAACTTCGACGACGCGATGCGCGCCGCCTTTCTCAGCCGGTTGGCCAAGGCGCTCGACCCGGGTGACTACTTCCTGCTCGGTGCGGACCTCATCAAAGACACCGGGCGACTGGTGGCCGCCTACAACGACAAGGCAGGCGTGACCGCGGATTTCAACCGCAACATGATCGAGGTGCTGCGCCGCGGCCTCGATGCCCACGGTCTCTACGTCGACGACTTCGATCACATCGCACGTTGGAATCCTGCTCGACACCGCATCGAGATGTGGCTGAGGGCGCGGCGCGACGTGGACGTGTACTTCACGGCGGTCGAGCGGCGCTGGCAGCTGGCCCGCGGCGCCGAGGTGCTGACCGAGATCAGCACCAAGTTCGACCGGACCGATCTCGCCGACGAGCTCGCCGAGGCCGGCGTGGTGGTGGAACACCAGTGGACCGACGACAAAGGCGATTTCCTGCTGACCCTCGGTCGGCGCTGACGCTCAGTGGTTCCTGCCCTCAGTCGCCGGCGAGCAGTTCCCGGACCCGCGGGATGACCTGCGTGCCATATAGTTCGATGCTGCGCATCAGGGCGGCATGCGGCAGTGTGCCGTGCGAGTACTTGAGGTCGAATCTGTTCAGCCCCAGCATCGTCGACGTCGAGGCGATCTTGCAGGCCACCGTTTCGGGTGAGCCGACGTACAGTGAGCCGGCCGGACCTGCGGACCGTTCGAACTCGATCCTGGTGGGCGGTGGCCATCCCCGTTCACGTCCGATCCGCGTCATGTAGCCGCGATAGTGCGGCCAGAGTTCCTCGCGGGCCTGCTCATCGGTGTCGGCGACGTGGCCGGGTGAATGCACACCGATCGGTAGATCTGTCGGCTGGTCGAGTTCGGTGAGGGCCCGACGGTACAGATCGGTGTAGGGCGTGAACCGGGCCGGCTCACCGCCGATGATCGCGAGCATCAGCGGCAGCCCGTAGGACGCGGCGCGGATGACCGATTCGGGGCTGCCGCCGACCGCGATCCACGTCGGTAGTGGCGCCGACTCCAGCTGCGGATAGACGTTCTGCGACATGAGCGGTCCGCGCGTCGAGCCGGACCAGGTGACCGGTGAGCCGGTCCGCAACTGCGCAAACAGCGACAGCTTGTCGGTGAACAGCTCCTCGTAGTCGGCGAGATCGAAGCCGAACAGCGGGAACGACTCGGTGAACGAGCCGCGCCCCAGGATCACCTCGGCGCGACCACCGGACAGCGCATCGACCGTCGCGAACCGCTGGAAGACCCGGATCGGATCGTCGGAACTCAGCACCGTCACCGCGGACCCCAGACGGATTCGACGGGTGCGGGCCGCAATCGCGCCGAGCATCACTTCGGGTGCCGACACCGCATAGTCGTCGCGGTGATGCTCGCCGACACCGAGGAAGTCGATGCCGACCTCGTCGGCCAACACCCCTTGCTCGAGGACGTTGCGCAATGTCTGCGCCCCGGTGAGTGCCGTTCCGCCGTCGTCGACCGTGATGTCGCCGAACGTGTCAAGACCGAGTTCCATGATTGCGAATCGTAGCCAATACCAGCCCCTGCACCACGGCTGTGAGAAGCTATGGAACGCATCGGCGATGACCGCCGACCTACACAACCTGGCTAAGGAGTATGCCCGATGTGGGATTCGTTCTGGGACTTCATCTGGTACACGATCGTCATCTTCGCGTTCGTTGCCTACCTGATCGTCCTCTGGCACATCATCGTCGACCTCTTCCGTGACAAGTCGTCCGGCTGGATCAAGGCCGTCTGGATCATCTTCCTGGTCCTCATCCCCTACATCACCGCCATCGTCTACCTGCTCGCCAAGGGACGCGGTATGGCCGAGCGGCAGAACGAGGCCGTCAAGGAGGCCAAGCAGGCCACCGACAGCTACATCCAGTCGGTCGCGACCCCGAAGAGCCCGGCCGAGCAGATCGCCGACGCCAAGCAGCTGCTCGACTCCGGCACCATCACGCAGGACGAGTTCGACGCGCTCAAGAGCAAGGCGCTCAGCTGAGCTGATCGCCGACGGAACCCGGTTTTTCGCCGACAGCACCCGGTTTTTCGCCGACAGCACCCGCTTCTTTGTGGAGGCGGGTGCTGTTTCGGTTGTGCGGCGGGTGCTGTCGACGAAACCGGGTTCTGTCGGCCGCCGTGCTGGGCGCGAAACGTAGGTGAGGTTCCGGAGCTACTTCGCCACCGCGAAAGGGTCGCCGGTGTGACCGACCACGTCGGCAACACTGTCGATGACCCGGGTGGGGCGGTACGGGAACAGCTCCACCGACGTCGGGGTCGAGATGCCGGACAGGACCAGGATGGTCTGCAGGCCCGCCTCCATCCCCGAGATGACGTCGGTGTCCATGCGGTCGCCGATCATCAGCGTGTGCTCGGAATGCACCCCGATCTGGCGCAGCGCGGAGCGCATCATCAACGGATTCGGCTTGCCCACGTAGTACGGTTCGCGGCCGGTGGCGCGGGTGATCAACGCGGCGACCGCGCCGGTCGCCGGTAGTGATCCGGCCGCGGACGGTCCGGTGGCGTCCGGATTGGTGGCGATGAACCGTGATCCGAGTTCCACCAGGCGGATCGCGGTGGTGATCGCCTCGAACGAGTAGGTCCTCGTCTCGCCGAGCACCACATAGTCCGGTGCCGAATCGGTGATCACATAGCCGATCTCGTGCAGGGCCGTGGTGAGCCCGGATTCCCCGACCACATAGGCCGACCCGCCCGGGCGCTGCGACTCCAGGAAGCGAGCGGTGGCCAACGCCGAGGTCCAGATCGCCTCCTCCGGAATGTCGAGGCCCGTACGGAGCAACCGCGCACGCAGGTCGCGCGGTGTGCGGATCGAGTTGTTGGTCAGCACGATGAACGGGATCTCGTTGTTGCGCAGCTCCGCGAGAAACGTGTCGGCACCCGGGATCAGGTGATCCTCGCGGACGAGAACGCCGTCCATGTCCATGAGGTAGTTCCAGCCCGCGGACTCCTCTGCGCCATCCATGCCCGAATTATCGACCGGCAGTCCGACGAGGGAGTGAAAACCCGGCGAATCCATGGAACTCGGCCGGCGGCCGCCCTCACCCCTTGTGCACGCGCCACAACGGGTTGACCGGACCGTGCCCGGCGCCCAGCGGATAGGCCGCCTCGAGCCCGCGGGTCACCCATCTCTTCGCGAAGCCGATCGCCTCGGGCGCCGAATGCCCGTGTGCCAGCGCGCAGGTGGTCGCGGCAGCCAGGGTGTCGCCGGCGCCGTGGTCGTGGGTGGTGTCGATGCGTGGATGGTCGAACTCGTGGAAGGTCTCGCCGTCGAACAACAGATCGGGACTGTGCGTGGACGACCGCAGGTGCCCGCCCTTGACCAGCGCCCAACGCGCCCCGAGAGCGTGCAGCGACCGGGCCGCGGCCCGTTGGGTCTGCTGGTCGACGACCTGGATGCCCGTGATCAGGGCCACCTCGTCGAGATTCGGGGTGACCACCGTGGCGAGCGGGATCAACGCAGACCGCAACGTCTCCAGAGCCTCGGTCGCCAACAGCGGATCACCGTGCATCGATGCGCAGACCGGGTCGACGACGAGCGGCACCGAGCCCGCGCCGCCGATCCCGAGTCCGACACACTCCTTGGCCACCGCCTCGATGATCGGCGCCGACGCCAGCATCCCCGTCTTCGCGGCGCCGACACCGATGTCGGTGACCACGCTGCGCATCTGCGCGGCCACCGTGTCCGGCGCGATCTCCTGAAAACCCTGGACGCCGAGCGAGTTCTGCACGGTCACCGCGGTGACCGCCACACAGCCGTGCAGTCCGAGCAGCGCGAAGGTGCGCATGTCGGCCTGGATGCCGGCACCCCCGCCGGAATCGGAACCGGCGATGGTGAGCACCCGCCGCGGTGTGGCACCCGGTTCGGCGGTGGGTAGGCGGAGATCGTCGGTCATCGTGTGGGCGAACCTCCTGCAGTGGCAGTGGCAGTGGCCTCCAACGGCAGGTAGACGCGGTTGCCGTGCTCGGCGAACTCCGCCGACTTCGCGGCCATCTCCTCGGCGATCTTGCGGTCGATGTCCTCGGCGGTCACCAGGCCGTTCTCCTCGGCGTAGGTCCGAACATCCTGCGAGATACGCATCGAACAGAACTTCGGCCCGCACATCGAGCAGAAGTGGGCGGTCTTCGCCGGTTCGGCGGGCATCGTCTCGTCGTGGTACTCCCGCGCGGTGTCCGGGTCGAGAGCCAGATTGAACTGATCGGTCCACCGGAACTCGAAGCGCGCCTTGGACAATGCGTCGTCGCGTTCCTGTGCACCCGGATGGCCCTTGGCGAGATCCGCCGAGTGCGCGGCGATCTTGTAGGTGATCACCCCGACCTTCACGTCGTCGCGGTTCGGCAGACCGAGGTGCTCCTTCGGTGTGACGTAACAGAGCATCGCGGTGCCGGCCTGCGCGATCATCGCCGCGCCGATCGCCGACGTGATGTGGTCATAGGCCGGCGCGATGTCGGTGGCCAGGGGGCCGAGAGTGTAGAACGGGGCCTCCTCGCACAGCTCTTCCTCCAGGCGCACGTTCTCCGCGATCTTGTGCATCGGAACGTGACCGGGGCCCTCGATCATCACCTGCACACCATGCGATTTGGCGATCCTCGTCAGCTCTCCGAGCGTGCGGAGCTCAGCGAACTGCGCCTCGTCATTGGCGTCGGCGATCGATCCCGGGCGGAGGCCGTCACCGAGCGAGAAGGTGATGTCGTAGCGCGCGAAGATCTCGCACAACTCCTCGTAATGGGTGTAGAGGAACGACTCCTGATGGTGCGCCAGACACCACGCCGCCATGATCGAACCACCGCGCGAGACGATGCCGGTGACGCGTCGGGCGGCCAGCGGCACATAGCGCAGCAGCACACCGGCGTGCACGGTCATGTAGTCGACACCCTGTTCGGCCTGCTCGATCACGGTGTCGCGGTAGATCTCCCACGTCAGCTTGGTGGGATCGCCTTTGACCTTCTCCAGCGCCTGATAAATCGGCACCGTGCCGACCGGGACCGGTGAGTTCCGCATGATCCACTCCCGGGTCATGTGGATGTCCTTGCCGGTGGACAGATCCATGATGGTGTCGGCGCCCCAGCGAGTGGCCCACACCATCTTCTCCACCTCTTCGGCGATCGAGCTGGTGACAGCCGAGTTGCCGATGTTCGCGTTCACCTTCACCGCGAACCGCTTGCCGATGATCATCGGCTCCGATTCGGGGTGACGGTGATTGGCCGGAATCACCGCCCGGCCCGTCGCGACCTCCTCGCGGACGAGGTCGACGTCCACACCTTCGCGAGCGGCGATGAACCGCATCTCGTCGGTAACGATCCCGGCGCGCGCCCACGCCAACTGCGTCGATGCACCGTCGATCGGTTCGGGCCGGTGCCACGCATCCCGTGTCGGTGGCAGGCCCGCCTCGACGTCGATGGTCGCGGTCGCGTCGGTGTACGGACCGGACGTGTCGTAGACGTCGAGATGCTCGCCGTTGGTCAGATGGATGCGTCGCGCCGGGATACGGAGATGGTCGATCTCGCGGTAGTGCTTGCTGCTTCCCTCGATCGGTCCTTGGGTGACCGTCGAGACGGCAGCTTCGGATACACGTGTTCCCATGATTGCGACTCCCTACGCCGGCATTACCCGGACAGGTTCGGGCGGTCGGCGACCGCCTGTCGCCATCTCAGCCCCCGGTGATCGTGGGAGCCCCCGCGCTGTTCATTTGTCGACCACGGAGGGTGCCGTGGTGCACCCCAACCCTACGACGTCGCTGCGTCGGGGGCCGGGCAGGGGCGACGGCGCGCCGACCTACGCCTGCGTAAGGTAGGCTGTGACACGAATCACAAACGACCGTCACCGCTGCCGGAAGGGGAGCTTCGGCAACGGTGATCTGTAGTGCTCAGGAGGGGATCATGCAGCGGAAACATCGACATCGACCACCGCAGTCCGCGCAGGCCATCCTGCAGCAGATCTCGCAGGTCGTCCACAATCCAGACCGGGATCGATTCGAGCTGTGGGTCGCCGGGGACCTGGTCGGCGTCCTGGGCTACAGCAGAGAGACGGTTGGCGGGACGTCGACCATCACGATCCTGCACACGGTCCTCTACGACGAGTACACCGGGCACGGTCTCGGCACCCGGCTGATGGTCGGTGCGATCGGATACGTGCGCGATCAGGGCGCCCGACTGCGGCCGGTGTGCTCGTTCACCAAGTCCTATCTCGATGCGCACCCCGGGATTGTGGCGCTGGCGCCTGCGTGAGGTTGTGCGGGGGGTTTCGATACGCGCCGGGCTCGCAGGCTCGCGCGGCGCTACTCAACCGGCGGGGGATGGCCCGGCTCGCAGGGGTTTCGATACGCGCCGGCTCGCAAGCTCGCGCGGCGCTACTCAACCGGCGGGGAAAGGGCGCTACTCAACCGGCGGGAAATCCGGGCTCGCCTTCTCTCGCTGGCCGAGTAGTCGGCGAGCGACAGCGAGACGACGTATCGAGGCCTCCGCAGGCTAAGTTAGGCTACCCTGACAGAGCTTGTTGCAGTCGAGGGAAGGCCGTTGTCGCATGGCGGAACAGACGAAGACCAAGTCGCGCGGGTGGCAGGGGGCGGTCCTCAAACTCCTCGGTGCCGACGATTACGAGATCACCGTGACCAGCAACGAGCCGGTAACCGACCACTACATCCGCCTCGGCTTCACCGGCGGCGGTCTGCTCACCGAGCGTCCGGTGCACCCCACGATGTGGATCCGCATCTGGTTCGAGAACAAGCACGGCAAGCTGCATCAGCGGGCCTACACGCTGGTCGACCCGGACCCGGCCACCGACTCCTTCTTCCTCGAGTTCGCCATCCACGACGGCGCGGCCGCCCGGTGGGCGCAGGCCGCGCGGCCCGGCGACACCATCTCGTCGACGTTCATGGGTTCCAAGTTCGCGATCCCCGACCCGGCGCCGAAGGGCTGGCTGCTCGCCGGCGACATCGCGGCCCTGCCCGCGATCAACTCGTTGCTCGACGGGATCTCGGGTTCGGCCAATCCGTCGGCTCCCGCGACCGTGTGGCTCGAATACGTCCATGAGTCCGACACGACGCTGCCGCTGCGGTTGCGCGACCAGGACACCATCAACTGGATCAAGCGCGACGGGCCGGCGCTGTCGGATGCGGTGCGCGACGCGGCATTCGACGCCACCAACCACTTCGGATTCGTCGCCCTGGACATGAAGAGCACCCGCGCGGTCGCCGCGTCGTTCAAGAACGACTACAAACTCGGCAAGTCGGATGTGAAGTCGCAGGCCTATTGGCGGGAGAACGGTCCGGAATCCTGACCGGCCCACCAGGCTCGGCCGCCGCCCACTCGCCCATGCAGTGATGCTCGAACGTCAGGTCGTTAAGGTTTTCCTAACCTATAGTGGGGGCCACGGTACCCCGACGACAGGCGATCCTGTTGACCACTGACACCGCGGTGACCCCGGCCGGACCGGGCGCCCCTGCACCGGCTCCGTCGGGCCTGCGGTCGATGTCGCGACTCGCCGTGGTCGTGCTGCTCATCGGCACCGCGGTCGGCCTCACCTTCCTCGGATTCTTCGTCGGCTCCGGTGATTACACGGTCACCGACGCCTGGCGCGCCCTGTTCGGTGACGGCGACCCGACCACCCTCGAGGTCATCCGCAACAACCGTGTGCCACGCACGCTGCTGGCGGTCCTGGTCGGCGTCGCCCTCGGCGCAGCCGGCGCCATCATGCAGGGCCTGACCCGAAACCCATTGGCGGACCCGGGCATTCTGGGCGTCAACTCGGGAGCGTACTTCGCGATGGTCGTCGCCGCGGTCGCCTGGGACGTCAGCTCCACGGGCGGCTACATGGCGGCCTCGATGGTCGGCGCATTCCTGGCGGCGACCCTGGTGTACTTCGTCGGCTCGCGCGGCATCAGCGGCGCCAGCCCCGAGAAACTGGTGCTGACCGGTGTCGCGGCGGGCTCGATCTTCAGCGGTATCGGGTTCGGCCTGACGATGATCGATCCGAAGTCGTTCGACGCGATCCGCTCCTGGCAGGTCGGCACACTCGACGGGCGGGACTGGTCGCAGGTGTCGGTGGTGTGGATCCCGATCGTCGTCGGAGCGCTCGCGGCGATGATCCTGATCCCATATCTGAACGGTCTGGCGCTCGGCGACGACCGGGCCCGTGCACTCGGGGTACCCGTGGGGCGGGTGCGGCTCGGTGGATTCGTCGTCGTGACCGTGCTGTGCGGGGCGGCCACCGCGGCGCTGGGGCCGATCACCTTCGTCGGACTCATGGTTCCGCACGTCGTGCGCATCCTGTTCGGGCCCGACAACCGCTGGCTGCTGCCGGTGTGCGTCGTGGTCGGACCGATCGTGATGGTCGGGTCGGATCTGCTGGCCCGCGTGCTGACCTCCAGCGAGTTGCCGGTCGGGATGGTGACCGCGTTCATCGGCGCGCCGGTTCTCATCGCGTTGGTCCGTCGGCAGCGCGGAGGTGAACAGTGACCCTACAGAAACCGCTGCCACCGACCCCCACTTCGGCGCACTGGCCGCGCCGCATCAAGATGATCCGCACCCGGACGATCAGTGTCCGAGTGGATCTCGCCGCCGTGGTGATCGGGACCGTCCTCGTCGTCGTCGCCCTCGCGGTCGGGGTGTGGTCGCTCGGCGTGAGCACCACCGACAGCCCGCGCCTCGGCATCGTCGACACGCTGAAGGTGCTGGCCGGCATGACATCCGGCGCGCCCGCCGACCTCGTCGCTGCCGCGCTGCCCGCAGTGGTGATCGCGCTCGTCGGCGGGGCTGCACTGGCGTTGTCGGGCGCGATATTCCAGACCATCACCCGCAATCCGCTGGGCAGCCCCGACATCATCGGTTTCACCACCGGGGCCTACACCGGGGCGCTGATCGCGATGCTCGTGCTCAACCTGGACTCCGCCGGGGCGACGGTGGGTGCGCTGATCGGCTCGCTGGCGACCGCCGTTGCCGTCTACTTCCTCGGAATGCGGGGTGGCACAAGCGGTTACCGATTCGTGGTGGTCGGGATCGGCATCAACGCCATGTTGGTGGCGTTCAACGGCTATCTGATCGCCACCTCCAACGTGCAGAACGCCGCCGCCGCGGCCTCGTGGGGGATGGGCAGCCTGCACGACATCCGGATGTCGGACACCGTCCCGGTGATCATCGGGCTGGTGATCCTGGTGCCCGCCCTGATCGTCATCGCGCCACGGATGCGGATGTTCGAGCTGGGCTCCGACTCCGCACAGAGCAAGGGCGTCGACGTCGCACGAACCCAGATGATGCTGCTGGTCCTGGGTGTCGGGTTCGCGGCCGTCATCACCGCCATCGCCGGACCGATCGCCTTCGTCGCACTCGTTGCTCCGCAGCTGGCGGCGCGGATCTCGCCGAGCCCGGGAATCCCCCTGGTGACCTCCGCCGCGGTGGGTGCCGTGCTGCTCGTCAGCTGTGACGCGATCGCCCGCACCATCCTGGCGCCCGAGGTGCAGCTGCCGGTCGGCGTGGTGACCACGTCCATCGGTGGCGTCTACCTGTTGGGACTGCTCATCGCCCAGTCACGAAAGGCCAGGCCATGACCCCAGACCCCATGAACACCGGCCCGAACAGCACCGGTCCGACCAGCACTGACTCCGCGCTCGACGGCGCACGTTCGCACCGCCTCACCGGGGCCGGCCTCGAGATCGGGTACGGCGACCGCACGATCATCGCCGACCTCGACGTGGTGATCCCGGACGCGTCGTTCACGGTGATCGTCGGACCGAACGCATGTGGCAAATCCACCCTGTTGCGGTCTCTTTCGCGACTGCTGGCACCACGCGGCGGAAGTGTGCTGCTCGACGGCAAGGACGTGAAGGGGTTCCGCGGCAAGGAGTTCGCCCGAGAGGTCGGGCTGCTGCCCCAGCAGTCCATCGCTCCCGAGGGCATCACCATCATCGACCTGGTGTCGCGGGGCCGTTTCCCGTACCAGACGATGTTCCGGCAGTGGACCGACGAGGACCAGGCGGCGGTCGACTTCGCGCTGCAGGTCACCCGGCTGACCGATCTGTCCCAACGCCCCGTGCACGCCCTGTCGGGAGGTCAGCGGCAACGTGTCTGGATCGCGATGGCGCTGGCCCAGCAGACACCGATCCTGCTGCTCGACGAGCCCACCACGTATCTGGACCTCGCACATCAGATCGAGGTCCTCGAACTGTGTACGACCCTCAACCAGAGCGGGACAACACTCGTCGCCGTGCTGCACGATCTCAACCAGGCCGCCCGGTACGCCAGCCACATCATCGCCATGCGCAGCGGTGACATCGTCGCGCAAGGCGCGCCGTCGGAGGTCATCACCGCCGACATGGTGCACCGCACCTTCGGGGTCCGGGCGCGGATCATCGACGACCCCGAGACCAACACCCCGCTGGTGATCCCGCTGGGCGACGGTGCGGTGTCCTTCGATGAAGTGCCCGGCGACACCGCCAACCTACGTGCGTCCCCACAGCCGTCCGCGCATACATCCACCACGACCGAGGAGATCCGATGACCGCTCACCTTCGTCGACTGTCCCGCGCGCTGGGGCTCGTCGTCGTTCTCGTGTTCGCACTGACCGCGTGCATCCAGTCGGACACCACCGAGAACACCGTGTACTCCGACCCGTCGGCAGCACCGGATTTCGATCTGCCTGACGATCCGCGGGTCGTGGCCCTTGGTTGGTCGGACGGCGAGATCGCACTGAGCCTCGGGGTCAAGCCGGTCGCCATCTACGACTGGATGTCCTTCGGCGCCGAGAACAAGGGCGTCGGCGAGTGGGCGGCAGCGGAATTCGGCACCGACACCCCCGAGATCATCCCCGCGGCGAGCGCAGGCGAGTTCAACTATCAGCAGATCAGTGAGATGAACCCCGACCTCATCCTCAACGTGCGCGCCGCCGACGACTCCGCCGTGACGCAGAGCCTTCGCGAGATCGCTCCGGTCGTCACCGCGCCCGCAGGCACCCCGGACTACGCCATCAACTGGCAGTTGCAGACGCAGCTCATCGCGGCCGCGCTGGGCAGGACCGACGAAGGTGATGCGCAGGTCGCCGAGACCACCGATCTGCAGGACACGCTCCGCGAGCAGAACCCGGACTTCGCTGGCAAGACGTTCGTGTGGGGCGCCAAGTTCGGTGAGGCCTACGGCGCCTATCTGCCCGGCGACGCGCGGTTCGACACCGTCGCCGAACTGGGCTTCGTGCAGTTCCCGCCGGTCGCCGACCTCGATGCGCAGGGCTTCTTCGCCTCGGTGCCGGTCGAGCGGGTCTCGGCCCTCGACTCGCAGGTGGCGGTGTTCGCCCCGATCGGGATGCCGTTGGCGCAGCTGCAGAACGACAACCTGATCAACTCGTTGCCGGTGGTCCGCGACGGGCGCGCGATCGAGCTGGCCGAGACGGACCCGATCGTGCAGGGGATGTCGGCGGGCACCCCCGAGTCGCTGCGGTTCGCGCTCGAGCGGCTGACGCCGATGCTTGCCGAGGCGACAGGGCGGGTGCAGTAGCCCTTCGTGGCTCGTCGCTTGCGCTCCTCGCACCTCAGGGAGCGGGGGGAGGCGACCACTCGGTCCCTGAGGAGGTCCGGAGCGCTGGTGGGGCTGTCCCCCCGGTCCCTGAGGAGGTCCGGAGCGCTAGCGGAGGACCGTCACGGAGGGCCGCCCTTCGTGACCCTCGCAAGCTCGCTCCTCAGGGACCGAGGAGAGACGCCCGCACCGCCGCCTTGTCGATCTTGCCGACCGCGGTGACCGGCAGCGTCGGCACCACGACCAGCCGATCCGGCAATTTGAAGGACGCGAGCCCCTTCTCCGTCAGGAAGCCGCGGACGTCCGGTAATTCCAGCGGGCGTCCGGGCGGATGGTCGTGCGACAAGACCACTGCGGCACAGATCTTTTCGCCCAGCGCCTCGTCGGGCAGGCCGATCACGGCCGCCGCCCGGATCGACGGGTGGGCGAGCAGGTTCTCCTCCACGTCGTCGGCGGCGACGTTCTCGCCGCCGCGGACGATGGTGTCCTTGATCCGTCCGGTCACGGCCAGATGCCCGGACGGCAGCCGTCGCACGCGGTCGCCGGAGCGGTAGTAGCCGTCGGCGGTGAACGAACGCGCGTTGTGTTCGGCGGCGCGGTAGTAGCCGCGGATGGTGTACGGACCGCGCACCAGCAGCTCACCGTCCGTCCCGTCGGGCACATCGGCACCGTGCTCGTCGACGACGCGCACCTCGTCGAACTCCGACATCGGCGCGCCCTGCACGGCGTGCACCAGGTCCCGCGCGTCGTCGACGCGGGTGTAGCAGATCAGTCCCTCCGCCATGCCGAACACCTGCTGCACCACCTCCCCGAGCGCCGCGTCGAGGGCGACCGCATCCGGCTCGGCCAGTTTGGCGCCGCCCACCTGCAAGAGCCGCAGACTGCTGATGTCGGCCGGCTCCCACTCGGTGGCCGCGCACCACACCTGCGCCAGCGCAGGAACCAGGGCGGTGACGGTGACTCGATACTGCTCGATGAGGTCGAACGTGTTGTCCGGGCTGGGGTTGTCGGTGACCACCACGTGACCGCCGACCGCCATCATGCCCAGCATGCCGGGGCAGCAGAGCGGGAAGTTGTGCGCGCCGGGCAGCGCGACCAGGTAGGTGTCGGCGGCGGTCAGTTCCGCGATCTCCGCCGAGCGGCGGGCGTTGAACGCGTAGTCGTTGTGGGTGCGGGCGATCAGCTTCGGCAGGCCGGTGGTCCCACCTGAGATGAGGAACAGCGCCGGTGCGTCGGGGTCGACGTCGTCCGCGTCGGGCAGGGTGACCGCGTCGGGGTCGGTGTCGGGCAGCGGACGGTACGGTCCGGGGTCACCGGCGACGAAGACGTGCGCGACGGTGGGGACGCGCTGCTGCAGTTCGGCCGCCAACTCTCGATGGTCGTACCCGCGGCGACCGTCGTCGGTGACGTAGGCGACGGCACCGGCGCCGGCGGCGAGGTGTGCGATTTCGCTGATCCGGTGCGCGGGCAGTGTCATTACCGGCACGACCCCCGCGCGCAACAGCCCGAACAACGTGATCACGAACTCGGCGGAGTTGTGTTGTTGCAGGATCACCCGCATGCCCGGGGCCAGGCCCGCGGCGGAGAATCCCGCGGCCCGACGTAGGGCGGCCGACCACAGGTCGGCATAGGACCACGTGCGGTGTTCGCCGCTGGTGTCGGTCACCGCGGGCGCGTCGGGCCGCACGGTGGCGGCGTGTTCCAGCAGGTGCCACAGGGGTTGATCGTCGAAGATCCCGGCCTCGCGGTAACGCTGGGCGGCGTGGTCGGGATGCCGGGCGAAGCCGGCGAGCAGGTCGTCGACGGCCGGGTCGGCTGCACTGTGCGGGGGCTCAGACATGCAATTGTGGGGCGGAAGTCGGGGCCCAGCCGATGTCGATGACGCTCGGTTGCACGGGGGCCGGGGGATCGTCGCGGTCGGCGATGAGCAGGCCCATCAGCAGGATGGTCACCACGAACGCCGAGATCACGGCCGCGATACCGGCGGCGGCGATGACGACGGGAACGTTCACCCGTCGCCACCACGACGGACCGCGTCGGCTCATGGGGGTATTCAAACACACTGGCGATGAGGCCAGCCTTACCGCAGGTGAGGGGTGGGGCTGGGGCGCGATGTCGTTTAGGCTTGCCTAATCGGGGGTGTCCGATCTGTCGAGAGTCATGAGGAGGGGCCCGGTCATGTCGCTGACCATCGACACGACCGCGGGGACAGCGCACAGCGCCGAGTCGCGACCGGATGCGGCCGCACGGGTGTGTGCCGCCTGGGCGGCTTCCGGGGAGTTCGGTGAGTACCTCGTCTACGAAAGCGACGGTCGCTGGGTGTTCGCCGCGGGTGTTCGGGCCCGCGTGGTCCTCAACCACCACACGATCGAGGTCACCGATGGTGACCGTCGGACCTCGACCCCGTGGACCGGTGATCCGGCCGTGGCGATCGCGCAGGCCCTGGCAGAGCTGTCCGGCACGTGGCGCGTGTACGGGTGGGTGGCCTTCGACTTCTGCGCGGCCCGGCACGACCTGTTCGGTCACGTTTCCGGCGACGCCCAGCTCGCGCATCTGATCGTCCCGGAATTCGAGGTCGTGGTCACCGACGACGGCGTCGACACCGGGGACCTCGACACGCGCCGGGCCGACCGGCTGCGTGCGATCGCCGACACGGTCACCGACCCGGCGCCCGCCACGACGGTGGACGTCGGAGACGACACCGACGACTATCGCGGCCGGGTCGCGCTCGCCGTCGACGAGATCGCCCGCGGCGAATATCAGAAGGTGATCCTGTCGCGGCGGGTGGACATCGGCTTCGACGTGGACCTGCCGGCGACGTTCGTGCGCGGACGGGAGGCCAACGACCCGGCCCGCTCCTATCTGTTCCGCATCGGTGAGCTGTCGGCAGCCGGTTTCAGCCCAGAGCTGGTCGTCGCCGCCGACACCGACGGCCGCGTCGTCACCGAACCCCTCGCCGGCACCCGCGCGGCGGGGCGCGGTCCGGACCTCGACGCCGCGGCCCGGGCCGAGCTGCTGACCGACCCGAAGGAGATAGCCGAACACGCGATGTCGGTCCGAGCCTGTTTCGAGGAGATCTCGTCGGTCTCGGTCCCGGGTACCACCGCGGTGCACGAGTACATGGCGATCCGGGCACGAGGAAGCGTGCAACACCTGGCCTCCACCGTCGGGGGTGAGCTGTCGCCGGATGCCGGTGTGTGGCAGGCGTTGTCGGTGCTCTTCCCGTCCATCACGGCGTCGGGGATACCGAAGACGCCTGCACTCGACGCCATCTACCGCCTCGAGCCAGGTCGGCGCGGACTGTATTCGGGCGCCGTGCTGACCGCGTCGTCGGCGGGAGACCTCGAGGCGACACTGGCGCTACGAACCGTGTTCTCCGCCGGTGGCACGGCATGGTTGCGGGCGGGTGCCGGTGTCGTCGCGCAGTCGACCCCGGACCGCGAGTTCGAGGAGACCTGCGAGAAGTTGGGAAGCGTTGCGCCGCACGTGGTACGGCGCAGGGAAGGCGGCCGATGAGCGAATCGACGACGGCGCACGACGAGGTACGCGCGGCGATCGCGGACAGTCTCGGGCTGGCGCCCGGGGACATCGGCGACGACGCGGACCTCATCGCGTTGGGCCTCGATTCGATCCGCATGATGAAGATCGCCGGTGGCTGGCGCAAACGGGGCCATCGGCTCAACTTCGCCCAGTTGGCCGCAGAGCCCACGGTGGACGCGTGGGCGGCGATGCTCGACGCCACCACCCCCGCCCCCGCCGACAGAACCCCCGCCCCCGCCGACAGAACCCCCGATCCCGCTGACAGAACCCAGAATCGCGCCGACGGAACCCTAGATCGCGCCGACGACCCGTTCCCGCTGGCCCCCATGCAGCACGCGTACTGGATCGGCCGCACCGACGTGGCCGACCTCGGCGGGGTCGCCGCCCACCTCTACGTCGAGTTCGACGGGTCGGGACTCGATGCCGACCGGCTCCGCTCCGCCACTCGTCATCTCGTCGAGCGGCACCCGATGCTGCGGGCCCGATTCCACTCTGACGGTACCCAGCAGGTGATGGCTGATCTCGATCATGAGCCCTTCGCAATCAACGACTTTCGGGATCTGTCGCCTGAGTCGGTCGACGACGTGCTGACGCGGGTTCGCGACACGAAGAGTCACCAGATGCTCGACGTCTCCGCCGGGCAGGTGTTCGACGTGACGTTGTCGATGCTGCCCGAGGACCGTCACCGCCTGCACGTCGACGTCGACATGCTCGTCGCCGACGCGATGAGCTACCGAGTCCTGCTCGCCGACCTCGTCGCGCTGTACGACGGCGCGGTGCTGCCCCGTATCGGCGTCACCTACCGCGACCATCTCGAACACCGTGCCGCACATCCCGATCCGGCCCGCGACGCTGACCGCGCCTGGTGGGCCGACCGGCTCGATGACCTGCCCGCGGGTCCCGTGCTGCCCGCCCGACCCGACCGGCCCGCGGCCGACGCCGCGAACACCGTGGTCCGCCACCATCATTGGCTCGATGCCGACGCCAAGCAGACCCTGCTCGCGGCTGCCCACGAGCGTGGCGTCACGCCCGCCATCGCGCTCGCGGCCGTGTTCGCCGCAACGATCGGCGGATGGTCGAGCGAGGATCGCTTCCTGCTCAACGTCCCACTGTTCCACCGTGAATCGACTCACCCCGACATCGACCGGGTGTCGGGCGACTTCAGCTCATCGATCCTCATTGACGTCGACACCCGTCGCGACCGGTCGGTGCTCGATCTCGCCCGTTCGATGCAGACGACGATGCACGCCAACGGTTCCCATTCCAGTTACGGCGCCCTCGACGTTCTCCGCGACCTCGGACGGCATCGCGGCGAACAGGTGCTCGCGCCGATCGTCTACACCAGTGCGCTCGGGCTCGGTGAGTTGTTCTCCGACGCGGTCCTCGAACGGCTCGGCGACCCGTCCTGGATCGTGTCGCAGGGTCCGCAGGTGACACTCGACGCGCAGGTCACCGAAGTTCGCGGCGGACTGCTGCTCAACTGGGATGTCCGGGCCTCCGCCTTTCCCGACGGTGTCGTGGAATCGATGTTCGTACAGTACATCTCGGCCATCGAGAAGCTCACCCAGGGCGACCCCGGGTGGCTGGGCCCTGCGGCGCCGGCGCTGCCCGCCGAGCAACGGGAGGTGCGCCGCCGCGTCAACGACACCGCCGCCCCCGCCAGTGGACGGGTGCTGCACCAGGAGTTCTTCGCCCGGGCCGGCAACAGCCCCGAACGGACCGCACTGATCTGGCGTGACGGCGACATGAGTTACGGCGAATTGTCTGAACGGGCTCTCGCGGTGGCCGGCGCGCTGCACGCGGCAGGCGTGCGGCCCGGCGACGCCGTCGGCGTGCAGATCCCGAAGGGGCCCGACCAGGTCGTGGCCACCCTCGGGGTGTTCGCCACGGGAGCCATCTGGGTGCCGATAGGTTACGACCAGCCTGCCGCGCGGCGCGCGGCGATCCTCACCACCGGCGACATCCGGACCGTGCTCGGCGCCGACGGTGCGCTCGACGATCTGCCGGACGGGGTCCGCGGTCTCGACTTCGCACAGGCCGTGCGGTACTCCTCGCCGATGCCCGAACCCGTACTACCGCAACCGGAGTCGATCGCCTACATCTTGTTCACCTCCGGCTCCACCGGCACCCCCAAGGGGGTCGAGGTGCCGCACCGCGCGGCGATGAACACCATCGACGACATCAACGACCGCTTCGATGTCGGCGACGGGGACCGCTCACTGACGGTCGCCGCGCTCGAGTTCGACATCTCCGTCTACGACATCTTCGGCCTCTACAGCGCCGGCGGCGCGGTCATCGCCGTCGGCGCCGACGACGCTCGTGACCCGGCCGCATGGCTGGACCTTCTCCGGACCCACGAGACGTCGATCCTCACCTGCGTACCCAGCGCCCTCGACATGCTGCTGACCGCGGCCGAGAGCGATGCCGGCGGCCTCGGCGACTCGGTGCGGGCGACACTGCTCGGCGGCGACTGGGTCGGCGTCGACCTGCCCCGGAGATTGCACGCGCTCGCCCCGCACGCCCGATTCGCCGGGCTGGGCGGGGCCACCGAGATCGCCATCCACGGCACCGTCTGCGAGGTGACCGATCCACCGCCGCACTGGACGTCGGTACCGTTCGGCACGCCGCTGCGCAATGTGGTGTGCCGCATCGTCGATTCGTCCGGACGTGAGTGCCCCGACTGGGTGACCGGTGACCTGTGGGTCGGTGGCGCGGGCGTCGCGCACGGCTATCGCAACGAGCCGCAGCGCACGGCCGAACGGTTCATCGAGGTCGACGGCATCCGCTGGTACCGCACTGGAGACCTCGCACGCTACTGGCCGGACGGCACCATCGAATTCCTCGGCCGCGCCGACCACCAGGTCAAGATCCGCGGGTTCCGCGTCGAACTCGGCGAGGTCGAAGGCGCCTTGCGTTCGATCACCGGCGTCCGCACCGCGGTCGCGACGACCGTCACCGCCCCCGGCGGAACCCGCACCCTGGCCGCCGCGATCACCGCCGAGCCGGCCACCACAACAACATCGGTCACCGAGGAACTGCGGGAACTCCTGCCGGGCTACATGATTCCCGCCACCATCGAGATACTGCCGGAACTCCCGTTGACCGGCAACGGCAAACTGGACCGCCGAGCGATCGCGGCCGTTTTCGCCGGCGCAACCACCGTCACCGAGCGTGCCACTCCCGCAAGCGATCTCGATCGCGCCTTGCTCATGCTCGTCGCCGAGGTCCTCGGCATCGATGCCGACCGCATCGGGGTGACCGACGACTTCTTCGCCGTCGGAGGCGATTCAGTACTCGCCACCACGCTCGTCGCGCGCACCCGGGAGTGGCTCGACGCCCCGCAGGTCGGGGTGCGCGACATCTTCACCGAGCGCACCGTGCGCGACCTGGCCCGCCGGATCGACTCCACCGACGCGCAACCCGGCCGACTGGAGCGCGTCGCAGCGCTGTATCTGGAGGTGGCGGCGATGGACGACGACGAGGTCGCCGCCGCGACCTCACGTGAGCCCGACGACTCGCTGACGGGCACGCGATGACCGCCGGTTCCCCGCAGACCCTGCTCGTCGTCGGCGCCGGCCCGAAGGCCATCGCCGTGGCCGCGAAGGCGAAGGTGATGCGCGACCTCGGTCTGCCCGCACCGCAGGTGCGTGTCGTCGAGTCACACGCCGTCGGGGCGAACTGGCAGTCCATCGGCGGCTGGACCGACGGACGGCATCGGCTCGGCACCGGCCCCGAGAAGGACATCGGTTTCCCGTACCGCTCCACCGTCGCCGGCCGCGCCGAACACAGCGAACTCAACGCCGAGATCAGCCGACGGATGCTGGCCTACAGCTGGATGTCGTTCCTGGTCGAGCACCAGACCTACGCGGAATGGGTCGACCGTGGCCGACCGAGCCCCGCACATCACGTCTGGGCCCGGTACCTGCAATGGGTGGCCACCCGGATCGATCTCGACGTGGTGATCGGCCGGGTGACCGCCGTGTCCGCGGACGACGAGCAATGGTTTCTCGAGGTCGCCGCCCCGGACGGCTCGGCTGAAGATGTCATCGGCGACGCGCTGATGATCACCGGGCCCGGATCGAGCGAGGCCGCGCTGCTCGACGACGAACACGTGCTGTCCATCGCCGCGTTCTGGGACCGGGTGTCACGACGCGATCTGCCGGTCGCCTCGCGGGCCGCGGTGGTCGGCGGCGGCGAGACCGCCGGGTCGGCGCTGGACGAACTGGCCCGCCACGAGGTCATGTCGGTGTCGGTGATCTCACCCGGTGCGACGATCTACACCCGCGGCGAGAGTTACTTCGAGAACGCCATGTTCAGTGATCCCACCGGGTGGGCGGCGATCTCGGCGGCCGAGCGTCGCGACGTCATCCGGCGCACCGATCGCGGCGTCTTCTCCGTCCGGGTCCAGGAGAACCTGCTCGGCGACGAACGGATACATCACCTCCAGGGCCGGGTGGTGTCGGCGCGGCGTGCCGGCGACCTGGTGGCGGTGACCCTGCACAACGACGGACGGCCACCGCAGACCCTCACCTTCGACCTCGTCGTCGACGCCACCGGCGGACAGCCACTGTGGTTTCTCGACCTGTTCACCGACGACGCCGCCGACCTGCTCGAACTGACCCTCGGATGGCCACCCACCCTCGAGAACATCGAGGCGGCCATCGGCCACGATCTCGCGGTCACCGGACTGACGCCGAAGCTGTACCTGCCCAACCTCGCCGGCTTCGCCCAGGGCCCGGGCTTCCCCAACCTCAGCTCACTGGGCGAACTCTCCAACCGCATCCTGCGTATCACCGAACGGCAGGGACGCGGCGCGCGTGCCGCCGCCGCACGTGAGGAGGGGACACGGTGACCGGCTCACAGCACGGGAAGGTCGCCCGGTTCCCGACCCATGGCGTGCAGGGCGATACGCCGATCCGGGCGAACATCGAACTCGCCGAGGTCGACAAAGCCGTGCTTCGTCAACGCGCGTCGGATGGGCGCATTACTCGCGCCGGGTTCGAGAACGATTCGGCGACAACGGGTATCGGCATCGAAGATGGCCTGCGCGAGCTCGGCCAGCCACGCCGAGATCAGACCGCGGCCGGTGAGCGCCGGGTCGGCGGTGGCGATGTGGAATCCCATGTCGTGCGGATCGGCCGGATAGAGCCGGGCGATCTCGTCGCGCGCCGGACGATACAGCTCCACGTATCCCACCTCGACGCCGTCGAACGACAGGATGAACGGAACCGAGTAGTCACCGGCGAGACGATGCGCCGCATCCGCCCGCCAGCGCTGCTCGGTCCATTCCTGCTCCCACGTCTGCACCAGATGCGGGCGGGCGAACCACGACACCAACATCGCCGGATCGGTCCCGTCCGGGTCCACCCGACGCAACCGGAATCGTCCGGTGAGCGTCGGCACCACCGGACCACCGGCCGCCGCCACCTCCGCACTCACATCGGTGATCTCACGCCCGATCGTGTACTCGTCGTGCGCGCCGGTGTCAGCGGAATCCATTGCGGTCGGCTCCGTTCGGTCTCGAGGGGACGTCCCGGCCAGGCTAACCCACCCAGGAAGGCGCCATGACGCAGCACCAGACCGCCCGACCCGCCCTCGGCGCGCTCCGCCAGTTCCATCAGCCGCTGCGGCCCAACCTGCCGCCCCTGCTGATCTTCCCGCACGCCGGTGCCGGCGCATCCGCCTACCGGTCGGCCTCGGAACTGTTCAGCCGCGAGTTCACCGTCCTGATCATGCAGTACCCGGGCCGGCAGGACCGCATGCGCGAACCCGCCGCGACCACCCTGCCGGACCTCGCCGCCGAAGCGCACGCCGCGTATCTCGAACGACCCGACGCGCAGACTGCGCCGCTGACCGTGTTCGGCCACAGCCTGGGTGCGATCGTCGCGTTCGAGTTCGCCCGGCGCGCCGAGGTGTCCGGGCCACCGCTGACCGGTCTGGTGGTCTCGTCGGCCACCGCGCCCAGCAAGGTCATCGACCTGCCGCCGCATCCCACCGACGACGAAGGGCTGATGGCCCACCTGTCCGCGCTGTCCGGGACCAGTGACAGCGTGATGGGCAGCGAAGCCGTGATGCGGATGGCGCTGCCCGTGCTGCGCGCCGACTATCAGGCGTTCGACGCCTACCGCACCACCGACGTCGACCGGATCGCCGCCCCCATCACGGTTCTCGGTGGCGTCGACGACCCGGTGATCCGACCGCACGACCTGCACACCTGGTCCGCCCACTCCGACGACGTCTCCGTCAGCGTGCTCGACGGCGGACACTTCTACCTCGAGACCGCAGGCCCCGACATCCTCGAGGTGCTCACCGAGACGCGGGACGCGGCCGGCACCCACCGGGCGGCCGGCCGATGAGCACCACCACTGCCATCACCGCCACTGGGCCCGTCGTCATCGCCGGCATGGCGGTGGAGGCCCCCGGCGGCATCGAGACGCCGGAAGACTTCTTCGCCGCGCTGGCGGGCGGTGTCGAACTCGTCGAACCCTTTCCGCGCGACCGGGACTGGCCGGTCGACCAGGTGCTCGCCCTCGGCGCGCTCGACGGCTGGGGTGACGTGCCCGACGCCGGCGGATTCCTGCACGGCGCAGCGGAATTCGACCCACTGTTCTTCGGTGTCAGCCCTCGTGAAGCGGTCGCGATGGATCCTCAGCAGCGCGTCGCGATGCGTGTGGCGTGGCGGGCATTGGAGAACACCGGCATCGACCCGACGACACTGCGTGACCAAGAGGTGGGCGTCTACATGGGCGCCTCCATCGCCGAATACGGGCCGCGCGCCGCCGCCGTCAACGACTACTCGGGGCACCGCGTCGCCGGCACCGCGCTGGGCGCAGTGGCCGGCCGGATCTCCCATGTGCTCGGCACCGTCGGACCATCCATGACCGTGGACACCGCGTGCGCGTCGTCGCTGACCGCACTACACCTGGCCGCCAACGCAATCCGCACCGGCGAATGCGACTGGGCGCTCGCCGGCGGTGCGTGTGTGATGGGCTCGCCCGGCGCGTTCTTCGAGTTCGCGAAGAACAACGGGCTGTCCGCCGACGGCCACTGCAAGTCCTACAGCTCCGCCGCCACCGGCACCCTGTGGGGCGAAGGTGTCGGCGTGGTGATCGTGGAGCCCGAAGAGCGGGCCCGCCGCCTCGGCCACCACATCTACGGCACGGTGCTCGGCACCCGGGTCAATCACAACGGTGGCGGCGGTCCGATCGTCGTGCCGAACGCTCGGGCCCAACAACGTCTCGTCGAACGCACCATCGCCGCAGCCGGCGTCAGCCCCGCCGACATCGACGTCATCGAGGGTCACGGAACCGGCACCCCGCTCGGTGATCCGATGGAACTCGAGGCGCTGCAGAACACCTACGGTGCGTCCCGTTCGCCGGACCGGCCGGTGCTGCTGGGATCGGTGAAATCCAATGCGGGACATGCGCAGGCTGCGGCAGGCATCCTGGGACTCATCAAGGTGCTGCTCTGCGGGCGGCACGGCCAGACGGTGCCCAGCCTCTACGCCGACACACCCACCGACGCTCTGGACTGGGATCGCGGCGCGCTGGCGTTGTCAACCGAACTCCGCGCCTGGGAACCCCGCGACGACGGACAGCGATACGCCGCGGTGTCCAGCTTCGGGGTGTCCGGAACCAACGCACACGCCATCGTCGCCATGCCCGCGACAGAGGTTTCCGGCGCGGAGAGTGAGGCCGTCAGTGTCTGATTCACACCTGGCTGATCCGCACCTGTCTGATTCACACCTGCCTGATTCACACCTGTCTGATCCACACATGCCCGGACCCCGCCTTCCCGACGGCCGGGTGCCGGTACTGGTGTCATCCGACGCCGCCGAACTTGTGCCCGCCGAAGCGGCCGCGCTGGGTGGCTATCTGCGCGCCCATCCGGAGGTGTCGCCGACGGGGGTGGCCGCTCACCTCCTCCGGACCCGACCTGCGCGCCGCCACCGCGCGCTCGTCCTGGCCACCGGCCGCGACCAACTCATCGATGCGCTCGACGCCCTCGCCGACGACCGCGCACACCCCGATGTCGTCCGAGGCGCCGTAGCCGCGACCCGCCGCCGCATCGCCTACACCTTTCCCGGACAGGGCGGCCAGCGACCGGGGATGGGTCGCGGGTATTACGCACTGTCGGAACACTATCGACGTGCCGTGGACGAATGCCATGAAGAGTCGATGCGGCTGTTCGGCACCTCGCCGCGCGACTACGTGCTCGGCGACGTCGCCGCCGACGACCCGTCCGCCGCCGATGTCCGCGTGGTCCAGCCGGCCTTGTTCATGCAGATGCTCGGGCTGACCGCGATGTGGGATGCGGCGGGCGCGACCCCGGCGTTGACGGTCGGGCACTCACAGGGCGAGATCGCAGCATGTCATCGCAGTGGCGCGATGACCCTGGCGGATTCGTTGCTCATCGTCACCATCCGCGCGCGTCTGGTCCACGAACACTCGCCACGCGGTCACACCATGGCGGTCGTCGGGATCGACGTCGACGAATGTGAGGACATGCTGGCCCGCCACTCGGGGTGGGCGCAACTGTCGGTCGTCAACTCCGCACACATCCTCTGCATCTCCGGGAAACGCGATGACGTCCTCGACATGGTCGAAAACCTCACCGCCCAGGGAAGATTCGCCAAGGAGATCCGCGTCGAATATCCCGCCCACACCAGTTACGTCAGCGAGTACCAGCCCCTGTTCATCGACGCCCTCGGCACGTCGCTGCAGAACCCGCACATGCTGCCCGGAACCATCCCGTCCGTGGGAGCCACCCTCGGAGCCGCCACCGATCCCTCGATGTCGCTGGCCGACTACTGGTTCTGGAACCTGCGCAACCGCGTCCGCTTCGACAAGGCGATCGCCGACTCCGCGACCCGCCACGACGCGGACTTCTTCGTCGAGATGTCCGAGCACCCGACGCTGCTGCTGGCGATCGGGGAGACCCTCGCCGAGGTCGGCGACGCCAGCACCGTTGCGCGACAGGTGATAGGCACCTCGCGGCGCGATGCCGACGGCCTCGCCGAGTTCACCCGCAACGTCGCCGCGGTGGCGGTGGCCGACACCGGTTTCCGATGGGAGGCGTTGGCCGGGAAGGTCGATGGGCCCCCGCCGCTGCCGCTCGAAGGATTCCCCAACACGCTGATGCGACGCGTACACCTGTGGGCGGACCGGGAATCCGGTGTCGGCGAGGACGTCAACTCGCCGGAGTGGGCTGCCCGTCATGCCGGTTCGGCAGTCCGGCGACTGCAGATCGAGTGGCGACCGTTGAAGCGGCGGAAACTGCTGCAGCCGAGGCGGATCGCCATCATCGACCCGACCGGTCAGGCCGCTGGACCCGCTGCCGAGATCGCCGCGGCGGCCGCCGACCAGGGCGCGGTCGCCGAAGTCGTCGGCTCGCTCGACTCTCCCGGCCTCGACGTCGACACCGTGCTCCTGCTCGTCGGGACGACGGGGACGAAACCCGATGCGGTCACCGAACACCTCACCGCGATCCTGGCCGACGGGCGATGGCGCGCCGGATCGGCACGGTTGCCCGAGCAGTTCTGGTGGCTGACCGTCGGCGGCGAACGGGTGACCGCCGACGACCCGCCGCCCGACACCGTGCACGGCGCCATCACCTCCGCGCTGCGTTGCGCGGCCACCGAACACCCCGCGGTCCGGTTCCGCCATCTCGACCTGGACGCCAGGTCACCCGAGTCGGCCGACAGTTCCGCCGCAGCCGTCATGTCTGCGCTGCACGTCGCAGACGAACCCGAGATGGCACTGCGCGGCGGCACCGTGTTCGTCAAGCGGCTGGCCCCTGTCGAGGCCCCGGCGGATGCGGCGAGCCCGGACCTCTCCCACGTCCTGATCACCGGCGGAACCGGCAAACTCGGCATGGAGTTCTGCGAGCATCTCGCTGCGGCCGGCGCCGGCCGCATCACGCTGCTCAGCCGGTCCGGCGGCTCGGCCGACGTGCGGCGTCGTGCCGATGCGGTCGCTCGCCGCCACGGCGTCGACGTCGACGCCATCGCCTGCGACATCACCGACGAGGCGGCGATCGACGACCTCGTCGGCACCGTGACGGTGCCGGTGAGCCTGATCGTGCACACCGCGATGAACTATGTGTCGGCGGCGCTCGACGACGTCACCGCCGATCAGATCGACACCGCGATCGCAGCGAAGGTCGCCGGCCTGCGGCACATCGTCCGGGCGGCACCCCGCGCCGACGACTTCTCCGTCCTGATCTGCTCGTCTGTCGCCGCGACGCTCGGCGGTCGAGACCAGGCGCTCTATGCCCTCGCGAACCGGATGACCGACAACATGGCCGCCGAGCTCCGCGTAGACGGCGTCCGCGCCGCGTCGGTGCAGTGGGGCCTGTGGCGTGTCCAAGGGCCCCTCGACGACACCGCGCTGTCCCGGGTCGCGGGTGCCGGGGTGATCCCGATGGCGCCGTCGTCGGCGATAGCCGCCGGGCTCGGGACGGCAATCCCGGGCATGAACAGCAGCCTCGGGGCGGAGACGATCGTCATGTCGGCTGACTGGACGCAGCTGCGTGACCTGTTGAGGGTTCTGGGAGCCGAGCAGATCCTCGCGGAGGTCCCTGACGAGTGGACGGCCGCACCGGTCCCGGTTGCCGACCCCGAACCGGAGACCGTGCCGAGCCCTGCGGAGCCACAGCACGCCGGCGACCCCGAGCCGCAGGTCAGGCCACAGAACCCGGCCTCGTCGTCGGCCCCCGGCGATGTGCTGAGGGCCGAGCTCGCCGCGGCCATGGGGCTCTCGGACGGCGACGTCGACCTCGATCCCGATCTGCCACTGGTCGCGCTGGGATTGGACTCCCTGCAGGCCCTCGACCTCCGCAAACGAGTGCAGACAACGCTCGGTCGGGACCTGCCGGTCGAGGCGATCCTCGGCGGTGCCAGCCTGCGCGAGGTCATCGACCTGATGGGCACGGACTGACCGGCACGGCAAATCCAGTAAGGTCAGGCTAAATGACGGACGGGTCACAGTGAGGGGAGCGCACCATGCCGTCTGAGTTCGACGATACCGACACCGGGCCGATCGGTGCCCAAGCCTACTCGGCCGCGCCCGATCAGTCGCCTGCGCCATCGGGGGGCGACGATTCCGCATCGACCCCGGCCGACGCGAACGACGGCGAGGGCGGTGGCGGAGTCAACTGGCCCACAGTGCTGGTGTCCGGGGGCGTCGCCGCGATCATCTCCGCGCTCGTTGTCACCATCGGTGTGGTGGGCCTGTTGCTGTCCGACATCGGCCAGGAGTCGAGCGCTTCGTCGGCGCAGCCGACCGTGGTGAATCTCGGTTCGGCGCAGGGACAGGTTCCGCAAGCGCCCGGTTCCGCCGTGCCGTCAGCGGGTGTCCCGCCGGCCGCCGGCGCGGCCGACCCGGCGATGCCGCCCGGCCCGAAGGGTGGTGGCGACGCCCTCGGCGAGCCCATCGGTCCGCCCGGCGAAGGAAGCAGCGCCGACCTCCCGTCCGGTGGCGGTGCTTCCGGCGGAGGACTCGCGCCCGGCGCGGTCCCAGAAGCCGCACCCGGTGCTCCTCAACAGCAGGCACCGCAACAGCAGGCGCCCCAAACGTCGCAGACCCAGAGCGGATCGCGCTCGGCCCCGACCGTGGGACAGCTCCAGAGCGACCTCGACTACCTGGTCGGCGGCGCACCCAACGGACAGAAGGCGCAGCGCCTCGAAGGCGGGCAGCGTGCGGTCAACCAGGCGCAGCCGGTGATCATGCTGCTGCAGCGGTTCAAGCCGCTCGGCTTCGAGTTCACGGTCGTCGGACCGGTCACGGTGAACGGCAACACCGCGAAGGCCACCCTGGAGCTGCGCTCGCCCGGCTATCAGCCGGCCCGGATGCCGGTGTACTGGGTGTGGCAGGACGGCCGATGGAAGCTGTCCAACCGGTCGATCTGCGACATCGGGTCGTACGCGCAGATCCCGTGCAGCCTCTGACGGCATGACCGACGACCTCGCACGACGCAAAGAGCTGCTTCGCCGCCGACTCGAGGCCGACGGACTGACCGGCGCCCGCCCGGAGCCACCCGCGGCACAACGGCCCGACGGCGCCACCAGCTCGCTGTCGGCAGCCCAACGTCGTCTCTGGTTCGTGTCGCACCGCGACGCCGCCGACACCACCCTGAACGTCGGCGTCGCCTACCGTCTCGCCGGACCGCTCGACGTCGAACTGCTCCATGCCGCGTTCACCTCCGTCGTCGGTCGTCACGAGATTCTGCGCGCCACCTACGAGATGGGTCCCGACGGCGTGCCCCGCATACGCCACCACGACTCCACCGATTTCCCATGGCACACCGATGACGTCTCCGATCTCACCGGCAGTCGCCTGGACCGGCGACTCAAGGTGCTCGCCCGACGCGAGTTCGGCACACCGTTCGACCTCTCGACGCAGCCGCCGATCCGGGTGCTGGTGGTCCGCACCGCCGAGGCGGAGCACGTACTGATGCTCACCGTCCACCACATCGCCTGGGACGACGAGTCGTGGCCGATCCTGTTCCGCGAGATCGGTCATTCCTATCGCGGCGACGCGACCCCGCTGCCGGTTCTCACCCGGCACTACGTCGACCTACCCGGCGTGGCAGCAGTCGATGTGGACACCGCCGACGTGGACACCGACCTCGAGTACTGGCGTGCCGAACTGTCGCCGCTGCCCGAACCGCTCGGCCTACCCGCGGCAACCGGGAGCGGGCGCCGCACCAGCGAGCGGCTCACCCGGTCACTGCCCGGCGAGGTGACCGCACACATCGAGCGTGTCGCGCGCGCGGCCGCGGTGAGCCCGTTCACGGTGTATGCCGCCGCACTCGACGCGTTGATCCACCGGCTGACCGGCGCAACCGATTTCACCGTCGCCGTGCCCGTGACCCACCGCCCGGCCGGCGCCGCCGACCTGATCGGCTACTTCGGCAACACCATCCTGCCCCGCACCCGCGTGGCCACCACCGACAGCTTCGATGATCTGATTGCCGCCGCCGGTCGACGGCTGACGGCCGGACTCGCACGCCAGACCGCGCCGATCGACACCGTTGTCGGGGCACTCAACCCGCCGCGAAGCGGTGGTGACGATGCACTCGGCCGCCTGGTGGAGGTCAGCCTCAGCGCCCGCAGCAGTGTCGGCGAGTTCGCGCTGCCCGGCCTCACCACCACCCACCTCGAGGAACTCGGCACCCCGAACGGACAACTGCCACTCGAATTCAGCATCGTCGCCGGCGATCCCGCCCAGCTCGAGATCGAGTACGACACCGCACAGTTCGGTCCCGACCTCGCCGCAGACATCGCCGACGGATACGTACACCTCCTCGGACGGATGCTCGCCGAACCCCGACGGCCGGTGCGCGATCACGACCTGCTCACCGCGGACCGACGCAGCGCGGTCGTGACGGCCTCGGCCGGACATTCGGCACCGGTCCCACCGACCACGGTCGTCGACCTGTTCGCGACCGCCGTCGCTCAGCGACCGGACCATGAAGCCATCGCCGCCGACGATCTCACGCTCACCTACGCTCAACTCGATGAGCGGTCGAACCGCCTGGCGCACTGGCTGATCCGTGAAGGCGCCGGCCCCGACGACGTGGTCGGGCTTCGCGTCGGCGCCACCATCGGCTTCGTGGTCGCGGCTCTCGCGGTCCTCAAGTCGGGTGCCGCCTACCTGCCCATCGACCCCGACTATCCGGCGGATCGAACCGAATTCCTCATCGCCGACGCCCGGCCCCGCCTGGTGCTCGACGCCGACGACCTCCAGGCCGCCGAGGATGCGGCGGCAACCCTGTCCGCCGCGACGCCCACCGACGTGGATCGCCGTGCCCCGCTGCGACCCTCGAACCTCGCGTACGTCATCTACACATCTGGGTCGACCGGCACACCGAAGGGTGTCGCGGTCGCACACGACGCCATCGCCGACCACCTGTTCGGCTTCGGGGCCGGTGAGATCCTCGGCCGCGACGACCGGTTGGTGCAGACGTCGTCGGTGAGTTTCGACGCCTCCATGTTCGAGATCTTCGCCACCCTCTCGGTCGGCGCCACCCTCGTCATACCGAAACTCCGCGCGGTACATGACATCTCGTACATGGCGGACCTGTTGGTGCGGCAACGGGTCACCGTCATGCACATGGTTCCGACACTGCTGTCGAGCCTGCTGATGGTGCCCGAGGTCAAACAGTGGACCATGCTCCGCACCGTCCCGGTGGGCGGTGAAGCCTTCTCCGGTGAGGTCGCCGACGCGTTCACCACCACTTTCGATGCGTCGCTGTCCAACAACTACGGGCCCACCGAGGCGGTCGTCGCCGCCACCCACTTCCCGATCACCACGCCGCAGGGCAACTCGGTGGTGCCGATCGGCACCCCGAACACCAACGTCACCGCCTACCTCCTCGACCCGGGCCTCCACCTGGTCCCGGACGGCATCGTCGGCGAGATCTATCTCGGCGGAACACAACTCGCACGCGGATACCGCGGGCGCCCGGTCCTCACCGCCACCCGCTTCATCGCCGACCCGTTCACCCCCGGCGGCCGGCTGTACCGCACCGGCGACCTGGCCCTGCGCAACGCCGCCGGCAACCTGGAGTTCGTGGGCCGCGCCGACGAGCAGGTCAAGGTCCGCGGCTACCGCATCGAACTCGGCGAGGTGGAAGCCGGCCTGACCGACCACCCCGACGTCGCGCATGCGGTGGTCATCGTGGAGGCCGGCGACAGCGGTGCCCGACTGCTCGGCTACGTCATACCCGAATCGCATGCCAGGTCGACGATCGACATGGCCGCCGTCACCCGCCATGCCCGCACGCGTCTGCCTGAGTACATGGTCCCGTCCGGTTTGGCCGTGATCGATGAGGTCCCGCTGACCACGCACGGGAAGCTCGATCGTGACGCCCTGCCCATCATCACCAGCGTGGCCGCCGGCACGAGTCCGGAGTCCGACCGCGCACCGCGGACCCCGACCGAGAAACGGATCGCCACGGTCTATGCGGAACTGTTCGGCCGCGACGACATCACCGCCGGATCGTCGTTCTTCGACCTCGGCGGCCATTCACTGTTGGCCGCACGACTCGTCACCACGCTGACCACCGAGTTCGGCATCGACGTGGATGTGCGGCTGCCGCTGGACAATCCGAGCGTCGCCGATCTCGCTGCCGCGGTGAACGCCGCCGTCGTTGAAGAGTTCGGCCTGGATCTGGACGACCTGGGGGATCTGGATGATCTGGGGGATCTCGACGAGCCGGGCGACGCCGTCGACCCCCCTGCACCTACCGTCGGTTCCGCCCGACCGCCGCTGCGCCACGAGGACCCGCCGGACCCGATTCCGTTGTCGTTCTCGCAGTTGGCGATGTGGTTCCAGCACCGGTTCGAAGGTCCCGGCGCCGCCGGCAACATCCCGCTCGCCCTGCGTATCGACGGCCCCCTCGACATCACAGCGCTCCGATCGGCGCTCACCGACGTCGTTACGCGGCACGAGTCACTGCGTACCACCTTCGTCGAGCAGGACGGCCTCCCGACCGCGCGGATCGCCCCGGCCGCCGACATCGACCTACCAACAGTCGACGTCGATGGCGCCGATGCCCTGGCAGCCGCGCTCGCCACGTCACGAGGTCATGTGTTCGATCTCGCCACGGGGCCGCTACTGCAGCCGACCTTGTTGCGGGAGAACGACACCCGGCATGTGCTGTCCCTGGTCGTCCATCACATGGTGATCGATCACTGGTCGACCGATGTCGTACTCGACGACCTGGTAACCGCCTACCGATCACGCACCGCGGGGGCGACGCCGGACCTTCCCGCCCCCACACTCACCTACACCGACTACGCCCTCTGGCAGCACCGTGTCTTCCCGGTGACCGTCGAGAGTGGCGATGCCACCGCCGACGAGTTCGCGCAGTTCGGCCGACGCCAGATCGACCACTGGCGTTCCGTGCTCGACGGTCAGCCCGACGAGATCACCGTGGCCACCGACCGGCCGCGGCCACAGGCGCTGAGCAAGCGCGGAGTGCTGGCCGACCTCACGGTGCCCGCCGATGCGCGGCGGCGCCTGCGTGCCGTCGCCGACGAGTGCGGCGCCACCGAGTTCATGATGGTGACCGCGGCGCTCACGGCGGTGATGTCACGCCTCGGTGGCGGTGACGACATCGCCATCGGCACTCCCGTCGCGGGCCGTCTCGATCCCGGTACCGAGAACCTCGTCGGCCTCCTCGCGAACATGGTTGCGCTGCGGATCCGAACCGACGGCGATCCCACCGTTCGTGACCTCGTCCGGCGGTGCCGCGACACCGTGCTCGACGCTTTCGGCCATCAGGACGTGCCGATCGAACGACTCGTCGAAGCGCTGAACCCGCGCCGAACCCGCTCGCGTAACCCGCTGTTCCAGAGCATGATCCATTTCCGAAATCGCGATCGCAACGTCGACGGACGGCCTCTCGGGGAGCCGACTCCCCACAGCCCGGACACGTCCATCTCGCTGTTGCCGGTGGAACAGGACACGTCGTTCCTCGACCTGAACGTCATCCTCACCGTCACCGCCGACGGTGGTTACGACGGACGGGTTGTCGGAAGCGCAGATCTCTACGAGCAGAGCACCATCGACGGAATCGCCGCGACGTTGACCGCGATGATCGACGCCATGGCTGCCGGCGCCGACACGCGTATGGGTGCGATTGCGCTCCCGCCGCTACCCGGCGTCGTCACCCCCGACCAACACCACGACGATCCCACCGGACTTGCCACGATCATCACGCGCGAACGTCCGCACCGTGTTCATGCGTCTCCCCGAACACTGGCGGCGCTCCCACACACCGGCATCACCGACCTCGACGCGGTCCGCGAGTGGGTGGCCACCGAACCGAACGCCGCCCCGACCCTCGCGGAAACCCTGGCAGCCCTCGCACCCGGATCGCGGTTCACCGACCCGTTCGCCGACGCGGCGCCGACGCCGACCGTCATGGCGATGGCGACCGCAGGAGGCGGCGCGCAGACCCCCACCGAAGAACGGCTCATCGCGATCCTGTCGGACCTGCTCGGCATCGACGGCCTCGGACGCGACGACAACTTCTTCGCCGTCGGCGGGGACAGTGTCATCTCGATCCAGTGGGCAGCCCGAGCCGCCGCGGAGGGTTTACCGCTGGCGCCGGCCCAGATCTTCGACTACTACACCATCGCCGAACTCGCTGCTGCAGTAGATGATTCGAACGGTACGGGGTCGAACGGTACAGGGTCGAACGGTACAGGGGCGAACGGCTCAGGGGCGAACGCCGAGCCTGCCGACGCCGCACCGATGAGTACCTCGGGGCTCAGCGATGACATGCTCCAATCTCTCGGAGCGGCCTGGAAATCACAGCAGTGAGCGCCGCGCCCGAGATCGAGGATGTTCTCGCCCTCAGTCCGCTGCAGCACGGGCTGTTCACCCTCTCGGAGATGTCCGACGACGGCTTCGACGTCTACTCGATGCAGTTCGTGGTGGAGATCACCGGCCCGCTCGACGTCGACCGGCTGCATCGGAGCGTCGACGCGCTCGTCGACCGACACCCCAACCTACGGGTGTCGCTGTGGGACAAGGACCTTCCGAAGCCCGTGCAGATCGTGCCAAGTCGGGTGGAGGTGCCCTGGGGGGAGCTCCGCGCCACCGCCGCACAGTTCGACGAGCTGGCCACCGCCGAACGCGCCCGCCGGTTCGACCTGCGTCGCGGGCCGTCGATCCGGGTGAAGCTCGTCGATCTCGACGGCCGATGGCGACTGCTGGTCACCGCACATCACATCCTGATGGACGGATGGTCGATCGCGCTGTTCTTCTCCGAACTGCTCACGATCTACACCGCGGGCGCTTCCAGCGCGACATTGCCGCCGGTTCGGCCGTACCGCAACTACATCGCGTGGTTGGCCGCGCAGGACGTCGACGCGGCCCGCGCACGTTGGGTGGACCACCTCGCGGGGGTCGAGCCGTTGATGCTCGGCGAAGCGGGGACGACGATCACCGAGCCTGTGCGCACACGCCACAGCCTGCCGGTCGCCGACACCGAACGTCTGATCACGTGGGCCAGATCGGCGGGCCTGACCGTCAACACCGTCGTCCAGTACGCGTGGGCCACCGTGCTCGGGAGGCTCACCGATCGAGACGACGTGGTGTTCGGCACCACCATCTCCGGGCGGCCACAAGACCTGGCGGGCGCCGACGAGATGATCGGCCTGTTCATCAACACCGTCCCGGCACGCGTCCGACTCACCGCGGCTCCCGGCGCACCCGACACCGTGCGAGCGAACTGCGCTGCCCTGCAACGCACGTCCAGCGAGATGCGCGACCACGGCTACCTCGGTCTGTCGGACATCCAACGGGCCTCCGGACATTCAGCTCTGTTCGACACCCTCTTCGTGTTCGAGAACGCCCCGATCGGGTCGGCCACCGAGCCCGTCTCCGCGCCCGACGGCACCCGCTTCCTGCCGCTCGCCATGGAGAGCTTGGCGCACTACCCGCTCACCGTGGTCGCCTATGTGCTCGACGGCGAACTCGTCATCATCACCGAGGCGATCGACGGTGCGCTCGGCGATCTCCGCCCGGCCGAGATCGCGGCACGGCTGCTGCGGGTGCTCGAACAACTGCCCACAGCCGGTGACGGTCCCGCAGACGCTCTCGACGTGCTGCTGCCGGCCGAGCATGCACTGATCGACCGGACAGCCATGCGGCAGGCCGAAGCCGCAGACCTCGCGCCATCGGTGATCGCGGCGTTCCTCGATCAGGCGCGCCGGACCCCGGAGGCGCCCGCTCTCGTCGATGCGACACAGACATTCGGCTACGCAGAGCTCGCCGCACGTTCCGCCCGGCTCGCCGGCGAACTCCGCGACCTCGGCGTCGGACCCGAGTCGGTGGTCGCGATCGCGCTGCCGCGATCGGCGGATTCGGTCATCACCATCCTGGCCGCGATGCTCGCCGGCGGCGCATACGTCCCGGTCGACGTCGCATTGCCAGATCAGCGGATCGCCAACATGCTCGAGCAGTCCGCCACACGGGTCGTCGTGACCGACCTGGCCAACGTGCCGCGGTTCCAGACCGACGGCAGGGTAGCTGCGGTGGTCCTCGACGACATGGCGACGGCCGAGAGGATCGCCGCCCGCCCCGGTGAATTCACACCGCCGGCACTCTGGCCGGAGAGCGCCGCGTATGTGATCTTCACGTCGGGGTCGACGGGAGAACCCAAGGGCGTCATCGGAACCCATGGGGCATTGGTGAGCTACTGCCGCGACCACCGTGATCACATGCTCAACCCGGCGCGGCAGCGGCTCGGCCGGCCGCTGCGGGTGGCGCACGCCTGGACATTCAGTTTCGATGCATCGTGGCAGCCGCTGGCGGCGCTCCTCGACGGCCACGCGGTGCACCTGTTCGGGGAGGACGAGATGCGCGACGCCGGCCGCCTCGTCGCCGGACTCGCCGACCGCGCCATCGACATGATCGACACGACACCGTCGATGTTCGGTCAGCTCGCCGCGGCCGGGCTGGTCGGCGACGATGGCGTCGGCCACGCTCATCTGTCCGTACTGGCGCTCGGTGGTGAGGCGATCGGCCCCGCGCTCTGGCAGCAGTTGAGCGAGCTACCCGGCACCACCGCACACAACTGCTACGGCCCGACCGAGACCACGGTGGAAGCGGTGGTTGCGCGGATACCGGACTCACCCGTGCCCACGATCGGTTCACCCACCGACCGCACGGCCGCCTATATCCTCGACTCCCATCTGCGTCAGGTGCCCACCGGAATCGCCGGGGAGTTGTATCTCTCTGGTGCGCAGGTCACCCGCGGCTACACAGGCAAGGCGGCGATGACCGCCGGACGCTTCGTGGCCGACCCGTTCGCCGTCGGGGAACGGATGTATCGCACAGGAGATCTGGTGCGCCGCAACGAACGTGGCGACATCATCTTCGTCGGTCGCCGCGACGACCAGGTGAAGATCCGCGGCTACCGCATCGAGACCGGCGAGATCGAGGCGGCGCTGCGGCGGCTGCCCGGGGTTCGGGCGGCCGCTGTGGTGGTGGTCGACCGTACGGCCGGTCCGGCGCTCGTCGGCTTCGCTGCCGGTACCGAACTCGACGCGCGCCGGGTGCGCTCGGAGTTGGGCGAACTGCTGCCCGCTCACATGGTGCCCACCCGGATCGTCACGCTGCCGGTGTTGCCGATGAACAGCAACGGCAAGGTGGACAGCCGTGCCCTGGCCCAGTCTGCGGCGCAGGCGCTGCAGGCACGCGCCGGCGCGGACACCGCCGATCTGACCCCCACCGGCCGCGTGGTGTCGTCGGTGATCGCTGCGGTCTTGGGGAGTACCCCGGCGGCCGACGAGGACTTCTTCGACCTCGGCCTCGACAGCATCGTTGCCATGGCCGCGGTGCACGCACTGCGCGAGCACGACCTGACCGCGACTCCGCGGATGGTGCTGGCGCATCCCACGGTCGCCGACCTCGCGGATGCCATCGACCGCCACGTCGATGAACCCGACGCCACCCGCGCAGGTCCCGGCATCGTGCCCGCCCTGCCCATCGTCGAATGGCTCGACGAGTACGGCAACGATCGACGATTCACCCAGACCGTGCTGTTCGCGTTGCCGTCTGGCCTCGCCGACGACGACCTGCGTTCGGTCTTGCAGGCCCTCATCGACGGCCACGACATGCTGCGGGCCACGCGTACCGCCACGGGTGTCGTCACCCGTGACGAGAGAACCGTTGACGCCGCAACGGTTCTCCACTCGATGCCGAGCGCTGATCTGCCCGCGACCATCACCACCGCTGCTCGACGCGCGAACGACGCCGTCGACCCCGATCAGGGGCGGATGCTGGCCGCGGTTCGATTGAACCGACCAGGCGCGCAGGACATCCTGCTGCTCGCGATCCATCACCTGGCCGTCGACGCGGTCAGTTGGCAGATCATCTTCGGAGACCTCGCGGGCGCCGGTGCGGCTCTGGCCGCCGGTACACCGCCGACGATCGACGCCGAGCGCACCGACTACCGGTACTGGTGCGCCGAGATGCGTAGTCGCGCCGATCGCCCGGAGGTGTCGGCACAACTCGACCACTGGGTCTCGCAGGTGTCCGCACCCGACGGCCCGATCGGTGTGCGCATGCCGGACCCGGCCGTCGACACCTGGTCGTCGTTGCGGTCCGCGGTCACCCTGACGCCGGTCGACATCACCGGGACCATTCTCGGCTCGCTGGACAAACGCATCGGCATGCGCGAATTCCTGCTGGCCGCATTGACCGTGACGATCGCCGGATGGCGGCGGGAACGCGGCGACGATCCGGCTCAGGGCGCCTACGTGGCGCTCGAAGGGCACGGACGCGACGACGAACTGGCCGGCCCGTCCGTGGACACGACCCGAACCCTCGGATGGTTCACCACCGTCTATCCGGTCCGGCTCGGCGTCGGACACGATCTCGACCCCACGGAGGCCGCCGGAGATCGGGCCGCCGCCGCCCGTCTGCTCGACGACGTCGCCACCGATCTCTCCACGATCCCCGGCAGCGGAATCGATTTCGGCATCCTGAAGTATGTCCGCGGTGTCGACGAACTGGTCGATGCGCGCGAACCGCAGATCGAGTTCAACTATCTCGGCCGCTTCGATCTGCACGGTGCTGATCCGCGCAGTGGTGGGGATTCGAGCAGTGGTGGCGTTCCGTGGCAGCCCTGGAGTCCGATCACCGACCTCGAGCTCAACGATCGACTCCCCACCGATCCGGAACCCGATCTGCCACTTCGATACACACTCGACGTGGTGGCCGTGGTGCGCGCCACCGAGGACGGTCCGCAACTCGTCGCCAACTGGCGCTACGGCGAGGGTCTGCTCACCGCGGCAGAGGCCGAGCGACTCACCGAGCTGTGGCAGCTGTCGGTCTCCGCGTTGGCGTCGGCGGTCGCCGGCCAAGCCAGCTGATCGAGCCCGCTGATCGAGTGACCGCGATGTCGTCGCGCCCGTCGCGACGTCCGTTCACTCGATCAGCAGACTTGTTCACACTGTTGAGTTGTCAAGGTACAGATGCGGTCCCGACGAGGTCGGGTGCGGTCTTGCTGATCGAGTAGCCGCCGAGCCGCTAGGCGAGGTGGCGTATCGAGATCTGTGGGGCGGCTACTGGCTGGGACACGGTCAGGCTGCGCTGGGTAGGTTGTCGAGATTCATGGATCGGCGGTTGTGGGCCGGTAGCGGCGTGCGGGTCGGGTCGACGGCGGCGGGTGGGATGAGCCAGGGGTGGCGGTCGCTGCCGAGGAACACTTCCCAGCCGTTGTGGTGGATGTCGGTGTGGCAGGCACTGCAGAGTAGGCAGCTGTTGTCGAGGCTGGTGTCCCCGCCATCGATCCAGTGGGTCAGGTGATGGGCTTGGGTGCGGTTGGCGGGTGCGCCGCATTTGACGCAGCATTCGTCTCTGACGTGCAACGCTTTTCGGATATGTGGCGGTACCAGTCGTTTCTCGCGGCTGATGTCGAGGGGGACGCGTTCGTCGTCGACGAGCAGGGTGGTGGTGGCGGCATCGCAGGACAGTCGGCGCAGGGTCGCTTGGGTGACCGAGCCCATGAGGTCGAGTTCGGCCAGTGTCGGGGTGTCGGCGGGGATGGTGAGCAGCAGTTGGGTTTTGGGTGCGGCGCTGGCGATGTCGCTGGGCATGCGGGCCGCGATGTCCAGGATGGTGTCCAGGGCGTCGGCGTGGCGGCGGGCGATGCTGCGGGGGTCGCGGGAGCCGTCGGGTTGGGGGCGGGGTGCGCCGAGGGCATTGAGTGCGGCGCAGAGTTTTTCGCCGACTTCGATGTCGAGGCTGGCTTCGAGGTGGAGGCGGCCGTCGGTGTCGCGGTGGTGGGCGAGTTCGTTGAGTTCGCGGTCTTCGGCGGCGGGCAGGCCGTCGGTGTCGGCAGCGAGTTGGTTGCCCAGGGTGCGGGCACGTTTGTCGATGTCGGCGGGGGTGGCGCCGGAAAAGAACTGTCCCAGAAGATCGGTCACGTGATTTAGACGCAGCGCGTCGTCGATCGGTTCCGCTGATCTGCCGGCGATGTGGCTGACTCCGCGGACGATGGCGTCGACGTGTTCGGCGGGAATCGCGCCGTCGGCGGCGTGGGCATCCAGCGTCGGCAACGCCTCCAACGATCCGGCGATACGCAGCAGTCGTTGCGCCACCGATGGTGCGAAGCCCATCACGATGAGCAGTTCGCGGGTACTGCGGCCGTGGTCGCGGGCCACACCGAGTCGGTCGAGTTGTGCGGCCAGACGGGCGGCCTGGTGATCGATGAGGTTGCGTAGCGTCAGCAGCTGACCCATGGCGTCGAAGGTGTCGCGGCCCGACAGGTCATCGCAGTGCAATTCGCGCAGAATCGATCCCACCGCGGACAGCTCGGCAGATGGAGATAGCTCCGCAGATACAGACAGTTCAGCAGATACAGACAGTGCAGCAGTGACAGACATGACGACTCCCCAGCAGATACGACAACGGCACCGGCGTAACCGGTGATGCAGGCGGCCGTTCTGGGTTTCCTACCGCGCCCGAGCAGCGCATTCGCTCCTGTGCGTGCTTATCCGGTGCGGCATGTTCGTCATCATCTCGGCCTGCTGACAACCAAGGTATTCGAACTTGTGTTCGAAGTCAAACTTTTGGTGATGCCAATTTTCTGCGTCACCGTCTGGAGCGTCTAGGTTGCTTCCCGCGGGCGGTCGGCGAGGCCCAACCGCAGGTGTTCGCTGTGATAGACCGCCTCGTCGAGAAGTTGAGCGACGTGATTGTCGTACAGGCTGTAGGTGATCGATCGGCCCGCGCGTGTGCCGGTCACCAGGCCGAGGTTGCGCAGGAGTCGCAGCTGGTGGGATACCGCCGATTGCTCCATTCCGATGCTGTCGGCGAGGTCGGTCACCGATCGGGGGCCCTGGCGTAGTTCGGTGAGGATGAGGAGGCGACTCGGCGTGGCGAGCGCTTGCAGCGTCGTCGCGACATGGGCGGCGGAGTCCGGATCCAAGCGAGCGCTCGGACGATGTCGCCCCTCGACTCCGTGTCCCATGAAGCAAAATCATACCGCCGACTTGAAATATGAAGACATCTTCATACATTCTGGTCTTGAGGGTCAGCCAGTTGCCGAGTCACCGGAGGAGGGCCAGCGATGACCGCGACGACACGGGTCGCCGAGAAGGGCGCCGGACGTGTGCTTGCGCCGCCCCCGTCGATCGTCCGGACAGGACTGCGGTTGCCGGCGGTGCGATGGGCGGTGATCGCATTCGCGGGTTTCGCTCTCGGATGGGGACTGCAGCTCGTCGGCGCTCCTGAATGGCTGTGGTGGATGGCGTATCTGGCGTGCTATATCAGCGGCGGCTGGGGTCCTGCGGTGGCCGGGTTGCAGGCGCTGCGCGAGCGGACTCTCGACGTCGACTTGCTGATGATTGTCGCTGCGATCGCTGCGGCATCGATCGGTCAGGTATTCGACGGTGCTCTGCTCATCGTGATCTTCGCGGCATCGGGGGCGTTGGAGAATGTCGTGACCCAACGCACCGCAGACTCCGTCACCTCACTTCTCGGCTTGGCTCCCGAGCGAGCCACTCTGGTCGATGCCGACGGGACGACCAGGTTGATCGAATGCCGGGAACTGCAGGTCGGGCAACACGTCCTCGTCCGCCCAGGCGAGCGGATCGGTGCCGATGGGGTGGTCGTGCGCGGCGTGAGCGAGGTCGACCAGCAGGCAGTGACCGGCGAATCAGTGCCGGTTGCAAGAGAAGTCGGTGATGAAGTGCTCTCGGGAACCGTGAACGGAACCGGGGCGCTGACGGTCGAGGTGGTTCGACCGGCGTCGGAATCGGTCATCGCCCGCGTCGTTGCGCTCGTGGAACAAGCGTCTGCGACCAAGGCTCCGACACAGTTGTTCGTCGACAGGGTCGAGCAGGCGTACTCGATGACCGTGATCGTTGCGACGCTGCTGGTTCTGAGCGTGCCGATCATGGTGTTCGGCAGCTCGTTCGAAGACGCGCTGCTGCGAGCGATCGTGTTCATGATCGTCGCATCGCCGTGCGCCGTTGTTCTCTCGACGATGCCACCACTCTTGGCCGCGATCGCCAACGCCGGAAAACATGGCGTACTGGTGAAATCGGCTGCGGTCATGGAAACCGTCGGCCAGACCACCGTGGTCGCCTTCGACAAGACGGGCACTCTCACCGAAGGCCGGCCGGAAGTCACACACGTCACCACGCTGTCACGGTGGCAGCGCTCCGAAGTCCTCGCCTACGCGGCCGCAGTCGAAACGCCAAGCGAACATCCACTCGGACGTGCCCTCGTGAGAGCGGCTGTCGAGCGATCCCTCGACGTGTCCCCCGTGGCGCAGTTCCGTGCCTTACCCGGCCGTGGCGTAGTGGGCCGGGTGGACGGGCACCGGGTCACGGTCGAGCGCGCGACCGCGGCTGATTCGGTCGGCACCGTGGTCGGGGTGTTCGTCGACGGTGAGGAGATCGGCCGGATCGAGCTCTCCGACCAACTGCGGGATGGCGCTCCGGCCGCCGTTCGAGCTGTCAGCGGTCTCACCGCCGAGCCAGTTCACGTGCTCACTGGAGACCACGCTTCCGCGGCAGCGCAGGTCGCCGAGAGTTGCGACATCGGGTCGATCCACGCAGAACTCCTCCCCGAGGACAAGACTCGCATCGTTCGTGATGCCGAGCGTGCGGGCCAACGCGTACTCCTCGTGGGCGATGGCATCAACGACGCGCCGGCGCTGATGGCCGCCAGCACAGGCATCGCAATGGGCCGCTACGGATCAGACCTTGCGCTCGACACCGCGGACGCCATCATCACGCGCGACGACCTCGGCGCGGTGCCCGCTCTCATTCGCTTGTCGCGCCGAGCGCGACGGTATGTCGCCGCCAATCTGTGCATTGCCGCCACCGTCATACTCACCCTGGTCACCTGGGACCTGGTGGGCAGCCTCCCGTTGCCTCTGGCGGTCGCCGGTCACGAAGGCTCCACCATTCTCGTTGCACTCAACGGGGCGCGTCTCCTCCGTCAATCGGCATGGTCCGCACGCTGAGTGACCCTTGAATCGCAGCGCAACTACCTCCGCGGCGTCCCCACGACGAAACTCCCGACATTGCATTCGACGAGTTCATCGACGCCGGTGGCCTCGCCGAATGCGGCGGTGTCGCCGTACCCCTGGGCCACGCCACCGAGTCCCATGGCCGTGGCGGTGAGATAGAGCGTCTGCGTCAGCACGCCGACATGCTTCAGGATCACCGCGTAGGGCATCTGCTCATAGGTCCACATGATCCGGCCGGGCCGTGCCGCCAACACCAGGAGTACCTGCGGCAGTTGGCCATCGGCGAGGGTCAGCGACGCGGGTGCGACCAGTTTGGCGACCGCGGGACTGTCGTAGGACGCGACCGGCCGCAATACATGGTCGAACGAATCGTAGTGGTACATCCCCGGTTCCGCGCCGTCGGCGGTCCGCACAACCGGGTAGATCTCCAGCTCGTACAGTGATCCGCCCGACGGATACGGCCGGGACGGGAGCTCCTCGGGGACCGGGCGGTCGGCGTTCACGGTCCGGACGCTGCGGGTACGTGCGCACCGGAACAGCAGCTCACCCAGTTCCGCGAGCGAGATCGGATGCGCGTCGTCGAAGTCGCGCACCGACTTCCGGTCTTCGACCACGGCAGTCAACGGGCGGTCGGCGGACCTCAGCGAAGCAAGATCGGGCACGGGCAGGGGGATCGGCTCACCGGGGTAGACATCCCGCCGGGCGGGCACGGGCTCGAAGGTGCCATCGGCCCAACGCGTCGGACCGAAGTGCTGCCAGTTGGTCGCCCGGTCGCCGACGGTGCTGTGGCGATGGAACCACAGTTCGTGCGGACTCCAACTGCGGGTGGGGAACTCGGCCCGCTCGCGGCAGGCGGTGACCGCGTGACCCGACCAGACGAGATCGGACCGCAGCCGCCCTTGCAGTGCCGATTCCGACGAATCGGGACCAAGGCCACTCGCGGCGGCGAGGATCTCTGGATCGTGGATCTCGATGTCGCACCAGCTACGGGGATTCTCGGCGACGACAGCGCCATCCTCGCGTCGGATCACCGTGAACCGCGACAACTCGATGTCGTCGCCGACGTCGGCGGTCGCGGGACGCGGAGTCGGCGGTCGTCGGAAGGGGCGCAGTGAGTACAACTCTCGACTGCCCGCGGACACCGTCATGGACAATGCGCCGGCGTCGATCAGCCGCTCGACGAGGCCGTCGACGTCCGCATCGGAACCCTCAGGCAAGGTCATCGGACCCGCGTTGAGCGACCGCAGTAGCACCATCTGCGCTCGGGTCAGTCCGTCGAGCCGGAACTTCGCGGGCAGGATCACCGCGACCCCTCCGCCGCCCAGCAGGACGCGGGCGCCCGGAGCGAGCTCGTAGACGGTCTGCACCGTACCGCCGTCGGTCATCAGAGCTGATCAGGCGGCCGCACGCTGCAACGCGGGATACATCTTGTCCAGCACGTACGGGATCGACAGCGGCGTCGGTTCGTTGAGCCCACTGATCTCGGCCACCGAGAGCCGGCTGACCGCTCCGCTCTCCACCGACCGCAGGCCCTGATATCCCGGCAGCCCCTCCAACGTGCTCATCTGTTGATCGGTGTTCGCGGTCACCACCAGCAGATCCGAGTCGAGCATCGGGACGTTCTCGGTCGAGATCGGGTACCGGGGTTGCCCGTTACGTCGGAACTGTTCGACGAGTTGCGGGGCGATGCTCATGCCCAGCGATCGGAACAGATAGGTGGCGCCGTCCTCGGGATCGGCCATCACCTGGATCTGGTCGTTGGAGAACATGTAGGCCATCGTGTAGGTCTTGCCTTCGAGGCCGGGCATGTCCTCCTTGGCGGCGGTGATCTTCTCGTCGACGCCGGCCGTGATCTCTTGGGCCTTCTCGGGTTCGCGCAGAACCGTGCCGAGGAACGTCACCATGTCCTGCCACGGATCGATCTGCTGCCCGCTGATGCCGGGGATGGTCGGCGCGAGCTTGCTGACGTTCTCGTACAGCTCCGGCTGCCCGTCGGCCATGTACGAGGTGGCCAGAATGAGATCGGGCTCGGCCTTCGCGACCTGGGCGACGATGTCATCGGTGGTGAGCGGAGTGGATTCCTGCAGTTGGTTGTTCGACCACGGGGGCGGATTGCCGGTGAGGATCTGGATGTTGTCCAGGTATGCGACCGGGGTGATCCCGAACGCCAGGGTGACGTCGATCCACTGCGCCCCCAGTGCGACGATCCGTTGGGGGACGCCATTGATGGTCACCGACCCCTTGGACGTGTTGACCTGGATCGGAGCGCCTTCATCGGCGGATTCGTCCGGAGAACTGCAGGCACTCAGTGCGAGAGACGCCACCATCAGGGAGGCGATCGACACGAGCAGCATACGCAACGCACGGGTCATGCGTGCAGCCTAACCTAAGGGTTCACCTGCTCGGATCAACAGTCGACGACCACCGGCGCGTGATCGCTGGCGCCCTTGCCCTTGCGGGCCTCCCGGTCGACGCGAGCGCCGCTCACCCGGTCGTCGAAAGCCGGTGAGCAGAGCAGATAGTCGATGCGCATGCCCTCGTTCCGGGGGAAGCGCAGCTGCTGGTAATCCCAGAATGTGTAGCCGTCGGCATAGGGCAGCACGGAGTCCCGGAACCCGATCTCACCGAACGCCTGCACGGCGGAGCGTTCCGCATCGGATACGTGCGTGTGTCCGTCGAACACCGCGGGGTCCCAGACGTCGTCGTCGGTCGGGATCACGTTCCAGTCGCCGGCGAGCACGACCTGTGCGGCCGGATCGTGGGCGAGCCACAGTGCCGAGATGTCCCGCAGTGCGCCGAGCCAGTCGAGCTTGTACCGGTAGTGCGGATTGTCGAGCGCACGTCCGTTGGGTACGTACAGGCTCCACACCCGGACGTCGCCGCAGCGTGCGGAGATCGCGCGGGCCTCGCGGGCAGGCGTGGTGGTGTCCGCGCCGAAGGTCGGCTGCCCTTCGAAGCCGATCTCGACTTCCTCGAGCCCGATCCGGGAGGCGATCGCGACGCCGTTGAACCCGCCGGTGCCGATGTGGCTGACGTCGTAGCCGGCGGCGAGGAAGCTCATCAGCGGGAACTCATCGTCGCGGCACTTGGTCTCCTGCATGGCCAGCACGTCGATGTCGTTGCGTTCCATCCATTCGACGACGGTCTCCGACCGAGCGCGGATGGAGTTCACGTTCCAGGTGGCGATGCGCATCTATCTACAGGTCCTCGATCTCGGCGATGTCGGAGCCGGCCTCCTGCCAGCGGTTCTCCACCCACGTCGCCAACGGCTGCGGGGTCAGCAGTAGCACCGCGAACCCGGCCGACGGGGTGGCGACGTCGCGGTAGTGCTCCCGATAGAACGACAGGGAGTTCGCGAGCCAGCGCAATTGGTCCGGTTCGCGGCGCAGCAGGCTCTCGGCGTGGTCGACGACGGTGACGAAGGTCGTCGGGCGGGGCTCGTCATCGGGCAGCATCCCGTCGAGGTCGCGCATGCAGTCGTCGAAGGCGTCGCGGTTGTGCCCGAAGTGTTCCGGGAATTGCCACGCTCGGGCGAACTCGTCCAACATGGTTGCGATGGTGGGCATCTCGCGACCGTCGACCCGGCGCACGACAACCCCTGCCGCGTCGTCCGGCGTGCGGTCGCCGACGACGACACCGACGACGGGGCCGTCGCGTCCGGCGTCGGTGAGGAAGCGGTCGGCGGGTACTCGTGGGATTCGCGCGGCGCTCACTGGTCGGGACCCCGGATCGGGACGAAGGACCGGTAGTGGTCGTCGGTGTACCAGGCGGAGCCGTCGCTGCCGGTGACGATGCGTTCGGCGTCGCGGCTCTGGCCGGGCTCCTTGGGATTGACGTCCCACTCCTGGTAGCTGATCGGCCGACCCTGCGAGTCGAAGTCGGGGAGGAGTCCTTCGTTGTTGCGGAAGACGCCCCCGCCGCGTGTGCCGGGGGCGTCCGCTGCCTCGGGCCAGTCACCGGCGTCGATCAACGCCATTGTGGCCATCACATGATCGGGCACATCGGGGACCTGTGCTGACGTGGTGCCGACGGCGGCCCGACCGGTGCTTTGCTCGTGCCCGGAGTTGTCGGACCCGGTGAAGCCCCAGGTCAAGGCGATGACGGCGACCGCAACCAGCAGTCCGAGGCCCGACCACACGGTCCGCCGTCGTGTCGCTGAGTTCCCCGTCGTCACGCGCTCAGCGTATGTCCTCGAGTCACAGCTCCAGATAGCGGGACGTGTGGTGCAGGCCGAAACCGTGCCTGCGGTACCAGGTCCCGGCGGTGCGGTTCTCCGCCTCCACCTGCACATGAATCCGCGCCGCGTCCTGCCGGGCTCCCCACGCGATGAGCGCGGTCAGCACCGCGTTCGCCAGGCCTTCCCGTCGTCTCGACGGTGCCGTCCAGAGTGCGCTCACGCCGAGCCAGCGGACGCCGTCGGGCGACGAGGTGACGGTGGCGCGGCCGATCGCCTGCGGCTCGGCGTCGCCCAGCGACGCGAACACGACCGGTCCACGGGAGGCCGCGACGACGGCCGCGGCGGTCGGGACGTCGACCTCCGGACCTCGGTAGGCCCGCAACCATGCGGAGGTCGGCGCGTCGTCGAGCCGCACGTCACTCGGTGTCGAGGAGTCTTCGACATCGACGTCGCGGACGAGTACCTGGATCTCGCCGCTGATCGGGCGGCCGTCGATCTGGCCCGCCGGGACGAGCCGTTCGGGCAGGGCCACGAGCGTTGGTAGACCCCGCGCCCGGTACCAGCCACGCACGGCGGCCAGAGTGGCCTCGTCGGTGCCCGACCCGAACTCCAGGGGCACCGCCGAGTTCGCGCGCCGGGTGAATCCGCCGCCTGCACGCAGTGCCCATCCCGAGATCGTCGCGGTGTCGGTGCCCGGCCAGCCGTCGGCAGCCGCGGACTCCAACCTGCGGATCTCCGAGTTGCGTACCGTCACGCGCGACAGCTGCCGGATCGACACGACCGCCGAGCGGGGTATCGATTGCGGCCCGTCCCGGTCGACGACCAGCGGGTCGCCGTCGTCGAGCAGGATGCCGGTCACATCGGAGAGGGCGGCGGAGGCTTCGCCACGCCAGTCGGCCGGGGTGGCGTCGCCGAGTCGGTAGCGCACCACCACCCGGTCGCCGACGAACGGGACCCGATCGCCGGACGGGAGGGCATCGGAGTCGTCGGAAGTCACCGCGGGACCGGGTTCAGTCGTCGTCGTGACCGAACGGGTCGTCGACCGAACCGGGCAGCCATGTCAGGCCGGGCTCACCCCAGCCGTTGCGTTTGATGGCCTTCTTCGCGGCCCGGGCGTTGCGCCCGATCAGTACATCCACATAGAGGTATCCGTCGAGATGACCGACCTCGTGCTGCAGCATCCGCGCGAAGAAGCCGGTGCCCTCGATCATCACCTCGTCGCCGTTGCGATCCAGGCCCGTCACCCGGGCCCAGTCCGCACGTCCGGTCGGGAACTGTTCGCCGGGCACCGAGAGGCAGCCTTCGTCGTTGTCGTCGGGATCCGGCATGGTCTCCGGGATCTCGGAGGTCTCGAGCACCGGGTTGATGACCTCGCCGCGGCGGCGTGGCTCGCTGCGATCCCCGTCGGGGCAGTCGTAGACGAACATCCGCTTGGCCACCCCGACCTGATTGGCGGCCAGCCCGACGCCGTTGGCGGCGGTCATCGTCTCGTACATGTCGTCGAGCAGCTGCACCAGCTCCGGCGCCGGCCGGCGGTCGGCATCGATGTCGACGAGTTCGGTGGGATGGTGCAGAACCGGTTCGCCGACGATGCAGATCGGGAGTATTGCCATGCGGGACAGATTACCGAGCGACCGCACGCCCTCTGCCCGGTCGTCGCGGGTCGGGGTTCTCGTGGCGAGTCACACCGCGAAGCCGATGGCGGATCGTGGTTAGATGATCTGCGAACCACATTGCTGTGATTTGTTCGGTGACCTGAATCATCCGGTCGGTGGTGACCGAAACGGATCGGGGCGGTGGTCGCCGGTCAGGTCGGTGATGTGATGTGCACGAGGCGATCTTGAGGGAGCGAGATGGACGGCGCAGCTGCGCGAAGCCAGAAGCAGGGCGATCAACCCACACCCACAGATACATCCGCCGAAACGACGAACCCGGTCGATCCGCATGAGGTCGGCTCCGACGGTCTGTCCCGTCGGGAGCATGACATCTTGTCGTTCGAGCGGCAGTGGTGGAAGTACGCCGGCGCCAAGGAAGAAGCCATCAAAGAGCTCTTCGGATTGTCAGCGACGCGGTACTACCAGGTGCTCAATGCCCTCGTCGACCGGCCGGAGGCGCTTGCCGCGGACCCGATGCTGGTGAAGCGTCTGCGCCGGCTGCGGGCCTCGCGTCAGAAGGCCCGCGCCGCCCGCCGTCTCGGCTTCGAGATCACCTGATCCGACCGCATCCGCGGCTGCCGCGACCGCGACGGGCAGAGGTTCGGATGTGAAGTATGGTTCTCGGTGATGAATCCTGATCGCGAGCCGAGTCGCCTGCCGCTGCGGGCGGGGGCCATGTTGTTGATGGCGGTGGCCATCGTCTTCCTCGGCCTCGGCTGGCACTCCGCAGCGACGAGCGGTGACGATCCCGAACAGGAACTCGAGGCGGCGCAGAGCCAGGTCGCCACCACGACAACCTCCTCGGCGCCGTCGTCCCCGTCGGTCTCCGCCGACAGCCCGCAACTGTGCGTCTTCAACGCCGGCTCGATCGCCGGGCTGGCCGCCGACGTCACGGAGACGCTGGAGGCGGCGGGTTTTGACACCGCCGAGCCGGGTAACCTCTCCACCGCGTCGATCACGGAGAACACGATCTTCTATGACGACGGACAGCGCTCGGCCGCCGACGAGGTCGCCGAAGCCCTCGGTGGCGACGCCAGTGTCGATCCGCGTCCGTCGTCGTTCACCGAGTGCGCCGACGGCATCCCCGTCGTCGTGGTCAGCAGATGACCCCGCGAACTCTCCGACCCCGACATCTCGGCCCGTTGACGACCAAGGAGTGACATGACCGCCAGGACCAGCAGCATCCGTCGCACGCTCGCCGTGCTCGCCTCCGCCGGTATCGCCGGCGCTGTGCTCGCCGGGTGCAGCCCCGACGAGGAGCCGACGGACGCACCCGGCACGACCCCGTCGGTGGTCACCGGCAACCAGGCACCCCCCGGCGAGGTCGACGACGCCGACGGCATCGGCCAGTCGCCGGAAGAGGAAGCGACCGCCAACCTGATCGACGACCAGGGCGAGACGGTCGGCGAGGCGATGTTCATGCCCAGTGGTTCGTCGGTGCAGGTGACCGTGCGTCTCAACGCCGACAGCGGTATTCCGGCCGGATTCCACGGCATGCACATCCACGAGAACGGCGAGTGCGAGACGGGCGGCGACGGCGCCTTCACCAGCGCCGGCGGTCATCTGCAGGTCGACGGCAACACCGGCCACCCGGCCAGCGGTGACCTCGTCAACGTCAACGTCCTCGAGGACGGCACGGCCGAGACCGTCACCACCACCGATTGGGTGACGCTGGAACAGATCGTGGGCAAGTCGATCATCATCCACGAGCGGCCCAGCAACTTCGCCAACATCCCCACGCGCTACGCGCCGGCCCCCGACGAGGAGACGATGTCGACTGGTGACGCCGGCAGCCGTATCGCGTGTGGGGTCATCGAGGCACAAGAGTGACCCTGGCAGCTCGGTTGAGCTGACGCCGTGATCACCCCGATCGAGTTCGACGGATCACCGACCCCGTCGCTGGGGGTCGAATGGGAGTTCGCCCTCACCGACAAGGGAACCGGCGATCTGTCGAACTCGGCGGCCGACCTGTTCGCGCTGGTGTCCGAGCAGTCACCGGAACGGCGCGGCAAGGTGCACAAGGAACTGCTCCGCAACACGGTCGAGATCGTCACCGGGGTCTGCCGGGACACACCGGAGGCGATGGCGGATCTGCGCGGCACGCTCGATGCGGTCCGTGACCACACCGAGCAACTCGGGGTCGATCTCTACGGCGCAGGAACCCACCCGTTCGCCGAATGGTCGACGCAACTCCTCACCGAGGGGCATCGCTACGCGGAACTGATCGAGCGCACGCAGTGGTGGGGTCGGCAGATGCTCATCTGGGGTGTCCACGTCCACGTGGGGATCAGCCACCGCGACAAGGTGTTGCCGATTCTCGACGCGCTGCTGAACTACTATCCGCACCTGCTCGCGCTGTCCGCGTCGTCGCCGATGTGGGCGGGTCAGGACACCGGGTACGCCAGCAACCGGGCGATGATGTTCCAACAGTTGCCCACTGCGGGGCTGCCGTTCCAGTTCGGTACCTGGGCAGAGTTCGAGGCCTTCGTCGCCGACCAGAAGACCACCGGCATCATCGATCACATCAACGAGATCCGTTGGGACATCCGGCCCTCGCCACATCTGGGCACCATCGAGGTTCGGGTGTGCGACGGGATGACGAACCTGACCGACCTCGCGGCGATCGTCGCGCTGATCCACTGTCTCGTCGTCGAATTGGACCGTCGGCTCGAGGCGGGCGAGACACTGCCGCAGATGGCGCCCTGGCTGGTCCAGGAGAACAAGTGGCGTGCCGCACGGTACGGCCTCGACGCCATCGTCATTCTCGACGCCGACTGCACCGAGCGGCTCGTCACCGACGACCTCGCCGATCTGCTCGTCCGCCTCGAACCCATTGCGCGTGAACTCAACTGCGTCGCCGAGCTCGGTCGGATCGCCGAGATCGCCACGCACGGCACGAGTTATCAACGACAGCGGGAGGTCTACCGGCAAACCCGCAGCTTGCGCGAGGTGGTGGCGTCGGTGGTCGCCGAGCTCGGCTGAGTGCCATGGCCAACCCTCACGAGGCCCGGCTTCGATCGAGGTAGGACTGGCGCTGATCTGCGTCGAACGCGCCGTAATCGGCGCCTCCGACGAATCGCTTGAGCCACCACAAGATCGGTGTGGGAACGATCTCCTCGGCCAGGCTGATGGGTGCGAGATAGCGCGGAACTGTCACCTCATCGCGGCAGTGCCCTGCACTGTCCATGATCGCGGTCGCCACCTGCTCCGGTTTCAGGGTGGGCTGCAACCGCAGACGGACTCCTGACGTGAGGTCGGTACGGGTCGCCGCGGGCATGATCGTGGTCAGTGTCACGCCCGAACCCGCGAGTTCGGCGCGGATCGCGCGATCGAGCGCGACGACACCGTATTTGGACGCGCAGTACGTGGCGATCCCCGGGGTGGTGACTTTGCCCGCCATGGAGGATACGTTCACCACGTGTCCGCGTCCGCGCCGGATCATCTCGGGCAGCACAAGATGCGTACCGGTGACGACCGCACCGAGGTTGATGTCCAGTTCGCGGCGCAGCGCGTCGAGGTCCTGGTCGACGAAGCGACCCATGTGCTGAATCCCGGCATTGTTGACGAACATGTCGATCGGTCCGTCATCGGCTACGGTCTGTACGAAATCCTTGAACGATGCCGTGTCCGTGACATCGAGGTGGACTGCATGGGCTCGATCGCCGAGTGCCGCTGCCGTTTCGGAAGCCGCAGCCAGATCACGATCGCCGATCCAGGCCGTCGCACCGCGCTGCACCGCACAGGCCGCAGTCGCCGCGCCGATACCGCGCGCGCCCCCCGTGACGCATACCCGCGCGCCGTTGAGGCTGATCACAGCGGACTACCCACGGGGTGGCGGAGTGCGAAATAGGCGATCAGTCGGGTCTCACCGCCGGTGAACAACAGCGCTCGACCGAGATAGACACCCGGGGTCAGTTCGACGATCTCATCGCGGGTGCGGCGGATGGGGAACGTTCGTATGCTCGGGTTCTTGTACTCCGGGACGCCATAGTCCAGGGCGCGGACGCGGACCCGTGGCTCGATGAGGCCCTGGCTGACGGCGTGGTCGAAATGAAAGCCCTCCATCTCGCCCTTCCGCGGGCGCAGACGGAGGTAGCCGAGCGTGATGATCGGCATGACCACCGCCGCGATCGGGGACAGACGATTGAGGCCGGTTCCGGCAGCCAGATCGAAGCTCTTGCCACGCCAGGTGGGGTCGATCTTCATGAGCGGATTGGCCAGATGTGCCTCCGGGATGCCGAAGAGCTTGCCGACGATCTGTCCCTCCAACTTTCCGTCGAGGCCCTGCGGTTCACGGCCTGCGCCGAACAGCTCTGACAGCGCCGCCCGGTCCCCTCTGGCGCCGAGAGCACCCAGGTACTGCCACGTCTCGACGCGTGCGCGGTTCGGGCTGTGGTCGGCGAGCGTGCGTAGCTCGGCGAGCATGCCGAGTGCTGTCGCAGTTCCCACGTCGGCGAGGCCGGCGCTGCTTTGGACTTCTGCAGTCATTCACTTCGTCCTTCTCTGATACACGATCGTGTCGGAAATAACTGGTACAAGAATGTGCCAGAATCACCCTACCCCTGTCAACGGTCGGTCGACGGGTGGCGATGGGAGGATGGCGAGGTGAGCACGACGGGCCCGGAGCGTAGCTATGGGGGTGAGGCCGCTTCTGATCGTGTAGCGCGTCGTCGAGCCGCGCTGATCGATGCGGCGCTGACCGCGATGTCGGAGAGTCGCTGGCGTTCGACCACCGTCGCCGGGTTGTGCAGCGACGCACAACTCAACAAGCGCTACTTCTACGAGAGCTTCGCCGATCTCGACGCGGTGGCGGTGGCGGCGATAGACGACCTCTCAGCCCAGGTTGCAGACGCTGCGGTGGCTGCCTACCTCGACACGCTGGGCCGTCCGCTCGACGTGCAGGCGCGCTCGGCGGTCGACGCGATCATCGGGGTGTTGGGTACTGATCGCCGAAAGGCGAGGGTGTTGCTGGGCGGAGCCGCCGGGACGCCCGTTGTCGACTCCCGCCGCACCGACGCGATTGTCGGGCTGACCGCGGTTCTGATCGAGCACGCCCGCACTATTCACGACGTCCGACTCGAGGCGGACTCGCTCGCCCAGACTGCGCCGCCGTTCGTGGTCGGCGGTACAGCGCAAGCGATCCTGGCCTGGGCCGACGGGTCTCTCGCGGTGACACGCGGTCAACTGGCTGACGACCTGACATCCTTGTGGCTCTCATTGGGGGCGTCGGCGGCGGAGACCGCCCGCGCACGAATGGATAGCGCAAGCGTGGAAGGAGGGGACTGACGAAACGCGGACGCAGTTTCGCGTCCATGACGGCAGACGGGTGGTCTGGCTAATCCTCCGCCGGATTCTCCATCTCGTCCCGCGAGATCAGCCCGTCTCGGGCCCGCTGCTCCTGGTAGACGAGCCGGCCGATGCGGTGGGCGATGACGGGTGCGGTCATCAGCGCGAACAAACCGGCCAGCACCAGCATGCCGAAGTCGACGTGACCGCCGAGACGGATCATTGCGCCGATCAACATCATCAACAGCCCGAAGGTCTGCGGCTTGGTCGACGCGTGCATGCGGCTCAACGTGTCCTTGAACCGCAGCATGCCGATCGAGGTGGTCAGGGCCAGCAGCGCACCGAGCACCAGGAAGACCGAGGAGATGATGTCGCCGATCATGTCTCGTCGTCCCTCACCCGGTAGCGCGCGATGGCCACGGAACCGACGAAACTCAGCAGCGACAACGCGACGATCGCCGGGACCACGGTCGAGTCGCGGCTGTAGGCGGCCCAGGCGGCGAGCCCGCACATGCTCAGCGCGATCATGGTGTCCAGCGCGACGAGACGATCCAGCGACGACGGTCCGCGCAGGACCCGCACGGTGGTGAGTACGGCGGCGACCATCAGCATCGCACTCACGGTGATCCAGACGTAACTCACCGGCCGCTCCCATCGCCCGGGTCTCCGGACTGCCTGTTGGTGTAGACAACGGGAACTGCCGTCTCCGTCTCGGCCCGACCGATCTCGTGCACCCGGTGGTAGTAGTCGTCGTCGATGCCGTGATACGGGCTGGGATGCCATTCGCTGTCGCGCTCGAAGGCCCGGATGAACGACCGCTCGACAAACGCGACCTGATCGTAGAAGGCCTGTACCTTCTTCTCGGTCCGGACGTCGAACACATGGATGTAGAGGATGCGGCGTCGGTGGTCGATGTCGAGCACCATGGTGCCGGGGACGAGGTTGAGGTAGTCGACCGCCAGTGTCAGCACCATGTCGGATTTGATCGCCACCCGTACGCGGATGACCGCACCGAGCGGGGGCTTTCCCGGCCGGACGGCCGCCCACGCCACTTGCGCGCTGGAGACGAAGAAGTCGACGATCAGACGCCCGAGGATCACCGCCACCGCGATCGGATGGATGCGTCCCTCGACCGGCACGCGGGGCAGCGGCAGCAGCGTCACGATGGCGATCGCCAGCACCAGGCCGCCGATGATGTTGGCCCAGGAGATGGTGCCCCACAACAACACCCAGACGAACGTCAACCACGCGAGGGTCCACAGGCGGACCGCGACCTCGCGTGAGTCGCTGCCCAGCCAGCGTGGGATGCGCACCCGCTCGCGAATCCACACCAGCACCTTCACCGTGTGCCAGAACAGGAACAGCAACGACACCCGCCACACGGTGATGACGCGGGACCGCACGGTGACCGGCTCTCGGTTGTTCATCGGTCACTCCCCAGGACCGCCTCGATGTAGATGCCACGGTCGGTGATGTCGGTGGCCGCGCGGTCGGTGAAACCGAAGATCGGACCGGCGAACAGGGTGAGGACGAGTCCGGCGACCACCATCACCACGGTCGGCGCCACCATCCCGGCAGGCATGCGGCCGACATCGTCGCGGTCGTCGAAAGCGACGTCGGTGCTCTCGTCGAGCAACGCGGACGGGGCCTTGTCGGACAGGTCGCCCTCCGGCGCATCGGCACGTGGGCGCCAGAACCCCTTGGTCCAGACGCGTGCCACCACGTAGAGGGTGAGCAGGCTGGTCACCACCGACCCGGCGACCAGGATCCAGGCGAGGACCGAGCCGTCCTGCACGCCCGCCTCGAGCAGCGCGACCTTGCCGACGAAGCCGGAGAACGGCGGAATCCCACCCAGGTTGAGCGCGGGTATCAGGAACAGCGCCGCGAGCACGGGGCTGGCCATCAGCCCACCGAGCCGGCGCAGCGACGACGACCCGGCCTGTCTCTCGATCAGTCCGACGACCAGGAACAGGGTGGTCTGGACCAGGATGTGGTGGGCGACGTAGTAGATCGCCGCCGACAATCCGAACCGCGACGACAGCGCGATCCCGAAGACCATGTATCCGATGTGGCTGACCAGGGTGAACGACAGGAGCCGCTTGATGTCGGACTGGGCGATCGCGCCGAAGATGCCGATCAGCATCGTCGCGAGTCCGGCGATCAGCAACATCGTGTCCAAGGAACCGCCGGGGAACAGCAGCGTGTGGGCACGGACGATCGCGTACACACCGACCTTGGTGAGGAGGCCGGCGAACACCGCGGTCACCGGGGCGGGCGCGGTCGGGTAGGAGTCGGGCAACCAGCTCGACAGCGGGAACACCGCCGCCTTGATCCCGAAGGCGACGAGCAACACCGCGTACAGCGCGTTGCGGGTGCCGTCGGGGACGTCGTCGAGACGGGCGGCCATCTCCGCGAGGTTGAGCGTGCCGGTGGTCGCGTAGGCGAAGGCGATCCCCGACAGGAAGATCAGCGACGACACCATCGACACCATCACGTACGACGCACCCGCGCGGACGCGTTCGGCGCTGGCGCCCAGGGTCAGCAGTACGAAGCTCGACGCCAGCAGCACCTCGAACGAGACGAACAGGTTGAACAGGTCGCCGGCGAGGAATGCGTTGCAGACGCCTGCGGTGAGGATCAGGTAGGTCGGCAGGAAGATCGACACCGGCTGATGTGTCGTGCCGTCCCGGATGCCCTGGCCGATGGCGTAGACGACGACACACAGCAGCACGATGGTCGACACCACCAGCATCAACGCCGCCAGCTGGTCGACGACAAGGGTGATGCCGAGCGGGCCGTTGGGGAATCCGCGGTCGCCCCACCCGCCGATATTGACCGCGAACGTCCCGTATTCGTTGGTCAGCCAGAGCAGGACGCACGACGCGATGAACGCGGTGAGGATGGCGCCGACGGTGACCGGTCGTTGGATTCGTGGGCTGCGGCCCAGCAGCAGGGTGAGGGCGGCCGCGACGATCGGTACGAGCGTCGGCAGCACGATGAGCACGGGAACCCATGACGGTTGCGGGGTCATCGGCTACCCCCGTCGGTCGGGCCGGGTGACGAGGAGTCGCGGCCGTCGGGGCCGACCTCGTCGATGACGTCCGCGTCCTCGGGCATCAGGTCGGTCTCGATCACCTCGCGGTGTCGTTTCGCGAATTCCTCGGCGGTCAGCGGGTTGCCCTCGTCGTCGAAGAGGTCGCCCGCGGAGGTGTCGGCGAGGGTCTCGGGGTCGTCGCTGCGGTCACGGTCCGGCGCGGAGCGCAGTGATCCGGTGGCCACCTTGCGGTCCTCGGGGTCGTCGTCGACGTCCACGTCGTCGCGGTTGATGACGAACAGCCGATATACGAGCGAGAGGACGAACGCCGCGATGCCCATCGTGATGACGATGGCCGTGAGGATCATCGCCTGGGCCAGTGGGTCGGCGTCGGCGACGCGGTTCTCCGACGCACGACCCATGATGGGCGGATTTCCCATGCCGCCGGACACCACCAGGATCAGCAGGTTGACGGCGTTGCTGCACAGCAGCAGACCCAGCAGCATCCGGATGAGGCTGCGTTCCATCAGCAGGTAGGCGCCGCTGGCGGCGAGGATGCCGATGACGATGAGGAATCCGAGGTTGATGCTCATCCCGGCACCTCCGACGCTGTCGCCGGGATCGGGGCTGGCTGCCGTTCGGCGGATGTGCGCTCGATGTCGAGGCGGGCGCCGAGGCTGCGCAGTACGTCGAGCACGAGCCCGACGACGATCAGGTAGATCCCGAGGTCGAAGAAGAGCGCGGTCACCAGTTTGATGTCGCCCAGGACGGGCAGGGTCACCTCGAAGACCGCCGACGACAGTGCCGGCGCCCCGAGGAACAACGACGTCACCGCGGTGCCCGCGGAGATCGCCAGGCCGGCTCCCAGAATGCGGCCGGGTTCCACCGGTAGTGCCTCACCGAGTTCGTAGCGACCGCCGGCCAGATACCGCAGGACGAGCGCGAGACCCATGGTCAGGCCGCCGGCGAATCCGCCGCCGGGTGCGTTGTGGCCGGCGTAGAAGAAGTAGACCGACAGCACCACCATCGTCGGGAAGATCAGGCGCGTGGTCGCCTCGAGGACCATCGACCGGTGTCGGGGGTCGCGGAAGTCGCTGCCCAGCAGCCAGCGGGTGCGGTCGGGCGGTACCGGGTCGTCGACGTCCTCGCCGTTGATCCCGGCCTGCATCCGGGCCGCGTCGGCGACGCGCGGCACCGCGCCGAAGCGGCGGTTGCGGAAGACCATCGAGGCCACCCCGGTCGCCGCGACGATGAGCACACACACCTCGCCGAGGGTGTCCCATGCACGGATGTCGACCAGTAGCACGTTGACCGCGTTGGCGCCCTGCCCGAACTCGTAGGCGGCAGCGGGGATGTCGACCTGCACCGGTTGTTCGGAGCGGGCGGCCGCGGCGAAGAGGCCGATCACCACGAGGCTCGCGCCGAAGGCCACCCCGATCAGCGCCCGCAGCGGCTTGAACCCGGTGGCGTGACGTGGTTCGGGTTCGGCGGGCAGCTTACGCAGCACCAGCACGAAGATGACCAGGGTCAGCGTCTCCACCAGGAACTGGGTGAGCGCCAGGTCGGGGGCGCCGTAGAGCGCGAACAGCATCCCGGCGCCGTAGCCGGTCAGTCCGACGACGAGTACGGCGGCGAGTCGGTTGCGCAGGATCACCGCGGCCACCCCGCACACCGCGATGACGCCTCCGATGACCGCCTGCGACGCCGAGTCGAAACCGCGCCAGTCCAACTGGTTTCGGCCACCCCACGCGAGGACGACCGTCGGCAGGATGATCGCTGTCGACAGGATCACGCCCTGGGTGATCGGCAACGATCCGCGCTGGGTGTTGCGGGTCAGCATCAGCGACAGCGTGTCCGCACCGCGCAGCGCGGCGTCGTAGATGCGGTCGGCGTTGACCAGTGGCCGATAACGGAAGATCTTCCCGCGAAGTTGCCGGACCAGCAGGAACAGCAGCGCACCGCCGACCACGACGATGATCGAGAAGACCACGGGCAGTCCGAAGCCGTGCCACATGGCCAGATGCTCCAGCTTGTGGCCGTATGCGGGCAGCGTCTCGGCATACGGTTCGAACAGCGAGCCGATCTGCGGGCTGAGGAACCCGGCGGCCACACCCGCGACCGCCAGGAGGACGGGTGCCAGGTAGAACATCGCGCCCGGCGGGTGCATCTTGGCGACGGCCGGGCTCGGCGTCGAGCGGACCTTGCGGCCGAAAGCGCCCCACAGGAACCGGCACGTGTAGGCGAAGGTGATCACCGATCCGATGACCAGGACGATGTCGATGGTCTCCGACTGCCACGGCAGGTATGCGCCGGTGTCCCACACGGAGGCGAACGCGGTTTCCTTGCCGACGAATCCGATGGTGAACGGCAGGCCGGCCATGCTGGCGCCGGCCACCGCCGCGGTCAACGCCAGGACGGGCAGTCGTTGGCCGAGACGGGCCAGCTTGCGGATGTCGCGGGTACCGGTGGAGTGGTCGATGATCCCGACGACCATGAACAGCGCCGCCTTGAACAGCGCGTGCGCGACCAGCATCGCGAGCCCGGCCATCGCGACGTTCGCGTCGCCGATGCCGACCAGCACCGCGAGGAATCCCAGCTGCGACACCGTGCCGAACGCCAGCACCAGCTTGAGGTCGAGTTCGCGTAGTGATCGCCAACCGCCGAGGATCATCGTGATCATGCCCAGGACGACGACGGCGACATGCCAGCTCGGGGTTTCGGCGAACGCGGGTGCGAGGCGGGCGATCAGGTAGATGCCGGCCTTCACCATCGCCGCGGCGTGGAGGTAGGCGCTGACGGGTGTCGGTGCGGCCATCGCGCCCGGCAGCCAGAAGTGGAACGGCACGATCGCCGATTTGCTGAGTGCGCCGATCAGCAGCAGCACGACGGCGACGCTGGCGTAGACGCCGTCGGCAGGGGGATCGGCGAGCAGGTCGGACAGCAGATAGCTGCCGGTCCGCTCGCCGAGCATGATGATGCCGACGAGCATCGCGAGACCGCCGGCCGTGGTGACCAGCAGCGCCTGCGTCGCGGCGCGGCGTGCGGTGGCGCGGATGCCGTAGAAACCGACCAGCATGAACGACAACACGGTGGTGAGTTCCCAGAACACGTACAGCACCAGCATGTTGTCGCTGACGACCAGTCCGAACATGGCGGCCGCGAAGGCGATCATCTCGCCGCCGAAGACCGCGACCCGCGGGCGGGCATCGTCGAAGTAGTGGGCGCAGTAGCAGAGCACCAGTGCCCCGACACCGAGGATCAATACCGACAGGATCGCGCTGAGCGTGTCGAACCGGGTGACGATCTCCATGTCGAGGACCGGGACCCACTCGATCGTCTGGACGGCCGGCGATTCGCCCGCTCTCGGCCAATTGGCGATGACCCACACCAGCGCACCCGCGGGCGCCAGGGCGAGAACGTAGAAGCCCCGCGTACCCAACCAGCGGATGATCGGGGGTGCACACAGCGCGCTGAGCGCTAGCGCAACCAGCACACCGATCAAGTGGGCACACCGTCTTTCACGTGTAGGGCGGGGTGTCACGGGCATGGCCCGCGCCGACTACTTTACCGTTGCGAAGGTGAAGCGCTTCGACAGGTTGGCGGCCCTGCTGGTCGTCCTGGTGGCGGCAATCGTGGTTCTCGCCGGCTGCGGCGAGGCGGAGGAGGCCCCTCCCGCGGGCGCCGCCCTACCTCAGGATTTCCCTGCTGAGCAGGTGCCTCTGGTGGACGGCACGGTCTTGAGTGCCGACGGTTCGCGCGCCGATGGCTGGTCGGTGACCGTGCAGGCGGCACCGGGCGAGGGCAACACGCTCGACGCGGCGGTGACGACCCTCACCGACAGCGGCTTCACCGAATCCCAACGCACCACCGAGGGGGCGCAGCGGGTCGTCGTGTTGTCGGCGACCAAGGAGGGAGCCGACTACTGGGTGCAGGTCGGCAGCACCTCGGGCGCAGCGGGGGGACCGGGTTCGGTGTTCTATCAGGTGAGCGTGGAGTGAGCTGCCGTCACGCCGGTCCCTGAGGAGCGAGCTTGCGAGCGTATCGAAGGGTATCGAAGGGTCGCCCCAACCGCTGGTCGAGTAGCCGAGGAGCTTGCGACGAGGCGTATCGAGACCTCGGAACTCGATCTCGATACGCACGCTCGCCTGGCGGCTCGCGGGCTACTCGATCATCGGGTGGAGCGAGCGTGCGAGCGCGCCGCCCTGAGTGGCGAGCTTGCGAGCGTATCGAAGGGTCACGAAGGGCCCGGTTCGTCGAATCGCACAGCCACCTGACAGCTTCGTGACAGTCGGCGGACAGGACGCGTCCGCACCGTGGATGGCACTTTTCCCACGACGAAAGTGAGACATCGATGTCCACACCACACGGCGGAGCCGACGAACAGCGGCCCGACTCGCAGCCTGCAGAACCCCAAGCGGGTGTGACACCCGATCAGCCGGTCGACAACGCTCCGACGGAGCCGATCACCCCCGCTGGTTCAGCGCCGCCGAACGGTCCGTACGCGCCGCATGCCCCCCAGCAGCCGATGCCGCCGCAGCAGCCCAACGGCGTCACCGACAAGGTGCGCAACGCGGTGATCGCCGGCGGCATCGGGATCGCCGCCGTGTTCGGCCTCGTCGGCTTCGGCGCCGGTTACGTGGTCGCCGACTCGACGTCGGACCAGGGGCCGGGCATGAATATGCAGCGCGGTGGCATGGGCGGACCCGGAGGTGCGGGCGGCTACGGGCAGATGCCGCCGGGCGGCTCCGGCGGCTTCGGTCAGATGCCGGGCCAGCAGGGTCAGATGCCGGGACAGATGCCGGGGCAGCAGCCCGGACAGATTCCGGACCAGCAGAGCCAGGTGCCCGGCGACACCACACAGGAGCAGTCCGACGACGACGCCACCACGGGCGCCTGATCGGCGCGAGTCGAAAATCGGTTGAGCACACCCGCTCGGAGACGGGACCATCGGCGTCATGGGAGTCCTGGACGACGCAACCGTGAATCGGTTCATCACCGACGGGTTCGTGAAGATCGACGGCGCGTTCGACCGCGCGGATGGTGAGCGCTGTGCGGCTCAGCTGTGGGATCAGATCACCCCGAGCGCCGACGACCCGTCGTCCTGGACCGAGTCGCTGATCTGGGTGACCGGCATGAGCTCACCGCCGTTCACCGAGGTCGCCAACACCGAGGTGTTGACCTCCGCCTACGACGCACTGGTTGGCCCCGGACGCTGGCGACCGCGGCTGGGTCTGGGCACCTTTCCACTGCGGTTCCCCAGCACCGAACCCGCGGAGGCCGCCGGGTGGCACATCGAGGCCTCGTTCGCCGACGACGCCGGCGGTCCGCGCGTCAGCCTGCGTTCCCGCGGGCGTGCGTTGCTGATGCTGTATCTGTTCTCGGACGTGGGCGACGACGACGCGCCGACCCTGATACGCGTGGGCTCGCATCTGGCGGTACCGCCGTTTCTCGCCGACGCGGGACCCGACGGTCGCCCGTGGATGGATGCCTGTACCGACGTCGTCCCGGCCACCGAGGACTGTGACGTCGTGGCCGCGACCGGACAGATCGGCGACGTCTTCCTGTGCCACCCATTCCTGGTGCATTCCGCTCAAGCGCATCGCGGTCGGGTGCCGCGGTTCATGGCCCAGCCGCCGCTGGAACCGGTGGGTGAACTCGATCTCGAGACCGACGATCCGACGCCGGTTGCCGAGGCCGTCGTCCGCGGCTTGCGAAGGGGTGGCCGGTCACCGGCGTGAACGTCTCACATCCGGTCGAACCGCATCGACATCCACGGCGTCCACTCAGAGTCGACGATGCGTTCCCACTCGGTGGTCATCAGGTCGCGCCCGGCCCGGAACGAGAACCAGCTGCGGATTCCGTCACCGCTGAGCAGCAGCATGTCCGGCGAGTGTCGGGTCAGGCGCATCACGCCGGGGGCCGGCGACTCGTCGAAGGCGTACATCCACCAACCGCCCTCCGGGTGAACGCCACCGATGAGTTCATGGGCCACCGCGCGGTCCGCGCCCATCCGGACATCGACCTCGTGTGCGATCCAGGTCCCGCCCGGCAGCAGCGAGTACGCATCGGTGCCGTCGATCTCGGCGACGACCGAGCCCTGCTCGTCGCGGACCGTACCGGTGCTGTGCCATCGACCCAGGATGGGTGACAGCTCATCGATCGACGAATCGGTCATCGAATCTCCTCTGATCACAGTTCCGTCAGGACTGACTACGCTAGATCCTCCGACTCATCGTTATCCCGAGCCCGGTTATTGAACCCGCCGCTCCGCGAATGCCTTCAGGTTCGCCACCTGCGCGGCATCCAGCGACGGCCGCACCCGTCGGCGTGCGTCGTCGACGTCCTCGGGGCAAACGGTGGCGGTGTCGATGTCACGCCGCATCGCCGACAACGCCGCCTCACGCAGCAACGCCGAACAGTCGGCCGCCGAGTAGCCGTCCAGGTCGTCGGCCAGCGAACGCAGATCGACCCCGTCGGCCAGCGGCACGTTGCGTCCGGCCGTACGCAGGATCTCGGTGCGGGCGTCGGCGTCGGGCGGCGGGACGAACACCAGCCGTTCGAGTCGCCCGGGCCGCAGCAGCGCCGGGTCGATGAGGTCGGGCCGGTTCGTCGCGCCGAGCACCACGACATCCTGCAACGGTTCGACGCCGTCGAGTTCGGTCAGCAGCGCAGCCACCACCCGGTCGCCGACCCCTGAATCACTGGACTGTCCGCGGCGCGGCGCCAGCGCGTCGATCTCGTCGAGGAAGATCAGCGACGGTGCGGACTCGCGGGCGCGGGCGAACAGGTCGCGCACTGCCTTCTCCGACGACCCGACCCACTTGTCCATCAGTTCGGCGCCCTTGACCGTGTGCACCGACAACCGGCCGGATGCGGCGAGTGCTCGGACCACGAAAGTCTTGCCGCAGCCGGGTGGGCCGAACAGCAGGACACCTCGTGGAGGTGCGACGCCCAGGCGGGTGAAGGTGTCCGGGTGCTGCAACGGCCACAGCACCGCCTCGGTGAGCGACTGTTTGGTCTCGACCATGTCGCCGACCTCGTCGAGGGTGATCGACCCGACGGCCACCTCGGGTGAATCCATCCGGGACACCGGTCGGATCACCTCGAGGGCACCGAGCAGGTCATCGGTCCGCAAGCTGGGCGCCGGACGATCGTCGGCGGCACCCGTCACGCGGGCCGCCGCCCGCAGCGCCGCCTCGCGGGCCAGTGCGGCGAGGTCGCCCGCGACGAAACCCGGTGTGCGGGAAGCGATCATGTCGAGGTCGAGGTGGCCGTCGGTGGGCACGTCGCTGAGGATGACACCCATCAGGCGGGCCCTGGTCGCGGAGTCGGGGAGCCCGACGATCAGCTCGCGATCGCACAGCGACGGATCCCGCAGCCGGCTGTCGAGCCGAACGGCCTCGGCCGTGGTCGCGATGAGTGCGACGTGGCCGCCGTCGATCGCGGCACGCAGTTCGTCGAGGATCAGCGTGGACACGGGGTCGGCGTCCGCGGACTCACGCGGTGCCGGCAGCAATGCGTCGACGTCGGTGATGAGCAGCACCCCACCGGTGTCGCGCAGGTCGGCGATCGCCGACCGAACCGCGGCCAGGCGGGCGCTGCTCTCCAGCGCGCCGACGGTGGGCCCGTCGACGGCGGTCAGCGGCCGGTCCGCGCATACCGAGCGCACGAGGGTGGCCTTTCCCGCGCCGGCCGGCCCGGTGAGCAGCACACCCAACCGCGGCGCGGCCCCGAGCGTGCGCAAGACCTCGGGCTCGTCCAGCGTGATCGCCAACCATTCGGTCAGCCGGTTCACCTGTGCGTCGACACCGACCAGGGTGGACACCGGACGAACCGGCGGACCGGCCTGGGCTCGGTGCGACCGCACCCCTGTCGAACTCGACGATCGCGAGGGGGTCGACTCGGCCGACGACGCCGCGAACCCCAGTGCCGTGGATGCCGGCGGCGTCGGCCCCAGCGGCGTCGACACCGACCGGTGCGACGAGTCGTCACCCTCCAGACCCGCCCACAGGACCGCGGTGTTGGTCTGCACGCTCACCGGGCCGCCCGGCTCGGTGGCGGTGACGGTCAGCAGTTCGTTCGTCCAGGTGATCCCGACGGACACCGCGAGCGCCCGGGTCGCCGGCGCGGCGGTGAACTCCGGCCCGAGGTCGCGGGGGAGCAGGGAGACCGCATCACCGACCGAGACGACCTTGCCCAACAGGGCGCGGCGAAGGGTCGGCTCGTCGACCGTGCCCGCGGCCAACGCCGACCCGGACACGGTTACCCGTCCCGCGCCGTGCACGTCAACCGGGGCGATGACGACGGACGCGTTCTCCCGCATCCCGGCGTTGGCGAAGGTGATGTCGTCGAGCAGGGCGATGCCGGGCGGGTTGTCCGGACCGGCCGCGGCGAGCACCGCCGCGGTCACCCGAGCCCCGGTGATGGACGCCGCGTCCCACTCCCGCAGACCGAGGGCGGCGAGGACTTCCGGGTGAACGCGCACGATGCCGCGCCGGGCATCCGTCGCCGACGTGTTGACGCGCGCGGTCAGGGTCAGCTGTCCGGGGCTGGTCATCGACGTGACTCCTCGGTCGTCGGTGCGGGACCCGGCCGGTCGGTACCACCCGTCTCGCCGCCGGTGGGCCGCCGCAACCCCAGACGGGCCTGTGAGCGCGAAGCCGGGCGACGCGGTCGGCGAGGTTGTGCGCGCGCATCGGCCCGGCGTTCGGCGCGACGCTCCGACGGATGGGCCTCCCAGTGCTCGGGCCGCGACGCAACCCATCGCTGGTTGCGCCAGGCGAACGGGATGTGCAGCAGGTAGGCCGCGATGGCGATCATCATCAGCGTGTACGGAAAGGTCAGCAGCAGGGCCGCACCGATCGCGACCAGGATCAGCAGACCGGCGAGTGCCCGTGGCGGGATGGACGTCGTCTTGAGCGACGCGGTCGGGATGCGACTCACGGCCAGGAATGCGACGAACACGAGCCAACCGCCGACGACCGGCAGCGAGGTCCACCAGCCGGAACCGAACTGTTGCGACAGCCCGATGGGCAGCAGCGCGATGATCGCCGCGGCCGGCGCCGGAACGCCGACGAAGAAGTCGCGGGTGTATCCGGGTGCCTCGTCGTCGTCGATGATCGTGTTGAAACGCGCGAGTCGCAAGACGATCGCGCAGCAATAGATCAAGGCGAACGCCCAGCCGATGTCCTTGTCGGGCGTGAGCGTCAGATAGACGATCAGCGCCGGGACGACGCCGAAGTTGATCGCGTCGGCGAGGGAGTCGATCTCGGCGCCGATCCGCGTGGTGGCCCCCATCATCCGGGCGACCCGGCCGTCGATGCCGTCGAGCAGCGCCGCCGCCACGACCAGAGCCATCGCCAGGTCGATCTGACCGCCGTCGGCCACCCGTACCGCGGTCAGGCCGGCACAGATCGCCAGGATCGTCAGGGCCGACGGGACGAACAGGCGACCGGCCGCCGCCGGCCCGCGCAAACGGTTCCGCTCGGGTTGTGCCGCCGTCGTGACTGTCGTGCGGGTGCCGCGGGTCGGGTGCGCGGTCGGCGTGCGATGCGACGTGGGGCGCTCGGGCCGTCGGGTCGTGGCCATGGCTCAGCCGAGGGTCGCGAACAGGGTCTCGCCGCCGACGGCGCGCTGTCCGACCCGGACCTGCGGTGTCGTTCCCGCGGGTAGGTAGACGTCGACGCGCGAGCCGAAGCGGATGAGGCCGTAGGTGTCGGCGATCTGCAGGTCGTCGCCGACCGTGGGCTCACACACGATCCGGCGGGCGACGAGACCGGCGATCTGCACGACCGCCACGTCGCGTTCGGCCTCGGGGCACACCGGACACCGCAGCGTCATCGTGGTGCGCTCGTTGATCGAGCTGGCCTCGGCCAGGTCGGCGGAGACGAATGCGCCCGGGGTGTGGGTCACCGAGGTGACCCGGCCGGCGACCGGAACACGCTGGACGTGGACGTCGAAGATGGAGAGGAATGTGGAGATCCGGGGCAGCGGGTCGTCGCCGAGGCCGGCCTCCGGCGGCGGTACCGCCGTGTCGACCAGCGAGATCGTGCCGTCGGCGGGGGCGACGACCGCGCCCACGTGTGTCGGCGGGACCCTCCGCGGGTGACGGAAGAACAACGCGCAGGCGGCTGCGGTCATCGCCGCCGGGCGGGCGATCCACCGGTGTCGGCGGCCCGCGATGGCCACCGCTGCGGGAACTGCGACGAACGGCAGGCCCGACTTGTGGACGGGCGGGATGGTCTCACGTGCCAGGTCGACGAGATGACCTGCTCCGCCGCGCGTTCCGTTCGGCCGCGGACGCCTGGCCACCATCTACCTCCTGCACGATCGACCGGGCACATGCATCGTCATGGCCCACAGGCACCAGCTTAGAGTGTGCGATCGCGCCGACCCCGTGTCGGACGCCCCTCGGGACCGCCGCAGAGGAGGCTCACAACACGATCACCTGGACCGATGAGCCTGCGGCAACGGCATCGGTGTCGGCGGGAATGTCGATCAGCGCGTCGGCGCGGGCGAGATAGCGCAGATGATGCGATGCGGGCGGACCGATCGGGTCGACGGCCGGCCCGGAGTCGTCGGCCGACAGCACACCCCGGAGGAACTGCCGCTTACCGGCAGGCGAGCGGACGTCGGCGCTGAGTCGGGCGGTGAGCCGGCGGCGATCATCGGGTAGACCCATCGCGGCGCGCAACGACGGCCGGATGAACACCTCGAATGACACCAGCGAGCTCACCGGATTGCCGGGCAACGTGATGATCGGCACCCGACGACCGTTCGGACCGGGGTAGTGGCCGCAGCCCTGGGGCATGCCCGGCTGCATCGCGACCTTGACGAACTCGATGTCGTCGGCGCCGGTCAACGCGTCTTTCACGACTTCGAAGGCCCCGGCACTGACACCGCCGGAGGTGACGATCAGGTCGGCCCAACTGCTGATCTCGTCGAGTCTCGCGCGAAACGCGGTGACATCGTCGGTCACGTAGTGCAGATGGGTCGCGTCGGCTCCCGCCTCAGTGGCTGCCGCGGTCAGCATCGGTCCGTTGGATTCGTAGATCTGGCCGTGGCTCAACGGCTCGCCCGGTGTGACGAGCTCGGAACCAGTGGACAGCACGACGACCCGCAGCCGTCGCATGACGGCCACCTCGGTGATGCCGAGCGCGGCCAGCAGCCCGACCTGCGGGGCACCGAGCCTGGTGCCGGCGGGGATGGCAGGCTCCCCGGCGGTGATGTCGGAGCCGGCGAGGCGGATGTGCTTGCCCTCGGGTACCGCGGTGCGGATGCGCACCTCCTCGACGCCGCCATCGGTCATCTCGACCGGGACCACGGCGTCGGCGCCCACCGGCATCGGTGCGCCGGTCATGATGCGCGCGGCCGTTCCCGGCGCCAGCGTCAGGTGATCGGTCCGACCTGCCGGTATGTCGTGGGCCACCGGCAGCGCGATCGGCGATTCCTGTGTGGCCGAGTGTGTTTCGGCGGAGCGCACCGCATAGCCGTCCATCGCGGAATTGTCGAAACCGGGCAGCCCGAGCGGTGCGACGACGTCGGACGCCATGACGGATCCGAGGGCCTCGACGACCGGGACGGTCCGGGGCGTGGGATCGCCGAACAGGGCGGCGACGACGGTCTGGTGTTCGGACACCGATCGCATGCGCACAGCATGCCATCCCGGCCCGTCGGCCGTGCAGGGTGCCGCCGACGGGACTAACTTTGGACTATGGCGCTCGGTTTGCTGCTCGACATCGACGGGGTGATGGTCACCTCGTGGAAAGCGCTGCCGGGAGCGGTCGACGCGGTCACCGAGCTGTACGAGCGGGGTTATCCGCGCATGTTCCTGACCAACACGACCTCGCGGTCACAGAGCGACATCGCCAATGCGCTCAACGATTGCGGTTTCGACGTCGAGGCCGAGGAGATCCTCACCGCGGCGAAGCTCACCGCCGAGTATCTGACCGCCAACCATCCCGGCAAGCGGGTGTGGGTGCTCAACGAGGGGCCGATCGCCGACGACATGAGGGGCGTCGACCTCACCGATGAGCCCTCCGATGCGGAGGTGGTGGTCCTCGGCGGCGCCGGACCCGCCTTCGGCCATCGGTCGCTCTCGCAGGTGCTCGAGCTGATGGTGTCCGGGGTGCCGGTCGTCGCGATGCACCGGTCGATGACATGGTCGACGGCCGACGGCCTGTCCATCGACACCGGCGTCTACCTGGAGGGACTCGAGAAGGCAGGCGGACGCAAGATCAAGGCGATCGGCAAGCCGTCACCACTCGGTTTCCGCGCCGCGGTCGACATCATGCAGCTCGAGCCGACCCAGGTCGTGATGGTCGGCGACGACATGCACAACGACGTGCTCGGCGCGCAGGCGGCCGCGCTGATCGGTGTTCTGGTCCGCACCGGGAAATTCCGCGAGGAGGCGCTGCGGGCGCTGCAGCGTGACGAGTTCGGACCGGTTCCCGACCACGTCATCGATTCGGTCGCCGACCTGCCCGACCTGATGCAGAAGCTGTCGGAGCAGTAGGGCTTTCTACCCGTTGGTCGAGTAGCGCCCATTTTCCGCTGGTCGAGTCGTCCTTCTTCCGATGGTCGAGTAGCGGGCGAGCCGCCCCCTCCTCCGCTGGTCGAGTAGCGGGCGAGCCGCTAGGCGAGAACGCGTATCGAGACCTCCTGTGCGGCAAGAGGTCTCGATACGCCCCTCGCCTAGCGGCTCGGAACTACTCGACCAGCGGGGGAGGAGCGGCTCGGGACTACTCCACCAGCGGGGACCGGCTCAAGCAGCCCGCGACGCCGACGCCTCGGCCGCGCGCTTGATCTTGCCGAGAGTCTCGGCCATGCCCAGCTTCAGCTCGGCCTCGAAGTTGGTGGTGCCGCCCATGACCTTGTCGACCAGGAACGCCGACACCGCGGTGGTGCCGTCGCCGACCTCCCGCTTCTCGGTCACCTTCACGCCCGACTCCGACGGCTCGATGGTGTAGCTCCACACGGTACGGTTCTCGGCGACCCGGAACGCCAGCTCCTTGTTCGGGGCGAAGCGGACAACCTTCGAGGTGGTCGGCCACACGAGCGGGCCACGCCGGTTGACATTGATGGTCTTGGTGCCCAGGCCCACGCTGCCACCACGGACGATCATCTTCTTGCACTGCGGGCTCCACTCGCCCATGCGCTTGAGGTCGGAGATCACCGCCCAGACGTCCTCCGCGGAGGCGTTGATGACGATGGATTCCTCGATCAGGGGCGCGGCCATGCTGTTCTCCTCGGTGAGTGGCTTTGCGATTGCCACGAGACTAAGAGCTTGTTGTCTGGTGGTCAATAGCTAATTGTCCGCGAGTCAATAGCGTCCGACGGCGACTGCGCGCTGCGAAACGTCCGCGAGCATCACGCCTCGCAGCCGTCGACTGGATAATCCATCCGACGATGCGCAGCGGTGATCCAGCCGGACACCGAAGATCAGATTCGGCGGCTACAGCCCGATGGCGGCGCCGATGACCGCGCCGATCCCGATGAACACCGCGCCGCAGATCCAGCCCGCCGGATGTCCGTCGTCTTCAAGGAGCAGGGTGCCGAGCTTGCCGGGCGTCAACCAGTCCACGAGAACGAACGACCACATCATCACCGCGATCGCGAGCACCACATAGATGGCGGTGTAGAGAACGCCCCGCCACAGTTCGAGGGCCACCGAATCGCGTGCGCCGGCGACGAGCACGAGCGAGAGACCGATGACCTGGGCGGTCGCCAACATCACCGCGTTGCGGTTGTGGTCTAGCCAGATCAGGTTGCGCAACCGGCCCGGTGTCACGAGGTCCAGTGCCACGAATCCGAGGACCAGCAACACGATTCCCATGAGGCTGTAGGCGGCCGCGTCGCCCAGGTTGTCGCGCAGTTGATCCATGGGAGAAACAGTAGCGATCCGGGGCGGTGCAGGGCGCCCGAAAACGCCCAGGCCCCCGCCACCCCGTGGGGATCACTCCCTTCAAGGGCGGCAGGGGCCTGGACGGTCAGTTGTGAATCGACCTCAGCCGACCATCACCATCTCGTGGTCGCCGACCGTGCGTGCCAGGACCGACACGTGGTCGGCGGCATCGCCGAGAGTGTGCGAGATCGCGGTGAGCCGGCTCAGGTAGTGGCCGACCGGGTACTCGGCGGTCATGCCGATACCGCCGTGCATCTGCACCGCTTCCTGGCCGATGGCCCGGCCGGAGCGGCAGATCTGCAGCTTGGCGCGCGAGGCGATGGTCGGGTCGCAGATGCCGTCCGACAGCGCGGTCGTCGCGTACAGGCTCATGCTGCGGGCCAGTTCCAGCTGGGTGTACATGTCGGCGGCGCGCTGGGTGAGCGTCTGGAAGTGCGACAACGTGACGCCGAACTGCTTGCGGGTCTTCAGGTATTCGACCGTGAGGTCGAGGGCGCGCTCCATGGCGCCGACGGCCTCGGCGCACAGCGCGGTCTGAATGCCGACCTCGGCGTCGGCGATGACCTGCGCTGCGTCGCCGCTGCCCAGACGGACTGCGGCGGCATCGGCGAACTCGATCTGTGCGCCACGACGACGGTCGTGCGTCCGGTATGGGGTGCGCGTGACACCGTCGGCGTTCGCATCGACCAGAAACAGGCCGACGCCGTCGTCGGTGCGTGCCGACACGACCAGCTTGTCCGCGCAGTCGCCATGTCCCACAAGCACCTTGGTGCCGGTGAGCTTGCCGTCGGTGGCGGTGGTAGCGACCTTCGCGCCCGGCCAGCGGTCGCCGGCCTCGAGGTGGGCGAACGCCATCAGCAGTTCACCGGAGGCCAGCCCGCCGAGCAGCTCGGCGCGGGTGTCGTGGTCGGCGGTCGCGGCAACCAGCGACCCCGGAACGAGGACGGCGTCGAGGTAGGGCTCAGGTGCCAGGGCGCGACCGATCTCGGTCATCACGCTGGTGAACTCCACCGGCCCGGCGCCCATGCCACCGTCGTCTTCGGGGAAGGTCAGGCCGAGGATGCCGATGTCGGCCAACGACTTCCACACCCCCTTGTCCCAGCCGAGTTCGGTGTCGGTGACCTTACGCAGCGTCTCGACGTCGTACTTGCGGGTCAGCACTTCGCGCACGGTGTCGCGCAGCATCGTCTGTTCGTCGGAAAGTTCGAAATCCATGAAAGGTTCCCAGGTTCTCGTGAGTCGTGAAAAGTGTTGAGGCGGTGGGCCGTCAGAGGCCCAGCACGGCCTTGTCGATGATCTGGCGCTGAACCTCGGACGATCCGCCGTAGATGCTGACCTTGCGGTAGTTGAGGTAGGTCGGGACGGACAACTGCGCCCATTCGGGCGCCGCGATCTCGGCGGTGCCGTTGTCGGCGGACGCATCCAGGCCGGCGACCGGCAGCGAGTCTGCGCCGGCGATGTCGGCGAGCAGTTCCATGGCGTCCTGCTGCAACTGGCTGCCCCGCAGCTTCAGCAGCGACGACGCCGGGTTCGGCTTGCCATCCGCCGACGACGCGGCCACCCGCAGCTGGGTCATCTCGAGGGCGAGGAGGTCGTTCTCGAGTTCCGCGAGACGGGCCGCGAACAGCGGGTCCTCCAGGAGCGTGCCACCGGACGCCGTCGTGATCTCGCGGGCGAGTTCCTTCGCCTTGGCGAGCTTGGTCTTGGTGTAACCGATGCGGGCGATGCCGCTGCGCTCGTTGCCGAGCAGGAACTTGGCCTGCGTCCAGCCCTCGTTCTCCTTGCCGACGAGGTTCTCGACCGGCACTCGGACGTCGTTGAAGAAGACCTCGTTGACCTCGAAGCCGCCGTCGATCAGTTGAATCGGTCGCAGCTCCACGCCCGGGGTGTCCATCGGGAACAGCAGCATGCTGATACCCGCCTGCTTCTTGACCTCCGGGTCGGTGCGGACGAGGCAGAAGATCCAGTCGGCGAACTGGCCGAGCGTGGTCCAGGTCTTCTGGCCGTTGACGATGTAGTGGTCACCGTCGCGTACCGCGCGGGTCTTGAGCGACGCGAGGTCCGAACCGGCCTCGGGCTCGGAGAAGCCCTGGCACCACCAGATGTCGAGGTTCGCGGTCTTGGGCAGGAATCGTTCCTTCATCTCCTGCGACGCGAACTGCGCGATGACCGGCCCGATCATGCTGGCGTTGAACGCCAGCGGCTCCGGGACGTGCATCAGGCTCATCTCCTCGCGGTAGATGTGGCTCTGAATGGGGGTCCAGTCGCGGCCACCCCACTCCTTCGGCCAGCCCGGAACCGCGACGCCGTGCTCGTTCAGAACCCGGGTGGTGGTGACCAGGTCCTCGGGGAAGTTCATCTGGCCCGCCTCGGAGCGACGGCGGATCTCCTCGGGGACCTTCGCGAAGATGGCCCGCAACTCATCGCGGAATGCCTCTTCCTCGGGACTGAATTTCAGCTGCATGAGTTCTGTCTTACTCCTGGTCAGGGGATGTGGGGCGCAGACGCGAAACTCGATCGTGCCGGTGGCCCGGCGTCTGCTGACTAAGCGCTTGCTTAGTGATACCGTGCACTATGCCGCGACCAGCGGCCTCTGTCAATGTCAACGCAAAGTCAATGTCAACGGAACGGAGCCGGTCCGGTGTCAGTCGTGGAACAGCCGTCCCGCAGCGCGGCGGCTCGCTCTCGGCTGTTGAGAGCCGCGGTCGAGGCGTTCGCTGCCAAGGGGTTCGCCGCGACGACCACCCGGGACATCGCGACCGGGGCTCAGATGAGCCCGGCGGCGGTCTACGTACACTTCCGCTCCAAAGAGGAAGTGCTCTACGAGCTCTCTGGCGCCGGGCACCGCGCGTTCCTGAAGCTGATCGATGATGCCGATGACCCCACCCAGCCGCCCGCCGCGCGGCTGCGGGCCGTGGTCGGTGCGCTGGCAGCCCATCACGCCCGCGATCACGTGTGGTCGAGGGTCGTCAACTACGAGCTGGACTCGCTCTCGACGGAGCATCTCGATGCCATCGGGGTGATGCGCAAAGAGGTGGCCCGGCGGCTCGGCGCGATCGTCGACGCGGGGATCGCGAGCGGTGTCTTCGACGTCACCGACCCGAAGGCGACCACGACGTTGCTGCTGTCGATGGGCGTCGACGTCGCGCGTTGGTACCGGGAGTCCGGCGCGATGACGCCCGAGCAGATCGGTGAGTTCCAGGCGGACATGGCCGCGCGGATCGTCGGTGCTCGGGCCGACGGGTCAGCGCCGCGCTGAGAGAGTGCGGTCGGACTCCGCTGGGGCTGCCGTGTCCGACCCGTTCCTCCTCGTCGACCGTCGGCGGACACCTGCGGTCACGAGCGCACCGACCACCGCCAGCGTCAGCACGTAGGCCACGTACCCAACGACGGTCTCCTGCAGCCCGATGTGCGACACAGCCAGTCCGGCCACCACCGCGGGCAGGCTGAACGCGAGATAGCTGGCCACGAAGACCGATGAGAAAACCTGTCCGCGTTGCTGTGTCGGTGTTGCGGCGATGATGCTGTCGAGTGCGCCGAGGAACGTGGCGGCGAATCCGGAGCCCGCCACGATCGAGCCGACGATGTAGAGCGGCAGTGTCTCGGTGAGCACACCGGCCAGTGAGATGATCGCGCCGCCGGCGAGCGCCGGGTAGCCGTAGGCGAGTTTGGTGCTCGCCTCGCGCCCGGTGATCAGCAGCGAGGTGACGGCCGCGGAGGCGAAGAAGACGAACAGCAGTACTCCGGCCTCGGCGTGGTTGTCGACCCCGAAGACCCGGGCCACCACCGACGAGCCGAGGGACAGATACAGTCCGCCGAGCGACCAGGTGGCCACCAGGGCGGGCACCGCGGCGAAGAAGGCTCCACGCACCGCGGCGGGCAGGCGTACCTGCGGGGCCAGGGTCGTGACCAGGTGTCGTCGGGAGGTGAAGCCCACGCGCTCGGACGTCTCGGGCACCACGAGCAGGGCGATGAGGAGGGCCGCGAACAGGCCGAGGATCACCTCGTAGATCAGGAAGCGCGGGGCCGGGGCGTACTCGACGAGCAGCCCGGCGACCGCGACGCCGCCGGCGAGACCGATCGCCGGTGCGGCTCCGGTGATCGCCGACCCGAGACGCGGTGTCGGCTGAAGGTCGACGACGGTTGCGGTCAGGGTTCCCATGGCTGCGCCGGTGGCGAGGCCCTGCAGTGCGCGGGCGGCCATCAGAACGCCGACGTCGTCGGCGACGACGAACAGGATCATGCTCGCGATCAACAGCGCGAGTGCGACCGCGAGCACGGGTCGTCGGCCGATGTGGTCGGACAGAGATCCCACGGTGAGCAGACTGACCAGCATCGTGACCACATAGATCGCGAAGACCGCGGTCAAGGTGAACGCCGAGAATCCCCAGAGTTCCTGGTAGACGGGATACAGCGGCGACGGCGCGGCCGAAGAGAAGAGGACCATCACGAACGTGGCTGCGATCACCCAGAACGCGCGGTGTGGGTGTAGCCGAGTCATGAGATCTCCTAAAGCAAAGCCATTTGCGTTAGATTCAACGTAGCCAGATGACTTCGCTAAAGCAACTCGATTTGCAATAATGGCGTGTATGAGTGGTTCCAGCGCCGCCTCCCCGCGTCCCTCCGCTTCCGCGGACAGGGCGCGGCGACCGGGCGGACGCAGTGCGCGTGTGCAGTCGGCGGTCTTCTCCGCGGTCGGACAACTCGTGGGTTCCGGGCAGCGCGACACCATGACCATCCCGGAGGTCGCCGAGGTCGCCGGCGTGAACCCGACCAGCATCTACCGGCGCTGGGGTTCCATCGAGACTCTGCTCGGCGAGGTGGCCGTCGCCGCGTTGACCCAGGGTGAGCCGTTGCCCGACACCGGCGTGCTCGACGACGACCTCGCGGAGTGGTCGCGGATCATCGCCGCCGACATCGGCAGACCGAAGCGACGCGCGTACCTGCGCGCGATGGTGTTCGCCCGCAACGATGTGGTCGAAGAATGCCCGTGCTGGGAGATCCGCCGCGAGCAGGCGGAGGAGATGGTGGGCCGCGCCGCGCAGCGCGGCGAGGCCACGCCGTCGGTGCGTCAGATCCTCGACCATGTGATCGCGCCCCTCTACCACCATGCGGTGTTCGGCCTCGCGCTCGACGACACCTACGCGGAGACACTGACCGCCGATGTCATGCGCATGACCGAATCGGGCAGCGCATCGCGCTAGGGGGCGGTGCCGGGCGTTAGGCTCGGCTGATGCGCTGCGTTCATGCCTTCGGCGATGATGCACTCGGGGACCTGGACGGGGTGGGGGTGGCCGCCGCGATCCGGTCCGGGGAGATCTCGGCCGACGACGCGCTCGAGGCCGCGCTGGGCCGGATCGACAAGGTCGAACCCCATCTGAACGCGATCGCCGTCGACGACCGCGAACGCGCCCGCGACCGTGCCCTCGACCGTCGTTTCCCCACTGGATCGTTCGCCGGTGTGCCGTCGATCATCAAGAACAACACCGTGTTCGAAGGCCTGCCGGTGGGCAACGGCTCGGCGGCGATGCCCGATCTACCGGCGAAGGGCAACGAACCGTTCACCGAGCAGTTCCTGTCGACCGGCGTCAACATCGTCGGTGCCTCCACGCTGCCGGCCTACGGGCTCACGGCCACGACGGAGTTCGTTGACCGGCCGCCAACGCGAAACCCTTGGGACACCGACTATTCCGCCGGCGCATCATCGGGAGGATCGGCCGCGCTGGTTGCGGCGGGCGCGCTGCCGATCGCGCACGGCAACGACGGCGGCGGATCGATCCGTATCCCGGCGGCAGCGTGCGGACTGGTCGGGCTCAAACCGAGTCGAGGACGGGTGGCGCCGTCCGAGACGGGCCGCATTCTCCCGGTCGACATCATCTCCAACGGCATTCTCAGCAGAACCGTCCGCGACACAGCACATTTCATCGCCGACGCCGAACACTTCCGGCGGCCGGACGCGATGCCGATCGTCGGGCTCGTGGAGGGTCCGGGCACGCGGCGACTGCGAATCGGGATGATCACCGACACGGTCACCGGCCGTCCGATCGACGACGACACGTCGGCGGCGATCGCCGACGTCGCGGACCTGCTCACTTCGCTGGGACATCTCGTCGAGCCGACACCGGTCCCGCTCGACGAGACATTCGTGCGGCAGTTCACCGATTACTGGTCGATGCTCGCGTTCTCGATGGAGCGGGCCGGAAAGCTGTTGGTCGGCAAAGGCTTCGATCCGGATGCCCTCGATCCCTTCACCCGAGGGCTGTCGCGGAGGTTTGCGCGTGGATTCTGGCGTACGCCGTCAACCATCATCGGACTCAAGCGGGCCACCGCACGGTTCCGGACCGTCTACGACCGATACGACCTATTGCTGTCGCCGACACTGGCACACACCACACCGAGGATCGGATACCTGGACCCGGCAGGCGACTTCGACGAGATCTTCGACCGACTGGTGCACTACGTCGCCTATACCCCCGCGAACAACACCTCCGGTACACCTGCGATGAGTCTGCCCCTGGGCCGGACGTCGGACGGACTGCCGTTGGGCATCCACTTCGCCGCGGACTTCGGGCGGGAGCGCCTGCTCTTGGAGCTGGCATTCGAACTCGAAGCGGCACGGCCGTTCGCGCGGATTCAGGAGAGCTGAAGGCTGCTCACGTGTGACGGACGTTCAATTCATCGCGATGCGCTGCGTCGTGCAGTCGACCACAAGTGCTCCCGGCATTGTCCTGAGATCGAAGCGGTCTGAGGTGCACGGATCGGGCACCTGTTCTCGATCTCCGGTTCGGGAAATCGTCCACAGGTCGTAGTCTCTCGATGCCGATTCGCTCTCTGTGGTGCTCTCATCGAAGGGAACAAGGGACCCGGCCCCGACCCAGCTCTCGGCTAGCCCCTTCCACGGCAGCGGCACGCGCAGTGAGTCCTCGGCGTACAGGCCGGTCGGAATCGATGCCCTCGAGGCGATATCGAAGAGGGACAGCGAGTCCGAACCGGGTCGATCGGGTCTCCGGACCACCAGGGCGTCGCCGTCGATGAAGGTCGCGCGATCGCCGGTCGGGAAGCGGTGGGCCTCGCGGCCGGTGACGACGTTGATGAGTACGGCGGTCTCAGCGACTGTGTCGCGGGTTGGCGCGGATATCGTGGCGATTGCGTATTTCCCCTGGGTTCCATCGATCGAGACAGCGGTGTCGCCGCCGACATCGACACCGAGATCCGACCGGCGGATACGACGTTCTTCCCGACCCGTGGCTGCGTCGAGCACTGTGGCGATCACGTCCGAATCGTCACTGCAGGTCGTCAGTACAATCGATCGATCGGCCGTTCGCGGAGACGCGGGGCAGTACCCTTCCGTCATGGTCCGCGTCCACATGGGGTCACCGGTCCGTGGCGAGAGCGCCGTCCACTGCCAGCGCGGCGCGGCGTCCGCTTGCACATCGGTTTCCGGTAGCCGTTCGCGTTGCAGCAGAACCGAATCGCTGATCACATCGAATGGGCCATCCGAGTCGCCCGCGCTGTCCAGCCATTTGGTCCAGAGGTGTTCCCCGGTCGTCGCATCGAGGGCGATGTAGGGGTTACCTGAAGGGCCGTCCGAACCATACGCGAAGACCCTCGCCACAACGACACTCGACGCGCCAACTCCCGTGGACCATATCGAAGTAACTGTTGTACCGCGAGCGGTGAACCACCACAGGCGTTCTCCGGTGGCGCCGTTGTATCCCTCGATCGTGTCCTGCCCGTCCGGCACGTCGTCCGAGGCCTCGTTGACCACGGCGTAGCCTGCGCCCGCAACGACGAGACTCTGCTGAGAGTCGACGGCGTAGCGAACTTGGCCTGGGCGGTCAGGAATCGAAGGTACTGACACGTCGGAAGCAGTCTGCCCGTCGTACCACGGTGAATCATAAGTCGCGATGCCCACGGCGATCCCGCCCGCGAGAAGGACCGCCATCGCCGCCGCAACAGCGCGAATGGCCGGCTTTCGAGGTGACTCGGGCTCCGAAGTGAAATCGTAGTACGGCCGGTAGGCGCGGAATGCGACGAGAGCAAGCGCGATCACGGCAAAGCACGCGGTCCACCACGCTATGGCTGCGGCGGCATGGGCGTTGCCCGAGCCCGGAAGCCGCTGTTCGTAAGCGGCGCCACCGAATTCCTCCCGGGTATCGGGGCGATACCACGCGATGAGCCCAATGGCTCCGATGACCGCGAGCGTCGGCGCGGTCAGTGCGAGCAGATGTCGCCGTGACGTTTCCTCACTTCGTGAGACACCGGCGGCGAGATAGATCGAGACCAGAGTTCCGGCGACCCCAACCACCACGAAGGACTGACGAAGAAGAGCCATCGTGTCGTCGAGATCGTCGTGCACCACCGGCGGTGTGCGGTGGAACCACGCCCAGCACATTGCGGCGACCGAGACACAGACCAGACCGATGACCAGACCCAACCACAAACCGGGTTGGGGCATCATCCATCTCTCCTGGGACTCGGTGTCCTGGTCATCAGGTAGGTTCAGCTCGTCCTGCGTCTCAACCGGCACCGCGTGAGCGTATCGGCCGCTTCGCGACGGTCATTTGCTCGGATGACAGGTGACCGGCCGTGGCGAGGGAAAGGGCACGCTCGTATCAAGATCTCGCGACGTGGTGGGGACGAGAACGGCTGCTGGATCAGATCCACGAGTGTGGTTCTGGCGGGCACACGGATGTATCGGGGGCGTGAATTGCGGCGGCAGATCAGTGTCGGGGTCGCGGTGGGCAGCGGAATCGGCGCCACCGTGCTTGCGATCCTCGCGATGGTGTTCCGCAGACCGAGTGGGTGGGTCGGGGGCGATTTCGAAGCTGCGACGGTATACTTGGCGATCTCACTCGCTATCGGAACCGCGGTTGCTCTTCTTGTCATCGCACTCGCTGTTCTGCTGCCTCGACAGCTTCCGGTCGTAGAGCTCGCGTCGGCTCTGCTGGCCGGGACGACGGCCGCGACGGCGTTCGCCTTTCTGGCCCAACCTGTCCACGAGGCCGCGGCATCGATCTCGGGACCGGGTGCCTACACGGTGCTTGAACTCTCCCGGCTGTCCTGGGTGCTTTACACGATCGCAGCATTCGCGCTCCTGGCGGCGGCGGTCGATCCCGAACCTATTGGAAGCAGGGGCGGGGGTTGGAGGACCGTTGGGGTTGTCGGACTTGTCATCGGGATGACAGTGATCTTGGCCGGCGGTGCGATGATCGGGTCCTCGCGTACTGCACTCGTCCGGGCGGAGCCGATCGCAGTGGCTGCGACGCCTACCTCGATTGCAGATACTGAGGCGTATCGACTCCGGAGCGCGACACCTGGGCTCGTCGTGCCGGCGGGCCCCGGATTCGTCACCTTTGATTCGAGCGGTGTGCGCGCGTACGACGGGGCCTCGGGTGAGAGTCGGTGGCACTATCCGCGTGACCGCTTCCCCGAAGGGTGCACTGGTGACGGAGTGTGGTCGACAGGCACCAGCGTCGACAGCGTGGTGATGGTGCAGTGCTCTCGCGAAAACGAGGCGGACGACGACACACCCCACCCCGTGGTCTCAGGTTTCGACGCAATGACAGGCCGGCATCTGTGGACCAACGCCGAAGGGTGGGTCGTGCGTGCGCGTTCGGTGTCGGACGGTGACGGTGCTGTGGGTGTGTCGCGCTCCGACGGCGACGCTGAGCGAGTGGGTGCGCTCGACGTCCGGACCGGACGTCTGAGGTGGCAGCAAGCGGCGACCGAGTGCACGGATGTCGAGAGTGCCACGACCACCACAAGTTCGGTGGTTGTCGTCGAGTTGTGTCAGGGGGACAAGCGCACCGCTGCCATCTCCTACGATCTGGACTCCGGGTCATCGCAACGGATGCCGATCGAACTTCCGCGCTGGAGCGGCGCCGACGCCGCCATCCACTTCGACGTTGTCGCTGCGAGTGGGCCGCAGATGGCCATTCGTTACACGCTGGACCGCAGCGGTCATGAGGAAGCTCTGGCGATTGTCGACACCTCATCCGCGACGGTGAGAATTGATTGGGGACAATTTGATTGGTTCGTGACCGCTCCGGAGGCCGGGCTGATATCTGGGAACGTAACCCAGATCCGGTCGCACACCGGAGACGACGCCACTTACGTGCTGTCGATGCCCTCGGATGAACACCGCCGGATCGACAGACTCGACATCTTCACCGCGTGGCAAGGTGCGTCCCTTAACGCTTGGCGGTGGGCCGCGATCGGTGATCAACTGGTGACGGCGACCGACCGCGACGATGACGGATTCCGATTGGTGGTTGTGAACGACGACGGCTCATTCGAACGTCGAGCGTCGCCCTGTGGTGCAGATCCCGGAGGGGTCATCCCGGTCCCCGGCGCGGTTCTCGTCGTCTGCCCTCGTGAGCGCTACGAGAACAAGTCCCTGGGCTACGAGATCATCGCGTTGCGCTGAGTAGGCGCCGGCGGCTGCTACACGCGGAGGGTGCCGTGAGGCCACGGCCAGCGATCGTCGTTCACGCGATTCGTTCCCGTTTCCTCGATCGAAACAGCGGGAATGAAAACGGGGTGCGAAATTCCGTGACGGAACTCGGCGGCGGAGAACTGGCGCACAATCGGTTACAACGTGATAAACCTGAGCGTGACGGCCTGGTTGACTGCAACGCTCCCGTCGCAATCGGGCTGTCGAGTCGTCCGACCGTCTCGAGGAGTCCGAAGTGCGTCGTGCCCTGAATTCGATTCTCATGTCCGGCATGGCAATTGCCACTGCCGGCGCCGTGTATGCCGGCACTGCCGTCAGTCCGATCGCCAACAATCCGCCCCCCGTCCCACAACCGATAACCGCAACGGAAGTGGTGTCCACCCACGTTGTTCCGACCGCATTCGTGAACCCGTTCGTCACCTGGGGCGAGTTCATCGGGGATACCGCCGGAAACATCGGCAACATCGGCCGGCTCGCCCTCTCCGAGCCGCCACCGATCATCATCAAGGTCGTCGGAAATCAGATAGCGAACGTCAGGTATCTGATTCGTGCCGGCGCGGGCAATATCGCCGCGCTGGGGCCGGTGATCGCCAGTATCCCCGGCGCGGTGCGTGACGGCTTCTCATATCTCATCAACGGTGAGTTGTTGAGGGCGGGCGCCGCCGTCCTTGCCCCGGCCGGAGAAGCGGCTCGCATTCTGCTTCTGGGCACGGCGGGCGCATTCGCGACCGTCGGCGCGCACATCGTCGGCAATGCCGTGCGCGCCGGAGCGCTGGCCCTGCTTCTGGTGGCTCCGGCGGCGCTGGGCACCGTCGCATCCGTCGGGATCGTCGCGGGCGCGATCAGCGTGCGATTTCTCGGTGCACTGGTACTGGGCAACTGGCCCACCGTGATCAGCGAGGTCCTCAATGCGCCGCCGCGTCTCCTCGACGCCGCTCTGAACGGGGTCGAGGGCAATCTCGGCTTCAGCTTCTCCCTACCGATCATCGGATCCGTCGGTGTCCAGGCCACCTTGGGGCTGCCCGGTCTGCTGGGTGGCAATCCCACCGGAGTGACCGTCGATGCCCCGTTCTTCCGGCCTATCGACATCATGGTCGGTGGCAACGGAGGTGTCGTTCCCACGCTGCTCCGCATCCGCAGCATCATCGCCGACGCGCTCCGGCCCATCGATCCGGAACTGGTCCCCGGCGGAGGGGGTGGCTTCGGGAGCAGCGACCTCGGCAGCAGCGCCGCCAACGTGACACAGATGCCCGCGCCACAGCTTCCCGCAGCACCGATGCCGATTCCCTCACCGCTCCCGGCGATCGAGCAGGGCATCACGGATATCGAGCGCGGGGTGGCCGACATCCAGCACAAGGCCGCAGACGTGACCACGGTGGTCAACGACACGATCGATCAGGTGACGGCCGGACTGGCTCCTGCACCGGCGACAGCGGCGCCGCGGCCGGCGCCGACCCCCGCAGACGTTGTGGGAGACATCCAGAAGGCCTCGCAGGACATCATGTCGATCGTCACCCGACCGGCAGCATGAGGTGACTGCCTCGAGGTGAGCAAGCCGAAAGTCGGGGTGGCTCAGCGAAATCCGCTGAGCCCCCCCGACTCATTTTCTGGTGGTGAGAACCGAAACCTAGTGCACCACTGCCTTCTCCGCACCCACACCGGTCAGCGAGCGAACTTCCATCTCGGCGTTGCGTTCCGGCGTGCCGGCGTCCTTCGGCGTCGTCAGCGTGCCGACGATACCGAGGATGAAGCCAACCGGGATGGACACGATGCCCGGGTTGGACAGCGGGAACCACGCGAAGTCGGCACCGGGGATCATCGCCGACTCCGAACCGGACACGGCCGGCGAGAAGACGATCAGCACGATCGTCGAGCTCAGGCCACCGTAGATGCTCCACAGAGCGCCGCGGGTGTTGAACCGCTTCCAGTACAGCGAGTACACGATCGTCGGCAGGTTGGCCGCGGCGGCGATGGCGAACGCCAGAGCCACCAGGAAGGCGATGTTCTGCCCGTTGGCCAGGATGCCCAGGATGATCGCCATGATGCCGAGCACCACGACGGTGTACCGCGACACCTTCACCTGATCGTCCTCGCTGGCCTGGCCGCGCTTGATCACGCTGCCGTAGATGTCGTGCGCGAACGATGCCGACGCGGTGATCGCCAGGCCGGCGACGACGGCGAGGATGGTCGCGAACGCCACCGCGGAGATGATGCCGAGGAGCACCACACCACCGAGTTCGAACGCCAGCAATGGCGCCGCGGAGTTCTGTCCGCCGGCCGCGTTGCGGATCTCGTCCGGCCCGACCAGCGCGGCCGCACCATAGCCGAGAACCAGCGTGAACAGGTAGAACGCGCCGATCAGGGCGATGGCCCACACCACCGACTTACGGGCTTCCTTCGCCGTGGGCACCGTGTAGAAGCGCATCAGCACATGCGGCAGACCCGCGGTGCCGAGCACCAGCGCGACGGCCAGCGAGATGAAGTTGATCTGCGACTCCAGCGACCCGCCGTACTGCGCGCCCGGTGCGAGCACGTCACGCGCGGCGACCTGCTCATCCGACGATCCGCTGATCGCATCCTGCGCGGACCCGAGGATGCTGGACAGGTTCATGCCGAACTTCGCCAGCACGATGACGGTCATGATCGCGGCACCCGCGATGAGCAGCACCGCCTTGATGATCTGCACCCAGGTGGTGCCCTTCATGCCGCCGATGAGCACGTAGACGATCATCAGCGCGCCGACGATCGCGATCACGATCGACTGGCCGACGCGGCTCTCGATGTCGAGCAGCAGCGCGACAAGGCCACCGGCGCCGGCCATCTGAGCGAGCAGATAGAACAGCGACACCATCAGTGTCGAGATGGCCGCCGCCAGGCGCACCGGCCGCTGCCGCAACCGGAAGCTGAGCACGTCGGCCATGGTGAACTTGCCTGTGTTGCGCAGCAATTCGGCGACGAGCAGCAGCGCGACGAGCCACGCCACCAAGAAGCCGATGGAGTAGAGGAACCCGTCGTAGCCGTACACGGCGATCGCGCCCGCGATACCGAGGAAGCTCGCCGCGGACAGGTAGTCACCGGCGATCGCGACGCCGTTCTGCGGCCCGGAGAAGCCGCGACCACCGGTGAAGAAGTCGGCCGCGGACTTGTTGTTCTTGCTCGCCCGGATCACCACGTACATGGTGACCGCGACGAACGCGAGGAAGATCGAGATGTTGGCGACGGGACTGCCAACGGTCGCGGCGAGGTCGTAGGTCTGTACGGAGCTCATACCGTGAGCTCTCCTTCCATCTTCTCGCGGATCGCGGTGGCCCGGGGATCGAGCTCACGGTTGGCGAACCGCACGTAGAGACCGGTGATCACGAACGTTGACACGAACTGCAGGAGTCCGAGGATCAGCCCGATGTTGATGTCGCCCCACACCTTGGTGGCCATGAAGTCGTGGGCGAAGGCGCCGAGCAGAACGTAGAGGGCGTACCAGAGCAGGAAGAACGCCGTCAGTGGGAAGACGAACCGGCGCAGTCGATGCCGCAGATCCTGAAACTCCGGGCTGGCTTGGACCTCCAGCCATTGCTCGCCCGTCGGCGAGGTCGCCGCCGCGCCGGGCGGTTGTTCGGTCGTGGACACGCCTACCTCCTGAAAATGTCTGTGATGACTCTCGGTTGGCAAGCGTATTGAGGTGCAGGTCACAGCAGAATGCCGTGGCATGGGTCACACGCTGAAGTCGGTTGACTGTGCGACGGGCGGTCGGTGACGGCCGACGAGCGGTCGAGTGGATGAGGGTCTGGAAGGTCTCGATACGCGTCCTCGCTGCGCTCGGAGGCTACTCGACCAGCGAGCGATTTCCGCCGGGCGAGCGATTTCCGCCGGTCGAGTAGCGCCGTGCGAGCTTGCGAGCCCGACGCGTATCCGCCGGATCGAGCTCTGTCGAGATCGAGACCACGTGACCAGACCTACTCGCTCGGCAACCTCTCGATCCCCATCCCGAGCCGTTCGGGGACGTGCATGCGGGCGAAGGTGCGTGACAGATCGTCGGGCACCCTGCGTCGGGTCGCCAGACTGACGATGATCATGGTGGCGAACGCCAGCGGGACGGTGATCAGCGCGGGATACCCGATGATCTCCGCAGGCCAGCCGCCGAGGATGTCGTTGCGCACCACGCCGGCGATCGCAAGGCTGGTCGCGGCGCCCGAACTCAGTCCCCCGACCACGAGCCCCGCGACCGCTCCCGGCGCGGTCAGCCCACGCCACCATATACCCAGCACGAGAAGCGGACACAGCGTCGACGCGGCCACCGCGAAGACGAGGCCGACCGTGCGCGACAGTTCGAGGGACGCGGCCGCCAGGGAGAGCCCGATCGGGATCAGGCCGCCGATGAGCGCGGCGATCCGGAAGTCGCGGACCCGGCCGCGCAGCACATCGGTGGAGAGTGCGCCGGCGATGCTGACCAACAGGCCCGACGACGTGGCCAGGAACGCCGCGATCGCACCGGCCGCGACCATCGCCGCCAGGATCTGGCCGGGTATGCCGCCGACGGCCGCGGCCGGCAGCAGCAACACCGCGGCGTCGGAGGTGCCGGTGATGAGCAACTGTGGCACGTACAGCCGGGCCAAGACGCCCAGGATGGTGGGGAACAGGTAGAACAACGACAGCAGCCCGATCACCGCGAGCGCGGTTCGGCGCGACGACCGTCCGTCCGGGTTGGTGTAGAAGCGCACGAGCACATGCGGCAGCCCCATGGTGCCGAGGAAGGTGGCCACGATCAGCGACAACACCTCGAACAAGGGCTGACGCCCACCGAGCCCGCCGCCAGAGGTGATCCAGCCTTCGCCGGTTGTCGGCGCGCCTTCGACGACAGGTGTGGCGGCGCCCGCCTCGAGACGGATGACCGTACCGGCGCCGAGTTCGTGGGTGCCGGTCGTCGGGATCGGTGCTGCCTCGACCTGCTCGCCGTCGAGCATCCCGGTGACGGTGAGCCCGTCGGTCTCGGGCACGGTCACGGTGACCGGGGTGGTCACGTCGACCGTGGTCGCCTGATCGACCCGCGGCGGCACGGGGTCGCCGAGCGCCGACCGGTCGTTGAGGAACACCATCAGCAGCACCAGGGCGGGCACCGCGATGGCGGTGAGTTTGAGCCAGTACTGGAACGCCTGGACGAAGGTGATCGACCGCATGCCGCCGCCGACGACGTTGACGATGACGATCGCGCCGACCCCGACCGCACCCGCCCACACCGGCGCACCCAACAGGATGTTCAGCGTCAGCCCCGCCCCCTGCAACTGCGGGATCAGATACAGCACGCACACCACCACCACGACGGTCATGGCGGTGAGCCGGACGGCGCGCGAATTCAACCGGAACTCGGCGAAGTCGGGGACCGTGTAGGCGCCCGAGCGTCGCAGCGGGGCGGCGACGAACAGCAGCAGCCCCAGGTATCCGGCGGTGAATCCGATCGGGTACCAGAGCGCGTCGGCGCCGTACTTCGCGACGAGCCCGGCCACGCCGAGAAAGGAAGCCGCGGAGAGGTATTCACCGGAGATCGCTGCGGCGTTCCAGCGCGGGCCGACGCTGCGGGAGGCGACCAGGAAGTCCGACGTGGTCCGCGACAGGCGGCCACCATAGGCGCCCACCGCGACCGTCGCGATCGCGGCGAGTGCCAGCGCGACCGCGGTGAGGGCATCGACGTCGGTGTTCACGCGCTCACGTCTCGTCGTCGACGACGCGCAGGAAATCCCGCTCGGCCTGCTCGGCGAAGTGGACGTAGATGCGCCCCGCGACGTACAGCAGCGGGTAGAGGGCGAAGACGAGCACCAGCCAGTTCAGTCGGATGCCGAGGAAACTCGCGGTCGTCAGGGCAGGGAAGAGGGTGCCGGTCAGCGGGATCGCGACGATTACGACGACGACGGCCACCGCCAGGCGCAGCGCCAGGCCGAGCTGTGCTCGCATCAGGCCCCGCACGAGCGCATCGCCGACCTCGGTCTGCTCTTGGACCTCCATGCGCGTGCGCATCATGCGCGCTCCGCGGCGTTGTGCGAGTACGACGCGCTCTCGGCGCGGGGGGTGGTCGGTCATGATGCCACTCGAGATCGGTTCATCGCCTTCAGGTTTCGCTGTCGGCGCGGATCTGGCGCATCGGGTCCCGGACGAGCAGATCCTTGAGTTCACGGAGTTGGCGTCGGCTCACCGGCAATTCCACGGCCTCCGACGCTCCGTTGGCGCGTACGCACACGACCGTCGACGATCCCTTGGCCCGCAGGCCCGTGATCATCCGCACCGCCACCAGGTAGGAGCGGTGCACCCGCTGGAATCCGTGGTCCTGCCAACGGGTGGCCAACGTGGACAACGGGATTCGCACCAGGTGGGATCCGGAGTCCGAGTGGAGGCGGGCGTAGTCGCCCACGGCCTCCACCCAGGAGATGCTGTCGCGGCGGACCAGTGACGTGACCCCCGAGAGCTCCACCGGGATGACCTCGTCGGAAGTGGACGGGCGCGATGGCCCCTCGGGCGGGCGCTGCTGCGCACTGTCGCGCGCGGCAGTCAGCCTCGAGATCGCTTGTGCGAGTCGCTGTTCGCGCAACGGTTTGAGGAGGTAGTCGACGGCCCCGACGTCGAACGCGTCGACCGCCTTGTCCTCGTGGGCGGTCACGAACACCACGCCCGGTGGCTCGGCATATTTCCGGAGCACGCCGGCGAGTTCGAGGCCACTGAGACCGGGCATGTTGATGTCGAGGAACAGCGCGTCGATGCGCCGCTCGCTGAGTTCGCGAAGCGCATGGGTGGCGTCACCGGCGGTGAACACCTCGTCGACCTCGGGTTGTCTGCCGAGGAGGTAGGCGAGTTCGTCGAGCGCTGGCGGTTCGTCGTCGACCGCGAGGACGACCAGGGGCATGACCCACCTCCTTCGACTCGACCGGGATCGTCAGGCCCGGATACCGGCGCGGAATTTGGGGACCCGCATTCCGACCCGGGTACCGGCGCCGACGCCCGTGTCGACCACTAGACCGTAGTCGTTGCCGAATGCGGCGCGCAGCCGATGGTCCACATTGGTGAGCCCCACGTGTGCGCCGTCGGACTCACTCCGCTGCGCCGGGTCCCCGCCGCCGTCCAGCGCGTCGATGTCTCCCGATCGCAGCAGTTCGGGGTCCATCCCGACGCCGTCGTCCTCGATGGTGATCACGCAGTCGGTGCCCTCGTCGGCGGCGGTGATCGTGATGGTCCCGCCGCCCTTGCCGGCCAGGCCGTGCCGTACGGCGTTCTCCACCAGCGGCTGCAACGCCAGGAAGGGTACGACGACGTTGAGCACCTCCGGTGACACCTGTAGTCGGACGTCCAGGGACGGCCCGAACCTCGCCCGTTCGAGGGTGAGGTAGCGGTCGATGTTGCGCAGTTCGTCGGCGAGGACGGTGTATTCGCCTGCCGCCCGGAAGGAGTATCGGGTGAAGTCGGCGAAATCCAGGATGAGTTCGCGGGCGCGGTCGGGGTCGGTGCGGACGAACGACGCGATCGTGTTGAGGGCGTTGTAGATGAAGTGCGGGCTGATCTGGGCGCGCAACGCCAGCACCTCGGCGCGGTCGAGCCGAGCCCGGGACGCCTCGAGTTCGGCCAGTTCGATCTGGCTCGACACGTACCGCGCGACCTCGCCGACCGCGCCCATCATGCCGGGCCCCGGACGGTGATTGGTCACGACGACCAGGGTGCCGACCCCGGCGTCGTCGGCGACCAGCGGTTGCGCGATCAGCGCTCGCACACGCGATTCCGTCCCGCAGGGATCGTTGACCAGGACCCGACGCTGGTCGACCTCGGCGGTGTGCGCCGCGTGCGCGGCGGCGTCGGTGAGAGCGCCGCCCCACAGTGAGTCGTCGTCGGGTTCGCATGCCAGCAGTTCCCCGTGTGAGTCGTACAGGGCGAGCGCGTCCGCCGTGGTGAGGTCGCGCAGGTGGGGCAGCGCCTCGTGTGCGGACTCGGCGGAGAGCCCGGTGCGCAGTGAGCGCGCCGCCTGCGACGCCGTCTGCAGGGCGAAGTGCACGGCCCGTTCGGTCGGCGTGGTGACGACCCGGCGGGTCCGGATGAGCACCACGGCCGCGACCACGACGACGACCGCGATGATCGCGAGTGCTATCGCCAACTGGCCGGACATGGACTCCACGATCCCATCCTGAGGGTCGTCGTGTTCACGAAAGGTCGGGGGTACGCGCGATCATGGCGACCAACAGGTCGATGAGCTCATGTCTGTCGGCGTGCCATTTCTCCCGGGGAAGGTGCCCACTGAGATCCAGGTCGGTGAGGCCGTGGGCGGCGGCCAACAGCACACCGGCGTAGCGTCGTGCCTCGTCGGTCCCGACGAATCTGCCGACGAGAGTGAGGAAGCCGTCCTGGGCCCGGGTGGCCGCGTCGACGACCGCCGGGTGGTCGGCGGGGCCCGCGGTGAACATCAGGCGGTAGAGGTGAGGTCGGTCGCGACCGAGGTCCGAGAGGGATTCAAGCGCGACCCGAACGGCACTCTCGGGGGTGAGTGAGCCGTCGTCGAGGATGCCGTCGAGGCCGATGGCGACGGCTGCCCACGCGTCGGCGGCCAAAGCCGTGAGCAACGCGTTCTTGTCTTCGAAGTGGCGGTACGCGGCTGACCGGGACACGCCCGCGCCGGCACCGACGTCACGCAGGGTGACCGCATCGGGCCCGCCACGGTCGAGCAGGTCGCCGGCTGCACCCAGCAACGCCCGGCGGGTGCGCGCGGCGCTCTCCGCTCTGGTCGTCATCCCGCCAAGCTATCAGTTGACATCGTCAACTGAACCGCCTTGACTGGGTTGACAGCGTCAACTGAATGGAGCTGCCATGCACACCCTGGTCATGACCGGAGCGACCCGTGGCATCGGGCGCGTTGCAGCGGCCGAGATCTTGCGGCTCGATCCCGATGTCCACCTGGTTCTTCCGGCTCGGGGTGGAGGACCCGAGGGCTTCGCTCGAGACCTCGACGCGACGGGGCGGCGCGTGACCGTTGTCGACGCCGACCTCGCGAGCCTCGACAGCATCCGCGCAGCCCTCGCCGACATCACCGGACGGCTCGACGACGGGTCATTGCCGCCGCTGGGCGGATTCATCGGCAATGCCGGGCTGCAGTTCGTCGACGCGATGCACGAGACGGTCGATGGACTCGAGGCCACCTTCGCGGTCAATGTCGTCGCGAACCATCTGTTGCTCGACACGCTCCGCGATCGATTCGCTGCGCCGGCCCGGATCGTGATCACGGTGAGCGACACCCATTTCGGCGACTTTCGGCACACCTATGGCATGGTGCCTGCGCCCCGGTGGTCGCCGCCGGCGACCCTCGCGCGTACGGGTGCATTCCCCGAACCCGACACCGCGGCAGCAGGCCGATGCGCCTACTCGACGAGCAAGCTGGCCGCCATCCACCTCGTGCACGAGTGGTCCCGCAGGCTCCCCGAGGGCGTCGAGATCGTCTCCTACAACCCCGGATTCGTGCCCGGCACCGGTCTGATCAGGGCCGCGGGCCGACGCGACCAGTTCGTCGGCCGATGGGTGCTCCCGGCGCTCGCGATGGCACCGTCGATCGACCGGATTCCGACAGCCGGGCGGAAGTTGGCCGACGTCGCGGTGGGCCGGACGCCGGCGGCGTCGGGTGAATACATCGACCGCACGCGCGTGACCGCGTCCTCGGATGAGTCGTACGACCCCGAGCGGGAACGCGAGTTGTGGGAGTTTCTAGGGGAGTTGGTGTCGGCGCGGCCGCGCACCGATCAGTAGGCCGCCCACTCCGACTGCGCATAACGCAGGATGCGGGGGTCCATCAGGGTGGACGGTGGTAGGTCGAGGCGCGGCCGGTCGGCCGGGAACACCGCGGCGGCGACGAGTTCGTCGTCGGTGACGAAGCGCAGCGGCGCCGGCGCGGAGAGGCCCAACTCGGGTGGCGTGTGGCCGGTCAGGAAGTAGCCCCAGTCGCCGAACGACGGGACGTCGACGTGATACGGGGTGGTGGCGAGACCGGCGGCACGCAGCGTGGAGTCGATGCACCAGAACGACTTCGGCGCGAAGTACGGCGATCCGGCTTGCACCACCGCCCGTCCGCTGTCGGCGAGATGGGCGCCCACGAGGCTGTAGAACTCGGTGGAATACAGTTTGGCCGTTGCCGATTCGTCGGGATCGGGCATGTCGACGATGACGACGTCGAAAAGTTGTCGGTTGTCCCGCAGCCACGAGAACGCATCGGCGGTGACCACGGAGGCCCGCGGATCATTCAGCGACCCGTCGTTGAGTCGCGTGAGGCGTTCGTCCTCGCGGCCGAGACGGATCATCTCGGGGTCGAGTTCGACCAGTGTGGCCGACGCGACGTCCGGGTAGCGCAGAACCTCACGCAGCGCGAGACCATCGCCGCCGCCCAGGATGAGCACGTCGTCACGGGGTCCCGCCATCGCCGGATGCACCAGCGACTCGTGGTAGCGGTACTCATCGATCGACGAGAACTGCAGGTCGCCGTTGAGATACAGACGAGTGTCGTCGCCGAGTCGTGTCCCCCGCTCGGTGATCACGATGTCCTGATACGGCGTTCGTTCGGCCGCCACGATCGGATCACGGAACATCGCCTGCCGGGCGGTCACCTCGAACCTGTCGGCCCAGACCATCCCGGCGACCAGCGCCGCGATCACCGCCACCGCGGCGATGCCGAGAATCCCGCGCGCCACGCGGCCGAGATCCTTCCGGAACACGCCGAACACCAGGAAGCTGCCTGCGGCGGCATTGACCAGCCCGACGACCAGCGCTCCCTCGAGCTGACCGAACAGGGGGAGCAGCAGGAACGGGAAGCAGAGGCCGCCGACCAGTGCGCCGATGTAGTCGACGGCGAACATGTCGGCGACCGCGCTGCCGGCATCCTGACGCCGGATCCGTTGCAGCAGCACCATCAGCAGCGGTATCTCCGCGCCGATGAGCAGGCCGAGCACGAAGGCGACCACCACCAGTGCGGGGGTGTAGAGCGACAGATAGGCGAACGCGGCGTAGAGGCCCATCACCGATAGCCCGCCGAGCAGGGCAAGACCGAGTTCGATCGCCGCGAACGACGTGATCGGCCGGGACTGCAGGGGTTTGGCGGCCAGCGAGCCGACACCCATCGCGAACACCATCACCGAGAGCACGATCGACGCCTGCGTGGCGGTGTTGCCGATCAGGAACGAGCCGAGCGAGACGAGGGCGAGCTCGTAGACGAGACCACATGCCGCGCAGACGAAGACGACCGCCAGCAGCGCAGCACGCGACCACCGCGCCCGACCGTGCGCCGACGAGGTGCCCGGCGCGCCCGGTTCGGACACGCCGGGTTCGGGTTCGTCGAAGGTGGTCACGGTGGAACGGCGGGGTTGGCGCTACAGGATGGAGGCGGCGACGATCATCGCGATGCCGACGTGCACCACACCGTGCATCCACACCGCGGGATGACTCTCCGGGTGCACGACGAGTTCACCCAGCTTGCCCGGGGTGAACAGGTCGATGATGAAGAACGTGACCGTCATGATGACGACCCCGATGACCGTGTACACGACCGTGTAGGTGAGACCTTCGAACAGTCGGCCCTCACTGGCCACGATCGCCGCGGTGACGATGATCGCCACGGCGAAGGCATTGGAGCCGACCAGGATTCCGGCGTTGCGGTTGCGGTCCGCCCACAGCAGATGCCGCAGATTGCCCGGCGTCAGGGCATCGATGACCGCAAACGACAGCAGCATGAGCACCATGCCCGTCGCGCCGTATGCGGCGGCGGAATAGGCGTTTCGGATCAGATCTTCGAGCACGTGTCCTCCGGTTCAGGTCGTGAAGCGCGTCGGGTGAGGGATGTGGGACTCGTCGGTGTCATTGTGCGTGGTGACATGGCGGTCATTTCCCGCTCCCGGAGCCGCCACCACGGAAATCGCTGCCCGAACCCCCGAAATTCGGTGTCGGAACCCAGAATGCGCCGACGAACGGCAGGAAGTGGTTGTACCCGGACCGGTAGTCGCGACTCAACATGACCTTGGTCGTTCCGGCGGCCAAGGGGAACAGGCCGATGACGTAGTCGGGGTACTGCAGGAACTGGGTGCCCTCGGCATCGGCCGCGTTCGATGTGTCGCCCGCCCGCTGATCAACCGGCTGTTCGACGCCGCTGAGTTCGCTCGCCACCGACGCCGGGGTTCCCTGCGCGATGTAGGCGTCGACGCTGCCCTCGTCGAGCGAGGTGTCGCGCTGGTAGTTCGCGGTGATGTAACTGCGGGCACTGGCATCGTCGCCGGTGAGGCCACCGAGCGCACGAACCGAGCACGCGCCGACGATCGCGAACAATGCGATCACCACGATCACGCCGATGATGATGTTGCGGGTTCGATGCAGGCCGCGGCGGGGATCGTCGCCGAAACCCGGGGTCGGCCGGAACCCTCCGGGAGGTCCGCCGGGTGGGGGACCACCAGGAGGCGGGGGCCCACCGGGGGGCGGTCCGCTCGGTGGCGGACCTCCGGGTGGCGGACCTCCGGGTGGCGGTGGGTAGCTCATCGGCTGCTCCCCGCACCGCGTAGCTCACCGGTGGTCGTGACCACCTCGGCCGACTGCGGATACGTGTGCCAGGTCTGCCAGACGATGTCGTCGCCCCGCGCCGACGCGATCGCCGCGGTCACTGCGAGCGGTTGTCCGGGGAACTCGCCGAGCAGCGCAGGGAGGCCCGCGGAACGATGGGCGGCCGTCCGCTCGCGCAGGTCGCCGACGATCTCGGCGAGCCGTTCCGGGTCGCAGTGCTCGACCGACGACGTGAACGAGTACGGCCCGTCGGCGACCGAACCGGGCAGCGGCCGGTCGAGACCCGGCAGGCAGGCGACGGTTTCGCAGATCTGCCGGTCCCCGTCGTCGACGACGATCTGGTGGCTCGCTCCGAGCAGTCGCAGTGACACCGTCCCCGATTCGAACCGGTGGTCGCAGCGCGCCAGGGGTTCGCGGACGGCGGCGGTCAGGGAGAAGGCGAGTTGTCGAGCACTCGTGTCGGCGTAGGGAACATCCAGGCGGACGTGGCCGGCCGCCAGGCCGGGCGCCGTCACGAACCCGGCGTGGGGTTGGTGGGATAGATGCGATATTCGCTGCGTGCGATCACCTCGCCTCGGGCGCACTCCCAGCCCGAGCCGAAGTCCTCGAAGGACAACCGCTCGTCACCGGCCTCGTAGTCGTGGTAGCGCATCGATCCGCGGCCGCCCAGCCCGGTGGTGCCGGTGGAGGCGAAGTCCGCCGAACCCGCTTCGTCGGAGTGGTAGCGGCGGCCGTCGATCTCGACGGCGTCGGGACCCGGGCTCACCGTGACGCCCTTGCACTCATGCCACAGCACGACCTCGAGGTCCGGATCGTCTTCGACCGAGATCCAGGCCTTGCGGCCGGTCCCGGTGTCGAGGAAGTTCTCGGTCCATTCGAAGCCGCTCTGGGACAGCCGCAGCGTCCCGCGGACCGCGAACGTCTCACCGCGCAGCTCGACCAGATCACCGGGCTTGAGCTGTCGCGGATCTCCGCGCACGGCGTCGTCGTCGACGGTCGAGAACGGGTCGCGCGGGCCGTAGGCGCGGTCGCGCAGCGCGTCGGCCTCCGCCTTCTGCGCCTTGCGGTCGCTCAGGAATCTGAAGACGACCACAACCGCGATGATCAGCAGCAGTGCAACGATGATGATCAGCAAGATCTCCACGCCGCCGACCATACTGCCCTTGCGACGACACCGACATAGCGGACGTGAATGACAGCAACGGTGGTACCGGCGGGCAGGAGTTGCACGCCGGTACCACCGTGCGGAGCGTCAGCGCACGTCGCTGCTGATGAACTGGGTGGTGAACAGCTGATCTGCCGGGAGCTGCGTCGGCAGATCCGCGCCGCCGTCGTTCAGGATCGGCACCAGATCGGCGACGATCGACTGCGTTTTCGCCGGGTCGTAGCTACCCCACACGCCGTCGGCGCCGGTGCCGATGACGCCCTCGTCCTTCAGCATCTGTGCGGAGTACTGCGCCTCCCCCTCGGTGTACGGGCTGAAGCTGGTGTCCTGCGAAACCCAGTCAACGATGGTGGTGTTGATCGCGTCCGGGGCGGCGACATACTCCTTGCCGGTCTGCTGGATCATCGGGACCAGCTTCTGCAGGCAGGGCGTCATCTCCTCGAGGCGGTCGGCGCGCACCGAGACGTTGGATGCGTACACGTCATAGCCGGCGTCCTTGACCATCTCGTAGGCGATCGGCTTGTTCCACGACGGTGTCTCGTTCTCGTAGGTGTAGGGCTCGGAGTTGGCGAAGCCCTGCTGCGCGATGCTCGGGTCGCCGACGAAGCGGGCCGGCGCACCGTCGTAGCTCCGGTCGAGCTGGCTCTCCTTGAGCAGTCCCTTGGCGACCAGCCACTGCGGGAAGATCTGATCCTTGCTGACCACCACGGTCTCGTCCGTCTGGCCGATGTCGGCGATGGTCTGCTGATCGGGATGCGTCTCGGGATCCCACATCAGGATGGACGGGTTGTACTGCAGCAGCGGGGTCACGCCCACCACCCGCTGGTCCTTGGCGGCCGCGATGAGCTGGTCGCCATGGACGAGGCCCAGGTCGATCGAGTCGTCGGCGTACATCGCCGACGGAACGGACTGGAAACCGATCGCGGGGCCGCCGGCGCGCAGCGTGATGTCGATGCCGGTGTCCATTCCGTCGAAGGCGAGGGGGCCGGTCACCGACTTGGCGTCGCCGTCGACGCTGTATCCCGGACCGAGCAGCCCGATCACCCCGGCCATGTCCGACTGCGGTTGCCACTGCAGTTGCACCACGAGGTCTGACGGGCACACGTCGGCGAGCGCGGATTCGGCGGGAGCCGGCGGCAGGCTCGAGGCAGCGGCCGTCTCACTGTCGGAGTCGCTGCCGCACCCGGCCAGCGCGGCGGCGCAGAGTGCGGCGGTCGCGGCGGCGAGGGCGCGCGTGCTGCGCGCGGTGAACGGTGTACGTCGGGTCATGGAATCTCCTGTGGGCCGTGCCGGAAACGTCGCTTTGTGCGATCTACATGTAAAGCTAAGAGCATCCGCGGCTGTATGCCAATCTGTTGCATGTAGTCGTCGGGAGTCGCCTTCACCCGGTTCGCCGCTGAATATCCTGCTCTTTGCCCATAAACCGAACTGATCGCGGCTGCCACCCTGCATGTTCTGTCATCCAGAGTTAACACGCCGACACCGCTTCGAAATACATGTAACGAAGTATGTAGGACAGCGGATGGGTCGCCATCTACATGTACTTCCGACGACTGGATTGCTCATGAGCCTCTTCGACACCATGAACGACGCCGACGCGCGTCACCTCACCAAGGGAATCGTCATCTCGGCTTCCGGCGTGACCAAGCAGTTCGGGTCGGGCACCCGGGCGCTCGACGGCATCGACATCGACATCGCCGACGGCGACTTCGTGGCGGTCGTGGGTCCGTCGGGATGTGGCAAGTCCACGCTCCTACGGATGGCCGCCGGCCTGGAGGCACCGACCGACGGCAGTGTCGCGCTCGCCACCGACTCGGTCGGCTTCATCTTCCAGGAACCGACCCTCCTGCCGTGGCGGTCCGTGCGCGCCAATGTCGAACTCTGTGCCGAGATCGCCCGCCTGCCCAAATCCGAACGGCGCGCTCGGGCGCAGCGCGCCATCGACGCGGTGGGGTTGAGCGGATTCGAGAAGCAGCTGCCGCGCATGTTGTCGGGCGGCATGAAGATGCGCGCTTCGCTGGCCCGGACGCTCACCTCCGAACCGCAGGTGATGTTGCTCGACGAGCCGTTCGGCGCCCTCGACGAGATGACGCGTCTCGACATGCAACTCGAGCTGCAGCGGCTCTACGCCGACCGTCGCTTCACCGCCATGTTCATCACCCACTCCGTGTCGGAGGCCGTGTTCCTGGCCAATCGGGTGATCGTGATGTCCGCACGGCCCGGCCGCATCGTCGCCGACATCCGAATCGACTTCCCATATCCGCGAAACACCGACCTCCGCTACGACACCCGGTTCACCGAACACGTCGCGGAGATCTCCGAGACCCTGCGAGGCGCACGATGACCACGACCGCACCGTCGACCCCGATGAACACCACGACTGACTCGACAGCAACCGGTGGCGAGACGCCCGGCGCCCCGGTCGCCGAATCCGCGCGCGGCCGATCAGCCCTCAAAGCCGTTGTGCGCTACGGCCTGCCGCCCGCGCTCTCGCTTGCCGCCGCGATCGGCCTCTGGTATTGCGTCAGCTACCTGATCCTCAGTCCGGAGCGGCGCTTCCTCTTGCCGCCACCACATGAGGTGCTGACCAACTCGCTGCTCGATCCCGACCATGTCGGCCCGATGCTCGATGCGCTCTGGGTGACCGCGAAGGTCAGCTTCGTGGGCTTCGCGTTTGCCGCACTGATCGGTGTGACCATCGGTGTGGTGATGAGCCGGGGGTCTTTCCTCGAACGTGCCATCTACCCGTGGGCGGTTGTGCTGCAGGTGATCCCGGTGCTGGCGATCGTCCCGCTGATCGGCCTGTGGTTCGGCTACGGCATGGTCGCCCGGACGATCGTCTGCGTCATCATCGCGATCTTCCCGATCATCGCCAACACCCACTTCGGCATGGTGTCGGTCGACAAGGGTGCGCATGAGCTGTTCACGCTGACGAAGGCCTCGACCGCGCAGCGTCTCGCGAAACTCGAGTTCCCGTCGGCCCTTCCGTCGATGATGACGGGATTCCGGACCGCGTCGGGCCTCGTGGTGGTCGGCGCGATCATCGGCGACATGTTCTTCGCGAAGGGCGAGCCGGGTATCGGGACCCTGCTGGACATCTACCGCGCACGCCTGCAGTCCGACGACCTCATCGCCGCGATCGTGCTCGCATCCCTCTTCGGGATCGTCGTGTTCGGAATCTTCAGCGTGCTCAACGCTTTCGTGAACCGGCGGCGATGAGGTCTCGATACGTTTCTCGCCTAGCGGCTCGAAACTACTCGACCAGCGGAGGCGGCAATCTCCCGCTGATCGAGTAGGTGACGAGCGGCAGCGGAGCCGTATCCGCCGGGCTGAGCTTGTCGAAGTCGAGATCGCTCAGTCCACCCGCCACCATATCCAAGGAGCACACCATGTTCACCGTCCCCACCATCGACATCTCGCCGTACCTCGACCCCGATGGCTCGGCCGCCGAACGCGCTCGCGTCGCCCGTGAGATCGACGAGGCATGCAGCACTGTCGGATTCATCCAGGTGGTCGGGCACGGCGTCGATGACTCCGTCATCAACGGCCTCACGACGGCCCTCGACGAGTTCTACGCCCTGCCCCTCGACGCCAAGAAGCGCTACACCCGGCCCGGCGAGAACCGTGGTTACAGCCCACCCAAGAGCGAGTCGCTCAGCATGAGTCTCGGTGTGGCCGCGGCGAACCAGATGAACGACTTCTACGAGGCGTTCACCGTCGGCTCGGAACGGTCCTGGTTCGCCGAGCACGAGTTGCCGGAGTCGAGCTATGCGAGCAACACGTGGCCGGACGCCGCGCCGGGCTTCCGTCCTGCCGTCGAGGCCTGGTTCGACGCCGTCCGTTCGGTGTCGCGCGTGTTGCTCACCGCCTGCACCGATGCGCTCGGTCTGCCGGCCGGCTACTTCGACGAGTTGACCGACCACTCGATCGACGCCTTGAAGATGAACAACTACACGCTGCCGGAAGGGGAGATCGAGTTGGCCGGCGAGCTCACCGGCATGGGCGCGCACACCGACTTCGGCATCCTCACCGTCCTGTGGGCCGACCAGGTGCCCGGCCTGCAGGTCCTCGACGTCGACGGCGTCTGGCACGACGTGCAGCCCGCCGACGGCGCGCTGCTGGTCAATCTCGGCGACGCGATGGCTCGCTGGACCAACGACCGATGGCGCTCCACCGTCCATCGTGTCGACCCGCCCGTGGTGGACGGCCGCATCATCCGTCGCCGGTCGGCCGCCTTCTTCTTCGACGGCAACCACGACGCGGTGATCGAGACCCTGCCGGGCTGCGCGAGCGCCGAGCGCCCCGGATACCCGCCCATCACCGTCGCGGAGAACATCGACGCCAAACTCGCCGGGATGAAGGCGGGGGTGGCCCCGGAGTTCGCCGATCGCGAAGCCCAGCGCGTGAAGGCGGCACTGTGACCCGGCGACGGGTCAGAATGGGTGGATCATGAGCATCTCCGACAGCCTCCAGTCGCTGCGCGCGTCCGGTTCCGACGGTGCCCTGCTCACCGAGGCGGTCCTCCGGCAACTCCGCGACGAGATCTTCGCGGGAAAGCTGGAGTCGGGGACGTCGCTGTCGGTGCCTGGGCTTGCGGCTCGGCTGGAGGTGTCCCGCAGCCCCGTGCGGGAGGCGGTGCAGCAACTCGTGGTCGACGGGCTCGCGGTCTACACGCCGCGCGCAGGTGCGAAGGTCGCCCACCTCGACGACGAGATGCTCCGGCACGTCTTCGAGGTCCGCGAAGTCCTCGACGGGCTCGCGGCGCGTGAGGCCACCACCCGTGTCACCCTCGCCGACCTGGCGGAACTCTGGGAGCGGGTGCGTGAGCAGGAGGCGTACCTCGAGACCTCCGCCGATCATCGGCGCGACGCCGACCTCGACCTGGACTTCCACACCGCGGTGCGGGCGCATTCGGGCAACAAACCGCTGTGTGACGCGCTGTTCCGGCTCGACACGCAGTCGCACCTCTATCGGTCGGACATGTGGAGCCACGACGTCAACCGCAGGCTCGCCGTCGCCGAACACCGCCGGATCGTCGGGGCGCTGGAGGCCGGTGACGCCGACGAGGCCGAGCGTGCGGCGAAAGCCCACGCCGCCGGTGTCCTGGTGCGGTTGCTGAGGAAGTGACCACACCTTGCACTCGCCCCTGGTGAGTGCTAAAAACGACCTTGGCACTCGCAAGCTGTGAGTGCCAGGTCGGGACGGTGAGATCGGTTCCGAATGACACACCGGTCGTCCGTCGCGGGCACCGAGTCCGGCCATAGATACCTGGTGTCACCCCCTATCGGAGGATCACTTACCCATGGCCAAGCAAATCGCGTTCGACGAAGAGGCCCGCCGCGGTCTCGAGCGTGGCCTCAACAGCCTCGCCGACGCAGTCAAGGTGACGTTGGGACCCAAGGGTCGCAACGTCGTTCTGGAGAAGAAGTGGGGCGCCCCCACGATCACCAACGATGGTGTGTCCATCGCCAAGGAGATCGAGCTCGAGGACCCCTACGAGAAGATCGGCGCCGAGCTCGTCAAGGAAGTCGCCAAGAAGACCGACGACGTCGCGGGCGACGGCACCACCACCGCCACCGTTCTGGCTCAGGCACTCGTCCGTGAGGGCCTGCGCAACGTCGCTGCCGGCGCCAACCCGATGGGTCTGAAGCGCGGCATCGAGAAGGCCACCGAGGCCGTCACCGAGGCCCTCCTGAAGAGCGCCAAGGAGGTCGAGACCAAGGAGCAGATCGCTGCCACCGCGGGCATCTCGGCCGGCGACCCGTCCATCGGCGAGCTCATCGCCGAGGCCATGGACAAGGTCGGCAAGGAAGGCGTCATCACGGTCGAGGAGGCTCAGACCTTCGGCCTGCAGCTCGAGCTCACCGAGGGCATGCGCTTCGACAAGGGCTACATCTCGGGCTACTTCGTGACCGACGCCGATCGTCAGGAAGCGGTCCTCGAGGACCCGTACATCCTGCTCGTGTCGGGCAAGGTCTCGACCGTCAAGGATCTGCTGCCGCTGCTGGAGAAGGTCATCCAGGCCGGCAAGCCGCTGCTGATCATCGCCGAGGACGTCGAGGGCGAAGCCCTGTCGACCCTGGTCGTCAACAAGATCCGCGGCACCTTCAAGTCCGTCGCCGTCAAGGCCCCGGGCTTCGGTGACCGTCGCAAGGCCATGCTGGCCGACATCGCCATCCTCACCGGTGGCGAGGTCATCAGCGAAGAGGTCGGTCTCTCGCTGGAGAGCGCCGGCATCGAGCTGCTCGGTACCGCCCGCAAGGTCGTCGTGACCAAGGACGAGACCACCATCGTCGACGGGTCGGGCGATGCCGACGCGATCGCCGGTCGCGTGGCGCAGATCCGCAGCGAGATCGAGAACAGCGACTCCGACTACGACCGTGAGAAGCTGCAGGAGCGTCTGGCCAAGCTGGCCGGCGGTGTTGCGGTCATCAAGGCGGGCGCGGCCACCGAGGTCGAGCTCAAGGAGCGCAAGCACCGCATCGAGGACGCCGTCCGCAACGCGAAGGCTGCCGTCGAAGAGGGCATCGTCGCCGGCGGTGGCGTGGCCCTGCTGCAGTCCGAGTCGGCCATCGAGGGCATCTCGCTCACCGGTGACGAGGCCACCGGCGCCAACATCGTCAAGGTTGCGCTGTCGGCCCCGGCCAAGCAGATCGCGATCAACGCAGGCCTCGAGCCCGGCGTCGTCGCCGACAAGATCCTCAACTCCAAGCTGGGCACCGGCCTCAACGCCGCCACCGGCGAGTACGAGGACCTGCTCAAGGCCGGCATCAACGACCCGGTGAAGGTCACCCGCTCGGCGCTGCAGAACGCAGCCTCGATCGCGGCTCTGTTCCTCACCACCGAGGCCGTCGTCGCCGACAAGCCGGAGAAGAACCCGGCCCCGGCCATGCCGGGTGGCGACGAGATGGGCGGAATGGGCTTCTGATCCAGAAACCCAGGCTTCACTCTTCGTGAACCAACTGGACCCGGTCACCATCAGGTGGCCGGGTCCAGTGCTGTTCGGGCCTCCCGGTTCTGGCCGCACCTGCCGCTTCTGGCCGCAGTTGCGTCTCCAAGCCGGAACCCGGAAATGCGGCCAGAACTATGACGCCCCCGCGCGCCCCACGGTTCGCCATCACCAGGACCGGGTTGCGATTGATGCAATTCGGACACGCGTACCAGATTGCGCTGTTACGTTTGCCGTGTGATCAGTCCGACATCAGCGGTTCCTGTTCTCAACCCCCACAATCTGATTCGCGGCGTACTCGTCGTTCTCCTGACTTCCCTCGGAGTGGTGGCCGGCAACGATCGCGCGGCCGGTGCGCCGTCGACCGGACCGATGCCGGTGGCGGCCGGCAAGTGCGCTGCGAGCGCGGCCGATACGCACGGGTGGGGAAGTCCCGCGCGATCCGACCAGTTCACCGGTGCAGCGTCGTTGAACGACTGGCACCTCTACGACGGTCCAGGACACGACGGCAACGGCCGGCGCACGCCCGATGCGGTGTCGGTCTCGGGCGGTGACCTGGTCATCCGTTCCGACCTGCGCGGAAACTCGGGCGGTCTCACACCGCGATGGAGCGGCCAGAAATATGGACGCTGGGAGATCTGCGCGCGGTCCACGATGGCGGCGTTCGCCTGGCACCCGGTGGCCCTGCTGTGGCCGGTCGCCGAGGACTGGCCGGTCGGCGGCGAGATCGACTTCATGGAGATCTCGGACCCCTGGCGTCAGCGCGTCGAGTACAACCTGCACTACGGTGCGGCCAACCACGTCGAACAGCACGTGACCAGGGTCAACGCCACCCGCTGGCACAGCTGGGCCGTCGAGTGGACCCCGCAACGGATCGCGGTCTACCGGGACGGCGTGCAGTGGGCGGTGAGCACCGACACCGGACGTCTACCACCACGACCGATGCGCCTCGCGCTGCAACTCGATTACTTCGGCGGGCCCACGTTCCCGACGGGAGCCATGTTCGTCGACTGGGTGAACGTCTACGGTCTGTGACGTCGGCGCGTGCTCGAGTACGTCGCGTCCGACGACGTCTGCCACGATGAATCCATGACCGAACGCAGCGTCGACCGTCTCGAGCTCACCACCGTCGCGAACTTCCGTGACGTCGGCGGGGCGCTGACCGCGGACGGGCGGCGGGTGGCGATCGGCCGGGTGTTCCGGTCCGCGGCCCTGCACGACGCCTCGGACGCCGACCGCGCCTTCCTCTCGGGGCTCGATATCCGCACCGTCTTCGACCTGCGGTCGGTGGCGGAGACCGATGCCGAGCCGGACCCGACGATCGACGGAGCCGTCGGCGTACACCTCGATGTGCTCGCCGACGCCGAGACCGTGAGCGCCCCCGCCAACCTCGACAAGGTGCTGTCCGACCCGGAGACGGTGGCCGCCGCCAACGAGAAGCTCGCCGACGGCAGCGGCGTCGAGCACATGTACGGCGCGTACCGCGACCTCGTGAACCTGCCCAGCGCACAGAAGTCCTACCAGGGGCTGTTCACCCGGCTGCTCGACGGCGCCGCGCCCGCACTCTTCCACTGCACCGCCGGGAAGGACCGGACCGGTTGGGCGGCAGCGTCTTTCCTGACGATCCTGGGCGTCGACCGCGACGCCGTCTACGACGACTACCTGCTCACCAACGACATGTTCCTGCCCGCGATCCGGCACGTGTTCGACGGGTTCGAGGCCGCGGGCGGCGACCCCGACCTGCTCCGTCCGCTGCTCGGGGTGCAGGCGGCGTATCTCGACGCCGCATTCGCCGAGGTCGAGGATCAATTCGGGACGGTCGAGAACTACTTCGCCGAGGGATTGGGCATCGATGCCGACGGGCAGCGAGCCCTGCGCGACAAGTTCCTCGACGCGTAGCCGGCCTCGTCCCCGTTCAGCTCCGGCATTCTGCCCAATGACCTGCGACGATGCCGTCGCGGCCATATTATTTGGGCTGTGACATCCGCATCGGGCGGCTCCGCACATCCGGCCAGGGGCTCGTCGCTCGTGCGTGCCTTCGTCAACTCGCCGCTGTCCGGATTGGCGCCGTGGATCCTGATGGCGGTGTTGAGTGGGCCGGGCAGGTTCGAGGAATCGGTCTCGGCGGCACTCGGTCTGGCGTTGCTGGTCGTCTTCGCGAGCTGGCGCCTGGGCAACTCGATCAAACTGCTCGAGTGGTTCGACGTCGCGTTCTTCGCGGTCCTGTGTGTGATCGGGCTGTTCGCGACAGCGTCCATGATCACCTGGCTCGAACTCTGGGCCGGAGAGATCGTCAATCTCGCGCTGGTCACGTTCGCGCTCGGTTCGGTCCTGATCCGGCGGCCGTTCACCCTCGAGTACGCCAAGGAGCAGAAGCCCGAAGAGTTCTGGGAATCACCGATCTTCATCCGGACCAACTACGTGATCACGGGTGCGTGGGCCGCCGCGTTCGGCGTATCGGCCATCGCCGGACTCATCGGGGATGCGGTACTCGGCACCTCGGACAACTTCTGGCTCGGGTGGATCATCCCGATCGGTGCGACCGTGTTCGCGATCGCGTTCACCGAGTTCTACCCCGACTATGGTCCGCCCAGAGCGATGCAACAGATGGGTGTCGACACCGACCCGCCCGTGTCGATCGCACGGCTCTTCGACTGGCTGCCGGTCTTTGTGCTCATCGTCGGGATCGCCGGTCTGGTCACCGATTCCACGACCACCGTGCTCGGGTGGATTCTGATCGTGGTGGGTGCGGTCGGAATCCGGTTGATGGGCAAGCTCTTCCCGGATACGAAGAAGTCAGGGTCCGGCGACGACGGAGCGTCGGCCACAGACGTCCCCGCCAAGCCCTGACCCGCAGCCCGTCAGCGGAACACGATGCACGTGGTGGTGCCGTGCGCGACGAGCTTGCCGTCGTCGGAGAACACCTTGCCCTCGGCGGTCGCGGTGCGTCCGCCGACGTGGATGACAGTGCCGGTCGCGGTCAGGTCGCCCGCATCGGTCGCCACCGAGCGGATGTAATTGATCTTCAGCTCCAGCGTCGTGTAGCCGACCCCGGCGGGCAGGGTGGTGTGGACGGCGCAGCCCATCACCGAGTCGAGGAGCGTCGCGCAGATCCCGCCGTGCACGGTGCCGAGCGGATTGGCGAAGTCGGCCTGCGGGGTGACGGCGAACGTCACCGACCCCTCGTCGATCTCCTTCGGCGTCATGCCGAGAAGTCGGCCGATACTGGGTCGCGAGTCCCGATTCGGGTCGTCCATCCAGGCGCGCAGGAGGTCGAGTCCGGACATGGAGAGCGGATCGACGGCGGCGGGGGAATCTGCGGCTGGGGATTCGACCGAAGTCTGCGGTGAGGTCGTCATGATTATGTATGGTTGCATAGAAGCCGGTGAATATGAAGGTCTGCATAGAACTGTGGCCGCGAACACCCGGCCGGCGTGCGAACGCGAGGAGTGAGCGATGACATCGGACCCGACGTCGGTGACGTCCGGGACAGCCGCGAACCGGGGCCCGCGAGACCGGATGGTGGTGCATGCCGCCGATCTGATCGGTCGTGACGGTGTCGCGGCCACCTCGATCGGGGACGTCATCGCGGCGAGCTCCGCGCCACGCGGCTCGATCTATCACCACTTTCCGGGTGGTAAGACGCAACTGATGATCGAGGCGGTCCGCTACGGCGGGGACTTCATCTCGCACCGCATCAGCCGGGAGAGCTCGGCCACGCCGGCCGAGGCCGTCGCCGAGATCGGCGACGTGTGGCGTCGCATGCTGGTCAACACCGACTTCGAGTTCGGGTGCCCGGTGCTGGCCGGTGGGCTGGCGCGCCGATCGGAGCCCGAGATCGCCGACGAGGCGGACGGCATCTTCGCGCGATGGACCGGGCTCATCTCGACCCGGCTGGTCCACGAGGGCGTGGAGATCGACCGGGCGGATTCGCTGGCGCAGTTGATCATCGCGGCCATCGAGGGCGCCGTCGGGCTCTGCCAGACCCGGCGAAGTGTCGAACCGCTCGACCGCGTGATCGCCGAACTCGCCCGCCTCTGCGATTCCGCCGCCGCCGCGAGCCGAGGCCCGGCGTGACGGCCGCCACACCGATCGAGTAGGTTCTTTCCCCAAGCACGGGGCGTGTCGCGGTCTCACCGCGTCGACGCCGGGGTGAACGGGGGAGGTTGAGTCATGGCGCCGGTGTACCGGCAGATCCTGGGCTCGGATTTCGACCGGCTGCATCCCAACGTGGCGTGGCGGTACAGCATCGACTCGACGTCGGGCGTGGCGCAGGTCGCCACCGGGATTTACGAGTCGGTCTACGTGACGTCCGCCCTGCCGCCGCCGTTCTTCTGGCACTACGCCAAGCGCAACGCGCTGCCACCGAAGACGAGCCGGATGGTGCCTTTCACCCAGGGCCACTATTGCTACGTCGACGAGCTGGGGCGAGAGTGTCTCGCGGTGTTGCGCGCCTTCGAGTACACCAACGGCACCCGCAACCTGAACTCGCTGCTGGTGTCTGGCCGTGAGGGTCTCGTCGACTACTTCGGCGACGGCCCCGAGCTTCTCTACCCGATCGAGCCGTCGGTGACCAGGGCGGGCGAACTGTTGCTCGAGAGCGGACCGATGCGGTGGTTGCGCGGACCCAAGCTCGGCATGAAGGGCATGTTCGCCACGCAGATGAAGTACATCGAGGGCTGGGACGAGTCGCGGCAGCGGTTCCGGTGCGACGCCACCGTACGCAACCCGGTGATCGGTGAGATCCTGCACTTCCGCGGCTGGTTCACCGCCGCCGATCAGCCGTGCACCCTGCGTGACATCCCCGACGAGGCCTGGCCATTGGAGCTCGTCGACCGTGAACATTGACCGAGCCGGAAGCGTTCCGGTTCCACCCGTCAAGGAATCCGACGAAGGGTAGGTTCGTCCCATGGCTGTCTCCGCGAAAACCGAGTTCGATGTCGCCGCGCCCCCGTCCGTCGTGATGGAGGTGCTGATGGATGTGGGGTCCCTGCCGGAATGGTCGGGCCCGCACAAGGAAGCGGAGATCCTCAGCGAGCACGATGACGGCGCACCGGAGAAGGTTCGGGTGGTGGTGACGGCAGCCGGTATCTCCGATGAACAGACACTCGCCTACACGTGGACCGAGAACTCGTGCACCTGGGATCTCATCGAGGCGAATCAGCTGAGCGAACAGCATGGCGTCTATGTCGTCACGCCCACCGACGACGGCTCGCATGTGGAGTTCACCCTCGAGGTCGAGCTGAAGATCAAGATGCCCGGCCTGATCGTCAAACGAGCCCAGAAGATGGCCGTCGACACCGCGCGCAAGGGTCTGACCGCCGAGGTCGAGCGGCGCGCGGCCGGCTGAGTCCTTTCCGCGTTGCGCACGGTCGGGGAAGTCCACCCCGACCGCGGGTTACCCCGCGTGATGAGTACGCTGATCTCACGCGCCGGATCGGCGCGTTCGGGTGGCGATCGAGGAGTCGAATACTATGCGTGTCAACAAACTTGGGGCTCGGGCCGCGGTGGCTGTATTCGGCGGGGCGGCATGTGTCGCATTGGTCGGAATCGGTGGCGGCACGGCCGCGGCGAACACCTGCTCCGCCAACGACGGCCGGCAGATCGAGCGCACCATCGGCAACGGTGGCTGCGGCGCGAAGGCCGGCCCCGGTAGCTCCGCATTCGCCGAGGACTCCAGCAACGCCGGCACCGCCGTCGCCGTCGCCGACAAGGGTGGCAACGCCACCGCGCGCAATCTGCAGCCCGGTTCGAGCGCGCTTGCCGGGGCAACCACTCGCGGCACCGCTTTCTCGGTGACGACCGGCCCCCGGGCGCTGTCGGTCGCCCAGGCCCGCAACGGCGGCGTCACGGTCGCCGTCGGCGGATGGGGCGGACAGGCGATCGCCGGGGCCGACGGCGCCATCTGCCAGGGCGGCTTCGCCGCGGCGTTCGACAGCACGACCGGCAAGGCGTGCCTGCACTCGGGATCGGTCGACCTGCGCAACTGACGCCTGCGGACAGACTCCTGCGTCCGGGGCGGGGTCACCTCGTTCACCTCGTCGCCACACAACGTTCGGGGCATACGCCTATCGTTGAGACGTGACTGAGCTAGAAGACCACGTGACGTCCGCCTCGGCGCAGGTGGGCCCCGACTTCAGTGTCCTCAACGGTCGTGAGGCCCTTCAGCAGCTCGTCGACCTGCACGACACCACCCAGTTCACCGTCAACGACGATGACGACGACGATCCCGTGCTGTTGACCTTGCCCGAACGCAACGTCGTCGACACCTGGCGGCAGGACTACCCGTACGAGGAGCGGATGAGTCGCCGCGAGTACGAGGTCACCAAACGTCGGCTGCAGATCGAGTTGCTGAAGCTGCAGAAGTGGTCCAAGCAGACCGGCCAGCGACATCTGCTCGTGTTCGAGGGCCGCGATGCCGCCGGCAAGGGCGGCACCATCAAACGGTTCAACGAGCACCTCAACCCCCGTGGTGCCCGGACCATCGCCTTGGAGAAGCCGAGCGAGCGCGAGTCCACGGAGTGGTACTTCCAGCGCTACGTGCAGCATCTTCCCGCGGCCGGCGAGATGGTCTTCTTCGACCGCTCCTGGTACAACCGGGCGGGAGTCGAACGTGTCATGGGTTTCTGCACGCAGGAGCAGTACACCCAGTTCATCAAGCAGGTGCCCGCGTTCGAGCGCATGCTCGTCGACGACGGCATCAACCTGGTGAAGTTCTGGTTCTCGGTGACCCCCCTCGAGCAGCGCACCCGATTCGCCATCCGCCAGATCGACCCGGTCCGGCAATGGAAGCTCTCGCCGATGGATCTCGCGTCGCTGGACAAGTGGGACGCCTACACCGAGGCGAAAGAGGCGATGTTCGCAGCCACCGACACCGACCACGCGCCGTGGACCGTGGTGAAGAGCAACGACAAGAAGCGTGCCCGTGTCAACGCGATGCGTCACGTGCTGAGTCTGTTCGACTACGAGGGCAAGAATACCGAACTCGTCGGCGCCCCAGACCCGTTGCTCGTCGGACGCGCCCGTAACCTGGTCGGGGAATAGCCGCCGACGGATCGACGGGCATCCTGGGTAGCCTCGTGCTGTGCGGACATTCTTCAGTGGCCTCCTGACCGTCGTCGCGATGGTGGCGATCGTGCTCGCCTTCCCGTCGTTGTGGGTGAAGGAGCGTCTCGTCGATTCGGAAGGCTTCGTCACGACCATCACGCCGATGGCGCAGAACGAGGAGGTCCAGGACTACCTGGCTTCCCAGATCGCCGACGAGGCCGCCGAGCAGGTCGGCATTCCGGCGACGTCCGCGGTGGTCGAGCCCGCCGCCCGCGCGTACACGCACAGCGACCAGTTCGAAGCCGACTTCGTCGATGTGGTGTCGCAGCAGCACGCGTTCCTGTTCGACGAGCCCCCCGCCGGGGCGGACACGACCACGATGCAGCTCGACATCACCGACATGGTGAACCGGGTCATCGAACAGACCGGGGTGGATGCGCGGGTGTCCGGCCCGATTCTGGTGCCGCTGTCCGGAAGCAGCGGGTCGGGACTCGAGGCGGGCAGGTATCACGAGGTCGGCCAACAGATCACCGCGATGGCCTATCTGTCGTTGGCGGTGGCCGTGGTCGCGGGCCTGCTGGCGCTGTTGATCGCCCGGCGACGATCGACGGTGGTGGCGTGGCTCGGCGTGGGTGTCGTCGCGTCGGCGGTGTTCGCGTGGGCCGTGGCCATGTTCTTCGCCGATCGCGCCAAGGACGAGGTCGAGGCCGCCGAAGAGGGCGGAAGAGAGGTGTCGGCGGTCATCATCGACGGCGCGGCAACCGATCTGCAGGACCTGGCCTTGATCGTCGGAGCGGTCGGCTGCGGTGTTGTGGTCCTGGGGATCATCGGGCGACTCGTGGTCGGTCGGCGGTAGTTCAGGTCGTCCGCCTGTTCTCGAAGCTGGGGGTGACGCGTTGTTCGTCGAACGGGCAAGGGTGGGTGCTCGGGACGCGCCGATCGGCGGATCGTGGATGAAGGATGTGCCGTCGATCGCGGCGATCATCGATGGCGCCACATTGGAGTTCGGTTCGCCCATCACCTTCGTGGTGGGTGAGAACGGTTCCGGCAAATCGACGGTGGTCGAGGCGATCGGTGAGCAATTCGGACTCGACCCGCGCGGTGGCAGAGCCGGGATCACCGGCGGAAACCGAGATCTGCCCAAGAGTCCGCTGGGCGAGTTACTGACGTTGGACCTGACATGGGCGGGGCAGAGTATGCGCCGCGCACCTCGGGAGGATCGGCAGGGCTTCTTCTTTCGCGCCGAGACCGTCATCGAGATGAACCGCCGCTTCACGGGAGTGCCGGGATATTGGGACGCCGATGTGGAACAGCAGAGCCATGGCGAGGGATTCATGCATATCCTGGAAACCATGCTGACCCGGGCCGGGTTGTACATCTTCGATGAACCGGAGACCGCATTCTCGTTTACCTCGACTCTGCGGTTTCTCGCGATACTCACCGAACTCGCCGAGCGTGGGTCCCAGGTCATCTGCGCCACGCATTCGCCGCTCCTCACCGCGACGCCGGGCTCGACCATCATCGAGATGACCGACGACGGACCGACTCTCGTTGACTGGCATGATCTTTCCCTCGTACGTCACTGGCGTCGTTTTCTGGCTGAACCGAACAGCTATCTGCGACATCTGTGACACCTTGGTGTTGGTCGCCTAGCTTCTCTTCACCGTTGGTCGAGTAGCTTCGAGCCGCGTCTTCTACGTTAATCGTCTAGCCTCGCGCCGCGTCTTTTACCGCTGGTCGAGTAGCTTCGAGCCGCGCTTTCTACCGTTGGTCGAGTTCCTTCGAGCGGCTTCTACCGTTGGTCGTCTAGCCTCGCGCCGCGTCTTCTACTGTTGGTCGAGTAGCTTCGAGCCGCTAGGCGAGAAGTGTATCGAGACCTCTTGAACCGTTGTGCGCCAATTCTTGTCGGTGCCGGCCGATACCCTGTTCTCAACGAATCAATTCAGGCATCCACACCGACGTCTTCGACGAACAAATATTGTCGTACCCGCCCGATACTCTGACATCAGTTCGTTCCCACCACGTTCCGCGCAGCCAATTCTCGCGAAAGGCGTTCCGTGTTCTCGTTTTCCGATCGGCCGGCCGATGAGCGGTTGCTGGCGTCGTCGGAGCCTGATGATCTGGTCGCGGGGTTGCGCGATTCGTTGCGGTTGAGTCGGCAGGCCGAGGCGCGGGTGGTTCTCGGGGCGTATCGCTTAGGCCTTTCGACATACAACGAACGCCTGTTGGGGCAGGGGCCGGGTGGTCGGGTGCGGGCGCGTCAGCATGCCGAGCGTGCTGCGATCTCGGAGATCTCGTTGCGGTTGGGTGTGTCGCGCACGATGGCGGGGAAGTGGTCGCGTCTGGGGGAGATGCTGGCGGAGTTCCCGAAGATCCGTGAGGCGTATCTGGACGGTGATTTCAGCACGCATCGGATGTCGTTGTTGGTGCGGGCGGCTGCGGCGGCGCCGAAGGGTGATTTGCAGGAGCGGTTCGCGGAGGCTGCCGAGGATGCGATCGGGCACAACGACTGCCACGACGATCCCACGCACGACAAGGATGCCGCCGACAAGGACCCCGCCGACAAGGACGTCCCTGATGGGGTAGACCCGACGGCGGATGCTGGTGAATCGGGCGGGGACGCCGGCTCCGATGCCGACGCCACTACCGCCGATGATGTCGATGACACTCCTGCCGACGATGCCGATCCTGATGCCGGTGCGGGCACCGGTGGCGTGTCGGTGACGTTTGAGGATATTGCTCTGGAGTTGGGTCATCGGGCGACGACGGATACGGCGGCGTGAGGATCTGGATTCTGCGGTGATCGGTCTGGATCCGGATGGTGCTGCGGAGAACCGTGAGGACATCTCGGATGTCTACGCGAATGTGGTGCTGAGTAAGGAATCGTTCGGGCACATGAACCTCGAGGCGTGTATCCCGGCGGAGTATGGGGTGTTTTTGCAGGCGCGGATCGCCGGGTTGATTGCCGAGCGGGTGTGTCGGGCCGATGGTCGTCGGGTCGGGCAGCAGCGGGTGATCGCGCTGGCCGAGTTGATCGGGGTGCCCGGTGTCGAATTGCGGTGCGGGTGTGGTGTGGACGGTTGCCGGGCCGGACAGTCCGACACCCGTAGCGCCGATATCCGGAGACCCGACCTCACCACCGACACAATCGACACCTCGGACACGAGTGTCGCCGATGGCCGGGAAGCGTCAGGGGCCGGCGAACCGACGGCTGCGCCCAGCGAGGACGAAACTTCAAACCCGGCCGTCGAGATCGAGCCAGGTGTCGTGACGCCCCAACCTGTCAACGAGTCCGGTGAAGCCGAACCTACTACGGGCACAGTCGACTTCTCCATTGACGAAGCCGAATCGGCTTCGGTCTCGGTCGATGAGAGCATTAACGTAGACGCCGCTGCCGGCGCCGGCATCGTCGACGTCGAACCCGCCGCCGTCGAGCGGATCGGCTACACACCGCTCACCGATCGTTCACGAGGGCCGCCAAATCTGGCTTTCACGGGGGCCATCGGCGACCGGCGAACGCACCGCGCCCTCCGACACGAACCCAGGTGGTTGGTCACACGGCAGGTCGCCAATTCACTCCTGCCCGAGAGCCCGCCACAGGAACTCATAGGCCAACGCCGATTTGAATGCTGCCTGCTTGTTGTCCGCGGCTCCGCCGTGCCCACCTTCGATGTTCTCGTAGTACGACACCGAATGGCCGAGTTCCTCCAACCGCGCCACCAGCTTTCGGGCATGACCCGGGTGTACTCGGTCGTCGCGGGTTGACGTGGTGACCAGCAGTTCCGGGTATGCCGCGTCGGCCCGAAGGTTCTGATAGGGCGAGAACGGCTCCATGAACGCCCACTGTTCGGGATCGTCGGGGTCGCCGTACTCGGCCATCCAGGATGCGCCGGCCAACAGCAGATGAAAGCGCCGCATGTCGATCAACGGGACCTGGCAGACCAGCGCGCCGAACAACTCCGGATACCGGGTGAGCATCACGCCCATCAACAGGCCTCCGTTCGATCCCCCCTGTGCACCAAGCTGTTTCGGCGTCGTCAGGCCTTCGGACACCAGGGCCTTGGCCACGCTGGAAAAGTCCTCGTACACCTTGTGGCGTCCGGCTTTCTGCGCCTGGGTGTGCCACGACGGCCCGTACTCGCCGCCACCGCGGATGTTCGCGATGACGTAGATCCCTCCGCGTGCAACCCACCCGCGCCCGGCGATCGCCATGTAGCCCGGGGTCAGCGAGTTCTCGAAACCGCCATACCCGTAGAGCAGGGTCGGACCCGACTCGACGCCGGACCGTCGGACCACGAAATACGGGACGGCGGTCCCGTCGTCCGACGTGGCGAAGCGCTGCTCGGCGACCACGTCGTCGGCATCGAAAAACGCGGGGGATTGCTTGATCACCTCGACCTCGCCACCCGACTGCCCGTACAGCAGGCTCGGTGGCGTGGTGAACGAATCGGCCGACCAGAAGATCTCGTCGCTCTCGTCGGGGTCGGTGTCGAGAACCGAGATGGTCGCCAGCGGCGGCAGACCGGGCGTCTCGAGCGGTGTCCACGTGCCGAGGGTCAGCGTCGTCACCTCGGTGTGCACATCGTGCAGCGTGGTGAGGATGAGATGAGAAGCGGTGAACGAGTAGTCGGCGAGACTGGTGTGCGCGTCGGGCGTGAAGAGGACCGTCGCATCACGGCCGCCGGCCAGATAGTCCTCGTAGTCGAAGACGAGCAGGCTTCCGGTGGGGTAGGTGGTGTCGCCGATCGTCCAGTCCGACCGCGGCATCACGATCAGCCAGTCGAGGCGCACTCCCGAATGCGCATCGGTGGGAACGTCGATGCGAATCCGCTGACCGTCACGCAACTCGTAGCGTTCGGCGTTGAAGAAATCGGTGGCACGGCTCGCGAAATGTCGCTCGTAGCCGGGGGTACTGTCGTATCCGGCTCCCGCGGAGACGTCGTCGACCTCGCCGGCGAACACCTCGACCGCGTCCGCCAGCGGGGTGCCCCGCGACCAGCGCTTCGTGATCCGCGGATATCCGGATGTGGTGAGAGCCGATGATCCGTCCGGCTGCTCACCGAAATCGGTTCCGACATAAACGGTGTCACGGTCGATCCAGCCGATGCTCGACTTGTTCTCGGGCAGCTCGAATCCGTCCGCGACCCAGGAGCGGGTCTCGATGTCGAATTCGCGGATCACCGTCGCGTCGGCGCCACCGCGGGACAACGACACCAGCGCATGCCGGTACTCGGGACGCAGTACCGTCGCACCCGCCCACACCCAGTTCTCGTCCTCGGCGGCCGCGAGGGCGTCGACGTCGATCAGCACATCCCAGTCGGGCGAGTCGCTGCGATAGGACTCCAACGTGGTGCGTCGCCACAAGCCCTTGGGGTTGGTCGCATCGCGCCAGAAGTTGTAGAGATACTCGCCGCGACGTCTGACGTAGGGGATGCGATCATCCGTGTCGAGTACCTCCAGCGCCTCGGACTCGAGGGTGCTGAACCTGTCGCCGGACGCCAGATTCGCCACCGTCGGTTCGTTGTGGGCACGCACCCAGTCGAGCGCAGCGTCACCCGTGACGTCTTCGAGCCACACGTAGGGGTCATCCGGTGTGACATCCGACGCGGTGGATGTCGGCTGTTCGGTACTCATGGATCTCCTCGTTCTCCGACGATCGCATCGTCGCGGCCACCCGTTGCACGGTCCCGCGAGCCGTCCTCTCGCCAACCTATCGCGGCGATGAGATTCGAGGCGGGCCGAGGTCTACCCCGGTGTGCTGAACGAACGACGACGAGCCTCCAGTCGCCACCCCCGCCCAACCGCCTACCGCCGGTCGAGTAGCCGAGGAGCCGACAATCCGCTGGTCGAGTGGCCGAGGAGCCTGCGACGAGGTGTATCGAGCCCGAGCCGCCACCCGCCAATCCGCTGGTCGAGTAGCCGAGGAGCCTGCGACGAGGTGTATCGAGACCCGCCCGCGCCCGCCCGCCCAACCCCCTCGCCCGAACCCGTGCTTCGACCGACATCGACCGATAGGCTTGGCGCGGGTCGAACGTCGCCGTGTCGACAGATCGGCACGCTCTGGTGAGGAAGCGGGTACGACTGATGGTCGTCCGAACTCGGTTCGCCGCGCGTGCGCGTGCCGCGACGACCGTGTGCGCACTCGGTGTGGTCGCCGCTCTGGCAGCGGGTTGCGCGACGGTGGCTACGGACTCCGAGATGTCGTCGTCCCCGGCGCCGTCGGCGTCGGAAGCCGCGGAACCGGCCGATCCCGCTGCCGCCGTCGCGCTGCCGCTGCCCGACGACGGGCTCGACATCGCGCTCGGCCGACTCGACGGCCTCGTCGAGTCGTTGATGGACTCGACCGGGATACCCGGGATGTCGGTGGCGGTGGTGCACTCCGGTCGGTCCGTGTACGCGAAGGGCTTCGGTGTCGCCGAGGTGGGCACCGGCCGCGAGGTGGGCGCCGACACCGTCTTTCCCCTCGCCTCGGTGTCGAAGCCGATCGGCGCCACGGTCATCGCCAAGCTGGTCACCGACGACGTGGTCGAGTGGAGTACGCCGGTCGCCGAGAACCTGCCGGGCTTTGCCCTGTCGGATCTGTACGTGACCCAGAACGTCACCATCGGCGACATGTACGCGCACCGGTCCGGGCTGCCCGAGCACGCCGGCGACAAGCTGGAGGACATGGGCTACGACCGCCAAGAGGTCATCGAACGGCTCCGCTATGTTCCGCTCGATCCGTTCCGGATCTCGTACAACTACACCAACTTCGGCCTCACCGCCGCTGCCGAATCCTCCGCCCGAAAGGCCGGCGAGGATTGGGAAACGCTGTCGGCGAATGCGATCTACGATCCGCTGGGCATGGACCGCACGAGTTCACGATTCCGGGACTTCGAGGCCGAACCCGACCGGGTCGTCGGACACGTCAAGGTCGACGACGAATGGGTGCCCACCCCGGCACAACGTAACCCCGACGCGCAATCGCCCGCAGGGGGCGTCTCGTCATCGGTGAACGATCTCAGCCGCTGGCTGACGATGCTGTTGGCCGAGGGCGAGTACGACGGCGAGCAGATCGTCGACAGCGACGCGCTGCTCCCTGCGCTCACCCCGGAGATCATCTCCTCGCCCTCCACCTCGACCGATGCCCGCGCCGGCTTCTACGGCTACGGCTTCAACTCCACGGTCACCGAAGCCGGGCGAACCCAGTACAGCCACTCCGGTGCGTTCGGCTTGGGCGCTGCGACCAACCTCCTGGCGATACCGTCGGCAGACGTCGCGATCGTCGCCCTCAGCAACGCCGCGCCGGTCGGCGCGGTCGAGGTGCTCACCGCGGAATTCGCCGACCTCGTCCAGTTCGGCGAGATCCGGCAGGACTGGCGGGACCTCTACGGCGAGTTCTTCGCGTCGGAGGGCGAGCCCAGCGGTTCCCTCGTCGGCGAGCGGCCGCCGGCTGATCCCTCTGCGCCACAGCCACTCCCGTCCTACGTCGGAACCTACCGCAACGATGTGTACGGCCCCGCCGAGGTGCGCGAGGACGGTGACGGGCTCGTGCTCGCCCTCGGGCCCGACGGCGTCACGACACACGAACTCAGCCACTGGGATGCCGACACGTTCACCTTCACGATGCGCAACGAGAACGCGGAGGCGGGCTCGATCTCCGCCGTGACCTTCGAGGGGGACACGATGACCATCGAGTACTACGACGACGACTGCAGTGACGGGGTGTTCACCCGAGAATGACGAATCGTCGACGTCGAACCGCCACCGCGGCACTAGCCGCGCTGATGGCGGTGACCTGCGCAGTAGTGGCCCCGGCGCGGGTCTCGGCGGCGCCGGCCACTGCGGCGATCCAGAGTGCCGCGGACGCCTATGTTTTCGGCGCAGCACCGGTGGCGATGGTGCGCACCCGGTCGCAGTTGCTCTGCCCGCGTGGGCCGCTGCGACCGGCGCCCAACCAGCTGGTCAATGTCCCGATCGCGGCGAACCCCCTCATCCGCGCCGTGGTGGCACCCAACTCCGACACCCTGTACACGACAGCCTTTCTCGACCTGCGTGACGGGCCGGTGACGCTGAGCTACCAGAACACCGGTGGCCGCTATCTGGCGTTGCAGATGCTCGACATGTACACCGATGTCATCGGCAACATCGGCACCAGGACCACCGGTTCGGGCCCGGCATCGGTCACCGTCGTCCCGCCCGGATACACCGGGCAGATCCCGGCGGGGTCGCAACGTATGCAATCGACGACCTGGGACGTGTGGCTGCTCGGCCGTGTCCTGATAGCCGGTGGCGGGTCGCCGATCGCGCAGCAGGTTCAGGCGGGTATCGGGCTCAGTGTCGGCCCGCGACAGGGTTATCCGGCGGCCGTTCCACCGCGTCTACGCACGCCCGCGTGCACCGGCCGGTCACCGCAGGATCTGGCCGCCGACGGCCCGATCTTCTTCGACGAACTCGCCGACGTGCTGGCCGCCAACCCGCCGCCGGCGCGTGACGCGGCCGCAGTGGCGGCGATGGCCGCGGTCGGTGTGCGGCCGGGGTCGACGCCGAGTCGCGGGCCGACCGCCGAACTGTTGAGTTCGGCGATCCCTGTGGGCGAGCGGACGATCGATGCGGCGGTCGCCGGCAACCTCGCCCGACGGGGTTCGTGGAGCAGTCTGGCGACGGCGGGCCACTACGGCAGCGATTACGTCACCCGTGCGGTCGTCGCCACGTGGGGTCTCGGTGCCAACGAGGAGGCCGAGTCACGCTACTTCCTCGCCGATTCCGACAGTGGCGGTGCGCGGCTCGACGGCTCGCGTACCTATCGGCTGCACCTCCCGGCTCGACGGCCGCTGGTTCCCGTCGACCCGAGCCGGGGTGGCTGGTGGTCGGTCACCATGTACGACGAAGCGAACTTCCTGGTACCCAACCTGATCGGACGGTACTCGCTCGGGCCGGAGTCGTCGGCGCTGACGCGGAACCCGGACGGTTCGGTGGACATCGTGCTCTCATCCAGGCCACCCGGCGACCCGAGACTGTTGCCGAACTGGCTACCCGCCCCGGCGGGAACGTTCCGGTTGATCTTCCGGCAGTACGTTCCGACGTCGACCACGTGGTTTCCGTGGTCGCCGCAGGTTTCGGGACACTAGACCAGCGCCAACGGGTCGGGCACCTCGCCCTCGCGGATGGGACAGCGGGTGTGTGAGTAGATGGTCGGCATGCACAGGTTGCAGTGCACACACCGCGACGTCGTCGTCGGGTCGGCCCGGATGCGAAGCGGGAGATCGGGTTCGCGGAGCAGTGCCCGACCCATGGCGACGAAGTCGAAGCCCTCCTCGAGGGCCTTGTCCATCGACGCGCGATCGGTGATGCCGCCCAGCAGGATCAACGGCAGGCGCACCGCCGCGCGCAGTTGCCGCGCGAGGGGCAGCAGGTAGGCGTCGTGATACTCGTAGTGCTTCAGGAAGAACGGCGCCGCCACCCTGAGGCCGGTGCGCATCGCACCGTGGAACGCATCCGCGAACTCCGCACGGGGCGGCTCGCCGTGAAACAGATACATCGGGTTGAGCAATGAAGAGCCCGCGGTCGGTTCGATCGCGTCGATGTGGCCGTCGGATTCCAGCAACTGCGCGACGGCACAGGCTTCGTCGATGTTGAAGCCGCCGAACCTGCTACCGTGGCCCGGCCCCGGTTGTCCGACACCGTCATACATGTTGAGTTTCACCCAGATCGCGGCCTCGTCACCGATCTCGTCGCGGACGGCGGCGAGTATCTCGCGCGCGAAACGTGCTCGGTTCACCAGCGATCCGCCGTAGCGATCGCGGCGATGATTCAGCAACGGCGACAAGAAGCAACTGATCAGATAGTTGTGGCCGCAGTGGATCTCGAGTCCGTCGAAGCCACAGTCGACGGCGATCCGCGCCGCTCGCCGGAAAGTCGTGACCATCGCCGCGATGTCGTCGGCGTCGAGCTTGTGGGTTACCGACATCCCCATCGGCGCCGGGATACGCGACGGCCCCAGAGCCTTCTTGCGGTTCGACACCGAGTTGGCGACCGGGCCCGCATGGCCGAGTTGCGCTGCCGCGAGGGCACCCTCGGCGTGGATGGCGTCGGTCAGTTGCCGCAGACCCGGCATCGCGTCCTCGCGCAGCCAGATCTGATGTCGGTCGGTGCGGCCCTCCGGTGCCACCGCACAGTAGGCGACCGTGCTCATCGCGACGCCACCCGCGGCCACCTCGCGATGGAACCCGATCAGGTCGTCGGTGACCAGGGCGTCGGGGGTGGCGCCCTCGAACGTGGCGCACTTGATGAGCCGGTTGCGCAGCGTGAGGGGGCCGAGCTGGGCCGGGGTGAACGGGTCTGGACTGGTCATCGGGACTCCTCGGTCCGGGCTGGGGGAGCGGGGGAGGCGGACAGGCCGGCGGTCACGAAGCCGCGCAGCGCGGACACGGACGCCGGAGACACGGGGTGTTCGCCGCCGAACTGGTCCAGGATCAGGCCGAAGGCCAGGCCCCACCGGCGGCGCGCATCGTCGGCATCGAGGTCGTCGACGATCTGCGCGAGCATCTGTGCCCACCGATCGAGTCGAAACCACGGCCGCGTCCAGGCCGCGTCCGGGTGGGTGGAGACGAACCGGGCCAGCAGGCGCAGGTGCAGGTGGCCGACCGGCTCGGACTGAATGGTCGCGAACGGCTCCAGGATCAGGTCGATGAGGTCGGCCACCCGGGCGTAAGTGGGGTCGAAGCTGTCGAGCAGGTCGGCCCAATGTGGCCCCATCCGGTCCTCGAGGAGTGCCACCACCAGCGCATCCTTGGAACCGAAGTGATAATGCACGGCCGCCGGATTGGCTCCCGCCGCCGCGCAGATCGCGCGGACGGAAACCTGCTCGTACCCCTCGGTCAGCAGGAGCGATTCGGCAGCGGTCAGCAGGGCGGTGCGGGTCGTCGTGCTGCGCGTCGATGCGGGCATAGGTCGATGCAAGCACAGATCAATCATTGTTTCAATCAGTGATGGAATCGGAGCGACGGGAGCATCCCGCGGATGGCGCGGGTCGATTTCGGTGACGCTGGCGGTGCCGGGTGGCGCGGACCGTCGACGACTCGCGGGAGCCGAGCCGACCCGCGTGACGGTTGTCGGGAATGCCGGAACCGGCGAAGAAGTTACCTATGAGTACGGGGACGCCGTGCGGCGAAGACACGGCCCGACGTAGGCTGGCAGGCGTGGCTGAACACTTTCAAACAGTAGTACTAGGTGCAGGTCCTGGTGGGTACGTGGCCGCGATCCGGTCCGCCCAGCTGGGCATGAAGACCGCCGTCATCGAGGAGAAGTACTGGGGCGGCGTGTGTCTCAACGTCGGATGCATTCCGTCCAAGGCGCTGCTTCGAAATGCCGAGCTGGCGCACATCTTCAACCACCAGGCCAAGACCTTCGGGATGTCGGGTGAGGTCTCGTTCGACTTCGGCGCGGCGTTCGACCGCAGCCGCAAGGTGTCGGAGGGGATCGTCAAGGGCGTCCACTTCCTGATGAAGAAGAACAAGATCACCGAGATCGACGGATACGGCACGTTCAAGGACGCCAAGACCATCACCGTCGGCGATCGTGAGATCACGTTCGACAACGTCATCATCAACACCGGGTCCACCGTCAAGCTGCTGCCCGGCGTCGAGCTCTCCGACAACGTCGTCACCTACGAGGACCAGATCCTCACCCGTGAGCTGCCGGAATCGATCGTCATCGTCGGCGCAGGCGCCATCGGCATGGAGTTCGGCTACGTCCTCGCCAACTACGGCGTCGACGTCACCATCATCGAGTTCCTCGACCGTGTGCTGCCCAACGAGGACGCCGACGCGTCGAAGGTCATCGCCAAGGAGTACAAGAAGCTCGGCGTCAAGATCCTCACCTCCACCAAGGTCCAGTCGGTGAAGGACGAGGGCGACAGTGTCACCGTCAGCTACAAGGACGCCAAGGACAAAGACGGTGAGATCACCGTCGACAAGGTCCTCATGTCCGTCGGGTTCGCCCCGCGCGTCGAGGGCTTCGGCCTCGAGAACACCGGCGTCGAGCTGACCGACCGCGGCGCCATCGCGATCGACGACTTCATGCGCACCAACGTCGACGGCATCTACGCCATCGGAGATGTGACGGCCAAGCTGATGCTTGCGCACGTCGCGGAGGCGCAGGGCGTGGTGGCCGCCGAGGTGATGGCAGGCGCGGAGACGATGACTCTCGGTGACTACCGGTTCATGCCGCGTGCCACCTTCTGCCAGCCTCAGGTCGCGTCGTTCGGGCTCACCGAGGCGCAGGCCAAGGACGAGGGCTACAACGTCAAGGCGACGAACTTCCCGTTCAGCGCCAACGGCAAGGCTCAGGGACTCGGCGAGACGGCCGGCTTCGCGAAGCTGGTCACCAACGCCGATACCGACGAGTTGCTGGGCGGACACCTGGTGGGCGACAACGTCTCCGAGATGCTCCCGGAGATGACGCTGGCCCACAAGTGGGATCTCACCGCCAAGGAGCTCGCCCGCAACGTGCACACCCACCCGACGATGTCGGAGGCGATGCAGGAGACGTTCCACGGCGCGATCGGGCACATGATCAACCTGTAACCGTCCGCCCACTCTGCGTTCTTCCCCCAGCTTTCCATTCTTCCCCCTCAAACAGACGGGGGAAGAATGGAAAGCTGGGGGAAGAACTGTCTTTGGACGACCCCACGAGGTGGTGATGCCATGACCAGCGGTCGACGCGAATGGCGGCCACCATGGCCACTCGACATCCGCGCAACCGTCGGTCTGCATCGTCGGGGCTCCGGCGACCCGACGTTCACCTACGGCCGTGACGGATCGGTGTGGCGGGCTGTCCAGACGCCGGACGGGCCCGGCACGCTGACGATCCGCTCCGACGGGACGACGATCACCGGCAGGGCATGGGGGCCGGGTGCCGACTGGTTGCTCGGGCAGATGCCCGACTTTCTTGGTGCACAGGACAATCCGCAGGAACTGGTGCCCCGCGACACCGTCGTCGCCGAGCTCGTGCGACGCTCTGACGGCCTGCGTCTCGGCCGAACCGACCGGGTCTGGGAAGCGCTGGTTCCGGCGATTCTCGAGCAGAAAGTGGTGGGCGCCGAGGCGTTTCGCGCCTGGCGATACCTGGTGCGCAGGTTCGGTGAGCCCGCACCGGGGCCCGTCCCCGACACCATGCGAGTACCGCCGCCCCAGCGTGAGTGGGCACGGATCCCGAGTTGGGAGTGGCATCGCAGCGGCATCGAACCGGTGCGGATGCGCACCATCCGCGGTGCGACCGCGATGGACGTCGAGCGTCATCACGACCGTCTGACGGTGCTGCGTGGGGTAGGGCGATGGACCGAGGCCGAGGCGCGGTCTCGCGCGGTCGGCGACCCCGACGTCGTCAACGTCGGCGACTATCACATACCGAAACTGGTGGGATTCACCCTGATTGGGGAGCCAGTCGACGACAACGGCATGCTCGAGCTACTCGAACCCTATGCGGGACAACGGCAGCGGGTCATCCGGATGGTCGCACGGCACGGCGTGCGGCCGGAGCGGCGCGGCCCGCGGATGACCGTCCGCGACTATCGGGAGTTCTGACGAACACTCCGGGGGATTCTGTCGGCCGACGGCGTCAGGGGGGATTTTGTCCCCAGAACGTACTGGCCCTGTCCGGTGATGGTCTGTTCGACGTGGTCGACGCCGGCCGCGCGAAGTCGATCGACGATCTCGTGTCTGTCGAAGATGCGATACCCGGCGGAACCGGCAGCCGCGACGACACCGGGGAACGACGTGAGATCGGTGCGCACAGACGTGAAGATGACCACCTCGCCACCGGTCCGTGTCACCCGCACGAGTTCGTCGATCACCGGCAGGGGGTCCGGGATCAGATACAGCGCAGCCAGGCAGGTGACCGTGTCGAAGGTGTTGTCCGCGAAGGGAAGGGCATGTCCGTCCGCGCGGATGTACATGGTGCGGTCCGTCCGGTTGGTCCGGGCGGCTTGCGACAGCATGGGTGGCGAATAGTCGACACCGACGCACCTGCCGTCGCCGGTCAGCCCCTCGGCGATTCGCCGAGTGTAATTGCCTGGCCCGCAGGCGACGTCGAGCACGAGTCGGTCTCCCGGGCGGGTCAGGTATGCGGTCAGGGCTCGGTCGAAATCGGCGGTGCCGGTCCCGCCCAGGCTGAACAGCCGCGTGAATGTCGGTCGCCACATGTGTTCGTAGACCTGCGAGAACACCGGGTTGTGCATCATCCGTTGCGCCAGCGAGTCGGACATCGTGCCCCCGGGGATCGTGTCGGTCGGGTTAGACCTTCGTGTCGCGCTGTACGCGCAATGTGGTGATCGTCGTCGCGAGCATGTCGTACTGTCCGACCAGCAGGACGAAGGCGACGAGCCTGGCGTCATCGAGATGGCGGCGCAGGGCGGCCCAGGTGTCGTCGGAGATGTCTTTGTCGGTGACGAGTTCGTCGGTCGCCGTCAGCAGCCAGCGCTGCCGGTCGCCCCACCCGGCGTCCGGTCCCTCGAACACTCCGCCGATCTCCTGCTCGGTCAGCCCGGCCCGCTTGCCGAGTCGGCGATGATGATCGAGTTCGTAGTCGCACCCGCGCAGATGCGCGACACGGATGATGATCATCTCGGATTCCTTGCGCGACAACGCCCCGAACGGCATCAGTCGTGCACCGAAGTGCAGCCAGCCGCGGAAGAGTCCCTTGGCGCGGCCCAGCGTGGAGAAGATGCGGGCCTCGTCGACGCCGATGGCGCGAGCCGCCCCGCGGGCGAACAGCCAGTTGATCGGACCGAGATCGCCGAAGCCGCCGGGAGCGACGCGAGGAGTGCCCATGGGGCCACGGTAGACTACCGTGACTATGACGAGCACCACACAGCGAACGTTCACCAGTGTCGATGAACTCAAGGCCGCGATCGGGGAAGACCTCGGCTCCGGCGAGTGGATGGAGATCGATCAGGAGCGCGTCAACGCGTTCGCAGAGGCCACCGGCGACCACCAGTGGATCCACGTCGATCCCGAGCGCGCCAAGGACGGTCCGTTCGGCGCGACCATCGCACACGGGTACCTGACGCTCTCGCTGCTCCCGGTGTTGGCCGGTGGCATCTTCACCGTCGAGGGGCCGAAGTTGGTCATCAACTACGGCGCCAACAAGGTGCGTTTTCCCAACCCGGTGAAGGTCGGTTCGCGTATCCGCTCCAACGCCGTCATCACGTCCGTCGACGAGACCCCCGCCGGCGTCAACATGGTCGTCAAGAACACCATCGAGATCGAGGGCGTCGAAAAGCCGGCCTGCGTCGCGGAGAACGTGCGGGTCCTCGTCTACTGAGCGGCGGCGGACCCTTCGTGACGCTCGCAGGCTCGCTCCTCAGGGGGGGGTGCGGCGGGCGTCACCCCCTGGTCCCTGAGGAGCCCGGAGCTTGCGGCTCACCCCCCCTGGTCCCTGAGGAGCCCGGAGCTTGCGGAGGGCGTCACGAAGGGCCGAACCCATCGACCAGTAGTTATCCCGCGCATCCGCTCTGCGGCACATTCCCGGTGAGGCGCTGCTCGATCCACCCCATCGCGTCCTCGAACGCGGTGAAGACGGTGATCATGTGTTCACCCGGGTACTCGCGGTAGGTCGAGTTGACCCCGAGGCGACACTGCTCGGCGTGCAGGGCACGGGCCTGGCTCGCGGGAATCCACCACTCCTGCGCCCCGTGATAGATGAAGACCGGCATGGCTGCGGGCATGTCCTTCATCGAGGTGATGTCGAAGATCTCCTCGGCGACGGGTGACTGGTAGGGGTCCGGAACGTTCGACAGCACCTGGGTGGGGACGAACGAGAATCCCATGTAGCCCATCTTCCCGGTGCAGAGGTTCTTGAAGAAGTCGATGGTGGCCAGCCACTGCGCCACGTTGTTAGCCAGCGGCAGCAGTTCCGGCCGTTCCCGGGCGATGCCGAGGATCGCCGAATGGAAGACTCCTGTCGCCAGATTGGCGTTCATGGCGCCGGCGAGCGCTCGGTAGTCGGCCGGAACCCCGCCGATCGCTGCCCCGACGAAGCGATCGGCGACATCCGGCGCATAGGACGCAGCGAGCTTGGCGGTGGCATTCGTGGCGATCGCACCACCCGAGTACCCGAGCATCGCGACCGGACCATTCGCAAAGTTGCGTGCGTCGAAATCCTCCGCGGCCCGAATCGCATCGAGGACGACGTGGGCGGCCACATACGGTTCGGCGTAGGCCATCCGTGCCCCGGTGTGGTCGGGGACGATGACCGCGTAGCCCTTCTCGAGGGAATCCTGGGTGGTCGGCGGCCGGAGGTCGGTGTTGTTGGTGTCGTCGGTCTTCCCGTGCGCGAGCGTGTAGCCGGTGGTGCAGCGTGTACCCAGCGCGACGATCGGCGGGTTGTTCACCATGACCGGCCGGGCCCCGGGGCCTGTCCACTTCGTCGGCGGCACGAAGAGGGTCGCGGTCGCGAACAACGGCCGGTCCTTGGCATCCCGCGTCGCGAACTTGATTTGACGCGCGTACCCGACCTGTACCTCGAGGACCTCGGACGCCACCGATGCGACGTCGCGGGACGTGATGATCTCGCCCGGCCGGCGCTGCTCGAGTCCGCGCGGCCACACGTCGAAGAACGGATCCCCGGACGGGGAGGGCATGATCGCCTCGCGGAGTTCCTGCAGTTCCCGGCTGGCGCCGGGTACGACGGATCGGGCCGGGATGGAGTCGAGTCGGGGAATGTCGGGCGCTGGGATCATGGAGTCGATCCCGGTGTGCAGGCGGTCGGGGAATGGCATCAGGTTGACGGGCTCGCCGCTTGCATTGCCGACTCCGCTGACCGCGGCGGCGATCGTGATCGACACGACCACCGCGGCTCGGACCATCGTTGTCACAGTTCTTGATCGGCGTGCCGGCATCGTCCACCTCTTACTGCATGCGAAAACGGGTCGCACCGACCAATTGGGACGGATGACCGATTTTCGCTCTCTCAAACAATCCTCGAAGGATTGTAAGTGGCGTGACTTACATTCGCGATACCGGGTGGACCTGACTCACAGGTAATGATCCGTTTTGACGAACGGTCACACGGCGCGGTTCGGTCAGCGGCATGCGGTCCGGGCCGGTGCTCCGCCCAGACGGTCGTCCAACCAGTCGAGTGCTTCCGGGTATCCGAGAACCGCGGCGGAGACGTGTTCGCCGAACACCTCCCGGTAGACCGCTCGCGCGCCCAACGCGCACTGGGTCCAGAACAATCGGCGCGCCCCGTCTGCGGGAATCCACCACTCGTGCGTCCCGTGATAGATGTACAACGGCACCGCCGAGCGTCGGTCGCTCATCGCGGTGATGCGAAAGATGCGTTCTGCCACCGGGGAATGGAACGGGTCCGGGTCGTTGGCGAACAGTTGCATCGGCCAGAACGTCTGACCGGCCAAGGCCGCGGGGATGGTGCAGATGTTCTTCAGCGGCGAGGTCCCCATCCACCGTGCGAGATCGTTTGCCATGGTGAGCATCTCGGTGCGCTCGCGGGCGATGCCGAAGGTCGCCGCATGGAAGATTCCGGTGGCGAGATTGGCGTTCATGCTGCCCACGAGCATCCGGAAGTCGGCGGGCACGCCACCCAACGCGGCACCGACCACTCGCCCGGCGAGCTCAGGTGCATAGGTGGCGACGAGCCGCGCCGCACCGCCCGTCGCGATCGCCCCGCCGGAGTAGCCCGTCATCGCGATCGGCGCGTCGGCGAAGGTGTCGCGGTCCAGCTCGGTCAACGCGCGGATGGAGTCGAGCACGACATGCCCTGCCACGATCGGCTCGGCGTAGGCCATTCGCGGCCCCTGATGGTCGGGGACCAGGACCGTGTAGCCGCGCGCCAACGCGATCTGAGTGGTCGGCGGAATGAGGTCGGTAGGATTCGTGGCAATGGAGAATCCATGTGCCAGAGTGTATCCCGGAGTGCACGCGGTGCCCAGGGAGTCGATGGGCAGGTTGTTGACGAGGACTCCCGCGCGGCGCGTGGTCCGAGGGACGAGGACGGTCGCGGTGCCGTATGACGGTGTCCCCACCGCGTCGGTGCTCCGGAACTTGAGCAGGTGCGCCGAGCGGATCGGCGTGGTCACCACCGGTGCCGCGGTGGCGGTGACGTCACGGGTCGCGATGATCCGGCCGGGCGGGAGCGAAGCCAGGTCTCCCGGCCAGTGGTCGAACATGGCGTCGCCGGTCGGCGAGGGTAGCGCCGCCTCGCGGAGCTCCTGTGTGTGATGCGAAAAGCCTTCTGCGCGCGCACGTGCGGGTATTCGGTCCCATCGGGGAATGGGAGCGTCGGGGAGTATGGCATCGATGCCGGCCGGTATTTCGGGCGGTATCGCCATCATGTTGGGTGGTTCGGCGTTGGCGGGTGCGGAGCCAACGGCGACGAAGCTGATCAGGGTCAATGCGACCGCTGCAGCGGGGCGAAAAAAATTATCCGACAACGGTTTCGAGCGACACCGCCACATAGCGTGCTCCCTCTGGGCGAGGAGATCCCCGATGATCTCCGCACTTCAGCAGCGTATTGCGGCGTGTGGCACAGATGTCTGGGACACGCGACCCACATACCAAACGTTATGGGATTGAAACGCGGTGGTGTCGTCGAGCGGCCCACGCCACGACGCGCGAGCCCCTCGCCGGTTGGGCGGAGTTTGCCAGCCGTCCCCGTCGCCGGTTTGAGTAGCGGCGCGCGAGCATGCGAGCCCGACGCGTATCGAAACCGGGCTCGCGGCAACTGATCTCGATACGCGTCCTCGCCTAGCGGCTCGGACGCTACTCGATCAGCGACAAGGCTCTCGTCGAGCTGGACACTACTCGATCAGCGACAAGGCTCTCGTCGAGCCGGACGCTACTCGATCAGCGACAAGGCTCTCGTCGAGCTGGACACTACTCGATCAGCGACAAGGCTCTCGCCGAGCCGGACGCTACTCGATCAGCGACACAAACCTCAACCAGAGAGGGGCCATCAGCTGGTCATGTACGGCGACACCGTGCTCCGGTGCTCGTCGATCTGCAGGCTCGCGCCGAGGGCGGGGAACGCGCGCTGCGGACAGTTCTGTCGTTCGCACACCCGGCAACCGGCGCCGATCGGTGTGATGCGGGCCTGCGGCCCGATCTCCAGGCCGTCGGAGTAGATCACCCGCCCGGCATGACGGAGCTCGCAACCGAGTCCGATGGCAAAGGTCTTGCCCGGCTGGTTGTAGCGCGCCGCGCGTCGCTCGACGGTACGCGCCACCCAGAAGTAGTCGCGACCGTCGGGCATCTCCGCGATCTGGGTGAGGATCTTGCCGGGGGAGGCGAACGTCTCGTACACATTCCACAGCGGACACGTGCCACCACTGGACGAGAAGTGAAATCCGGTGGCGGACTGCCTTTTCGACATGTTGCCGGCACGATCCACGCGGACGAACGTCCACGGGATACCGCGCAGATTGGGGCGCTGCAGGGTGGACAGCCGATGGCAGATCGTCTCGTAGGACACCGAGTAGAACGCCGACAGACGCTCGATGTCGTAGCGGAAATCCTCTGCCGCGCCATGGAACTGGTTGTACGGCAGGATGACCGCAGCGGCGAAGTAGTTGGCCAGGCCCAACAGCGCGAGCGACCGGGCCTCCTCGCTGGTGAAGTTGCCGTCGTCGACGAGCCGGTCCAGGAGGTCGCCGTACTCGAGGTAGCCGAGCTCGGCGGCCAGCTTCATCGTCCGCTGCCCGGCCGACAGGGCGGCGGAGAACTCGAGGCGGCGCGACTCGGGGTCGAACCGATGCAAGGTGTAGTCGCCGAGATCGACTCGGCGGACGATGTTCACACCGTGGACGGTCTCCAGGCGGTTGGCGACCTCGCGGCGGATGTCGGCCGAGTGCATCCGCATCCGGACCGTCATCTCCTCTGCAGCGACGTCGAGCTCGTGAATGTAGTTGCGCCGCTGGTAGAAGTAGTCGCGCACCTCCTCATGCGGCGCGGTGATGGCGCCGCGCATACTCCGGTCACCACGCTCGTCGGTGGCTGCGGCGAGTTGATCGGTGGCGATCCGGTAGCGCTGATGCAGATTCACCATCGCCCGGGCGAACTCGGGATGGGCGGCCACCAGCGAACTGATCTGATGGGCCTCGGTGGCCGACGCCGCCGCCTCGACGTCGTCGTCGAGCATCACCTCCCGCAGTTCCGCGACCAAACGGACGTTGTCCTGCGTGTCGAAGAACTCCTCGTCGATCCCGAACACCTCGGTGATCTTGGACAGGACGGGCACGGTCAGTGGGCGCGCGTCGTGCTCGATCTGGTTCAGGTATGACGGCGAGATGGACAGCGTCTGGGCCAGCGCGACCTGGGACAGCCCGCGCTCGGAGCGCAGTTGCCGCAGTCGCGAACCGACGTAGGTCTTGGTCATGGCAACCTCCTGCCGATCCACCTGCCTGCACGTTCAGGGTACGGTGACCGCGTGCGAGTGCTGGGGCTGCGTCGGCGGGGAGTGCCGGTGCTCGCGGCCCTGCTCGTGTCGGCGACGATCGCCGGCTGCCAGACCGACGTCGACCCGACGGCCCCCGCCACCGAATCCGCGGTCCCGGCCGACTTGTTGCTCGCCCCGGCCGATCTGCCTCCCGGATTCGACCCCACGCAGCTGTCGCTGTCCGAACTGGTCGAGGGCAACGGTGCCCGGATCGAGTCGGCGGCCGACGCCGAAGTGCAGCCGCCGTTCTGTCGACCCACCGCCGACGCCGACCTCAATCCCCGGCTCGACGACGTCAATTCCGCGGTACTCGCGGCTCGGGCGGCGTCGGCGTCGCTCGTCGAACTCGTCACCACGGCACCGCGCGACATCGCCGCGGACATCGGCGCGTCGACGGGCCAGTGCGCCGTCACCACGACCATCATCCGTGCCGGAACGCTGGCGGGCGCGCGCATCGTCACCCGGTACTCCCGACTTCCGATCCCGCCGGGAGCGCAGCAACTGTCGGCTCTGCGGCAGTCCGTGCTCTTGCGTTCCAACGTCACCACGACACTGCCCGACGGATCGGCCACCAACCAGGTCGGGTTCGCCGGATATGCCGATCTCGACCGGGGGTCTGGCGCGGTGACCGTGCAGCTGACCGTGTCCGGCGATGCCCCGCCCGTCGCCGAACCGCCGCCCGCAGCGGAACCACCCATGAGTGACGCCGCGTTCGGGGCCCTGTTCGATGAGGCGGTCGCCGCCGCTGCGCAGTGATCCGTGCCGACGGCGAACGTGAAACCGATCACACGCCGAGCGTGAGTCCGCCGCGTCGTCGTCGGTCGGTGATGGCATCGCCTCGCCATCTGGGCTACCGGCCGGTAGATTAAACATGCAGTACGCGCGTACTTTTTGGCGCAACCCGCTCTGACGTTCACACCGAGAGCTTCGCAAACTTTGCAAATCTTCGCCGAACTGTGGCCCAATTTTGCACCTGAAAGGGATTGGACCTGCAGGTTTGTCCTGTGGCACTCTTGGTTCAGACACCGCCAGACGACGCGGACTTGTTCGCACATTTTGCGGGCAGGGCGTGTGACGACGGCCGTCTGTCAGCAGATCAGCCCGGGCGCCACCGGGACGATGCAGAACTGTTGAGCCAACGAACGGAAAGTGAAGTAGGCAATGAGCAACGTCGGAAAGCCCCGCACCGCTGCGGAGATCCAGCAGGACTGGGACAGCAACCCGCGGTGGAACAACGTCAAGCGTGATTACACCGCCGAGCAGGTCGCCGAGCTGCAGGGTTCGGTCGTCGAAGAGCACACCCTCGCCCGTCGTGGCGCCGAGATCCTGTGGGACGGCGTGACCAAGGGTGACGGCAGCTACATCAACGCGCTGGGCGCGCTGACCGGTAACCAGGCCGTGCAGCAGGTCCGCGCCGGCCTCAAGGCCGTCTACCTCTCCGGTTGGCAGGTCGCCGGTGACGCCAACCTGTCGGGCCACACCTACCCCGACCAGTCGCTGTACCCGGCCAACTCGGTGCCGAACGTGGTGCGTCGCATCAACAACGCGCTGCTGCGCGCCGACGAGATCGCCCGCGTCGAGGGCGACGACTCCGTCGACAACTGGCTGGTGCCGATCGTCGCCGACGGTGAGGCCGGCTTCGGTGGCGCGCTCAACGTCTACGAGCTGCAGAAGGCCATGATCGCCGCTGGTGCCGCCGGCACCCACTGGGAGGATCAGCTCGCCTCGGAGAAGAAGTGCGGCCACCTGGGTGGCAAGGTGCTCATCCCGACCCAGCAGCACATCCGCACCCTGAACTCGGCTCGCCTGGCCGCCGACGTCTCGGGCACCCCGACCGTCGTCATCGCGCGCACCGATGCCGAGGCCGCCACCCTCATCACCTCCGATGTGGACGAGCGCGACCGCGAGTTCATCACCGGCGAGCGCACCGCCGAGGGCTACTACCACGTCAAGAACGGCATCGAGCCGTGCATCGCGCGTGCCAAGTCCTACGCTCCGTACGCCGACATGATCTGGATGGAGACCGGTACCCCGGATCTCGAGCTGGCTCGCAAGTTCGCCGAGGCTGTGAAGTCGGAATACCCCGACCAGCTGCTGTCCTACAACTGCAGCCCGTCGTTCAACTGGAGCAAGCACCTCGACGACAGCACCATCGCCAAGTTCCAGAACGAGTTGGGCGCCATGGGCTTCACCTTCCAGTTCATCACCCTGGCCGGCTTCCACTCGCTCAACTACGGCATGTTCGATCTGGCCTACGGCTACGCCCGTGAGCAGATGACCGCCTTCGTCGACCTGCAGAACCGTGAGTTCAAGGCCGCCGACGAGCGTGGCTTCACCGCCGTCAAGCACCAGCGCGAGGTCGGTGCCGGCTACTTCGACAACATCGCCACCACCGTCGACCCGAACACGTCGACCGCGGCGCTGAAGGGCTCGACCGAGGAAGGCCAGTTCCACTAGAACCGGTCGCCACGGCGAAAACCGTTGCCCTACATGATCCCGGGGTGAGCAGGGTTACCACTCTGCTCACCCCGGGTTTCATTTACCCACGTATTGCAGTCCGAGGAGCCCGCAATGGCAACCGAAAAGGTCTCTCGGGTCGGTGTTGTCGGCGCCGGCCAGATGGGCGGCGGCATCGCCGAGGTGTGCGCGCGTGCGCACACCGACGTCCTGGTCTACGAGTCCTCCCGCGAACTCTGCGTCGCCGGTCGGAGCCGCATTCTGCGGTCGTTGGATCGCGGCGTGTCCAGCGGCAAACTGACCGAGCGTGAGCGGGAGCAGGCGGCCTCCCGGCTCCGATTCACCTCCGACATCGGCGATTTCGCGGATCGGCAATTCGTCGTCGAGGCCGTCGTCGAGGACGAGGCCGTCAAGACCCGGATCTTCTCCGACCTCGACAAGGTGGTCGCCGACCCCGACGCGGTCCTCGCCTCCAACACCTCGTCGATCCCGATCATGAAGCTGGGCATGGCGACCCAGGACGCGGGCCGGGTCATCGGCATGCACTTCTTCAACCCGGTACCGGTGCTGCCCCTGGTGGAACTCGTCACCACCCTGATGACATCACCCGAGGTCAGTACCCGGGCCGAGGATTTCGCCCACGATGTCCTCGGCAAGCAGGTCGTGAAGTCGGCCGACCGCTCCGGCTTTGTCGTCAACGGACTGCTGGTTCCGTACCTGTTGTCGGCGATCCGCATGGTGGAGAGCGGTTTTGCCACGGTCGAGGATGTCGACAAGGCGATGGTGCTCGGTTGCGCTCACCCGATGGGGCCGTTGAAGCTGGCCGACCTCGTCGGTCTCGACACCGTCAAGGCCATCGCGGACAGCATGTATCAGGAGTTCAAGGAGCCCCTGTACGCGCCGCCCCCGCAGTTGTTGCGCATGGTCGAGGCCGGGCGACTCGGCAAGAAGGCCGGTCGTGGTTTCTATCCCTACGCCGAGAACGGGACGGCCAAGTAGCTCGTGGCTCGTCCCCCGGCGGACGGCCATTTTTGGCAGGCGTCGGGCATGTTGACGCCAGATCAACGTCGCGTGACATCTCGCACCCGTGCTTGCTGTGTGCTTGCATTTGCTAGCAAGTTGTGGATACTGGGTTGTGGAACCAGGCGGATACGCCGAACAGACGTCGAGACACACGGCGTCGTTCGAGGGATCTGGCACCGGGTGATCTGTGGGGGTGGTCATCCGCGGAGTCGCGCCCTGGTGGCCACAACCGACTTCCGCCCATCACACAGGAGGTGTGAATCATGAGTGAATCCACTCGTACGCTCGCCAATCCGATCTATGCCGCAGTCGGCGCCGGGGACTATGTCCTCACCCAGTTCAACGACATCATCGCCCAACTGCGCGAACGCACCGAGGCTGCGTCGGAGAGCGCACAGTCGCGTTTCGAGCAGACCCGCGACGATGCGCAGACCCGGATCGACGAGGCCCGCACCCGCATCAACGCGCTGCCCGAGGACGTTCCCGCCGGCTTCGAGGAGCTGCGCGGAAAGCTGACCAGCGACGAACTGCGCAAGTTCGCCGAGGGTTACCTCGACAGCGCCACCGAGTTCTACAACTCGCTGGCCGAGCGCGGCGAGACCACCGTCGAGCGCCTGCGTCAGCAGCCGGTCGTCCAGGAGAACCTGGGTCGCGCCGAGAAGTACTACAACGACGCGGTCGACATGACCGAAGACGCCCTCGGCGTGGTGTCGTCGCAGACCCGCCTCGTCGGTGAGCGCGCCGCCAAGCTGACCGGGATCGTCAGCAGCCGTGTCGAAGGGGTCGCCGCCGACATCGAGGAGGCAGGCGAGGTCATCAAGGGCGAGACCGCCGAGGCCGCTTCGGAAATCGGTGGTGCGGCAGGCACTGTCGAGGCCAAGGCACGGACCTCGAAGTCGTCGCCGGCCAAGAAGGTCGCCGCCGCCAAGAAGGCCCCGGCCAAGAAGGCGCCTGCGAAGAAGGCTCCGGCCAAGAAGGCCTCCAGCTGATCTGACGCGGCCACGCATACGCACTCGGCCCCGCTCATCCCATGTGGTGAGCGGGGCCGAGTGCTATGTCAACCGGCCGCGTTTCGCCGCCACCGCTATCAGTCAACCGCCGGGGAGCGAATCGTCAGCACCGCCTGTGCGGGCGCATCGCCGCTCCGATAGCTGTGCTCGACATCGCTGCGCCATTGCATCGAATCACCGCTTACCGCGCGGCTTTCCGAGCCAAGCGGGCCGGCGGTGAGCTCGCCCTCGACGACCAGCACGTGTTCGGTGACGCCGGGGCCATGTGCCGGCGATACCCGGGTACCGCCCGGTAGTACGGTCAGCCAGACGACCTCGGTCGTGGCGCCGTCCGGATGGTGCTCCACGTGCAGCAAGCGGGCGAGCAGGTGTTCGCCGCTGCCTTCGGTGCCTGCCTCCTCGCCGAGCAGTGCGGTCAGCGGTACACCGAGTGGGCCGGCGATGGCATACAGGGTGTCCAGCGTTGGATTTCGCTGTCCCGACTCGATCTCCGACAGCGAGCCCTTACCGATGCCGGCGCGGCGCGCCAGTTCCGACAGAGACATCCCGCGCTCGGATCGCGTCATGGCGATGCGGGCACCGATCTCGCGTCGGCGTTGGTCGATGGTCACGGCAGGGATGGCCTTTCTGACGGTTCGCACGCGGGCGATCGTTCCGCAAACAGAACGATCGCCTATTCTGCACAGATGACCATCAGAGCACAGGCCGGATTGCGCGAGCCGATCATCGCCGGCATCGTCACGGCGTTGGTGGGCTTCACCTCATCGTTTGCGGTGGTCATCGCCGGTTTGCGGGCCGTGGGGGCGACGCCCGAGCAGGCGGCGTCGGGACTGTTCGCGCTGACCGTGGTGTTCGGTATCGGGATCATCGTGCTCAGCGTGCGGTCGCGCGCACCGGTCACCCTCGCGTGGTCGACTCCCGGAGCGGCTCTGCTCGTCAGCATGGGCGCAAGCCACGACGCTGGATGGCCCGCCGCTGTCGGTGCGTTCCTCGTGGTCGGCGGCCTGATTATGGTGGTCGGTTTGATCCCCGCGCTCGGCGACCTCATCGCGCGGATTCCGACCCCGATCGCCCAGGCGATGCTCGGCGGGGTGTTGTTGTCGCTGTGTCTGGCACCGATGGAATCATTGGCCGCCGAGCCGTTCGCGACGCTCCCGGTGCTTGCGGTCTGGCTGGCCGCGACGCGTTGGCTGGCCCGGTGGGCGATGCCGCTCACCATGGTGACCGCGCTCGTCGTCATCGCCGTCTACGTGTCGGTGTCCGGCAACGAGCTGCACGCCGACTCGACGTGGTTGCCGACGTTGACGTGGACCACCCCGCAGCTGGATGTCGCGGCGATCGTGGGCATCGCCGTCCCACTCTTCGTGGTGACCATGGCGGCGCAGAACATCCCGGGGGTCGCCGTTCTGTCGTCGTTCGGTTATGCGACCCCGTGGCGGGCCGCGATGGCGGTGACCGGCGCGGGAACCGCGGTCGTCGCGCCGTTCGGCGGGCATGCCATCAACCTGGCCGCGCTGTCGGCGGCACTCGCCGCCGGAGACGAGGCCGGACCGGACCGGTCCCGCCGATGGATCGCCGGAGTGTCGGCCGGGGTGAGCTACCTCGCGCTGGCGGCGGTGTCCGGGGCGTTGGTGACGATGGCCGCCATCGCGCCCGGCGGCCTGGTGGAAGCCGTTGCCGGCCTGGCGCTTCTGGGGACCTTCGCCGCTGCGTTGATGGGTGCGTTCGCAGCGGTCGAGACGCGGATACCGGCGGCGCTGACGTTCGTGGCGGCCGCGTCGGGTCTCACCTTCTTCGGCATCGGCGGGGCCTTCTGGGGTTTGGTGATCGGGGTGGCTGCGCATTCGGCACTTCGTGCCGGTGGACGCACGGCTACGTCCTGAGCACGCGCCCAACAGGAAGTGGCGCCCAGTCGACGGAAGATGGCGCCCACTCAACGAAGAATGGCGCCCAGTCGACGGGGAATGGCGCCCAGTCGACGGGGATTGGCACCCAGTCGACGGGGATTGGCGCCCAGTCGACGGGGAATGGCGCCCAGTCGACGGAGGGTGGGCGCGCGGGGCGCCTCGAACCTCACGCGGCCGGGCACGCCTCCACCGGCACGATCAGGTCCACCGGGTCCGAGTTCTCGAAGGTGAACGTGACGGTGAACGACCGACCGGGTTCGGCGTCCTCACGCAGACCGATCAACGTGGTGGTGAACGCCGGGTCGCCGGGCGCGAGGTCGGCGCCCGGCACGCCGGAATTGATCTCCGACTGGGGTTCGATCGTCTTCGGTCCGGCCGGCGAGATCTGCACGGACTCCGCGACATCCGTGGAGATGCCGGTGAACGTGACCGGGGCGGTCTCCGATCCGTTGGAGATGATGTAGCGGAAGCCGGCCTCGCCGCCGACCTGGAGTGCGCAGCGTCCGGCGATGTTCTCGGGCGTGATGAAGGCGTTGCTGATCGACACCTCGCCGGTGCCCGCACCGGAGTACCCGGAGCCACGGTTGGAGGAACCGCCGTCGGGGTCGTCCGAGCACGCGGCGACGAGCGCGGCCACGCCGATGATCGGGATGATGAATCGGGTTCTCATGTCAGTGACGGTAGGCAACCAGACTCATGGCCCGAGAACAGGGGCACAACGATTCCGTGACGATGTTGATCACTCAGACATCGAGCGCCGCAACCCGCTCCTTCTCCACCTGCACATCGAAGTCGGCTTTCGGCCAGTCCAGTCCCAGTCCCTCGAGCGCGGCGATCAGCAGTTCGCAGACGGCGAGCCGCGCAAACCATTTGCGGTCGGACGGGATCAGGAACCAGGGGGCGTTCGCGTTGTCGCAGCGGTCGAAGATCGCCTGGTACGCCTCCAGGTAGTCGTCCCAGAACCCACGTTCGTCGATGTCGCCCGGATTGTATTTCCAGTGCTTGTCGGGCCGTTCCAGCCGCTGGGTCAACCGCTCCTTCTGCTCGGCCTTCGACACCACGAGACAGCATTTGATGATGGTGATACCGGCGGCGACGAGGTCGCGCTCGAACTTGTTGATCAGTTCATAGCGCTTCTCCCACTGCGACTGCGGCACCAGGTTGTGCACCCGCACCGGGAGTACATCCTCGTAGTGCGAGCGGTCGAAGATGCCGATGCGCCCGCCGGGCGGCAGAGCCCGGTGGATGCGCCACAGGAAATCGTGCTGCTGCTCCTCGGGCGTCGGCGGACCGAATCCCTTGATACTCAGGCCCTGTGGGTCCACCAGGCCGCCGACATGACGGACGATGCCGCCCTTGCCCGCGGTGTCCATACCCTGCAGTACCAGCAGCACCGAACGATGATCGCCGGTACGGCCGTTGGCGTACAACAGTTCCTGCAGATCGGCGAGGACCTCACCGCGCTCGGCGAGGAGCTCCGCTCCGGCGCTCTTGTCGCCATCGAAGCCCGGTGTCGACGACGGGTCGAAATCGGCGATCGGGCCGGTCGAGGTGACCCGCAACGCCTCGGTGGCCGGAACGGTCCAGCCGGCGGTCGGGCTGTGCTTACCCATGGACGTCCTCTCCTCGTGGTTCACGTGGTTCGGTCGCGGCGGGAGGGAACAGCGGCCCACCGCCGAATGCGTCGCGGTGGGAGTCCGGCGCGGTTCCGTCGTTGTTGGTGATGCCGTAGTGGGCACCGAGTTCTGCGGTGACGAGGGTGTGGCCGTTGCGGTCGATGAGGTCGGGGTCGTCGGCCAATGCGGCGATCACCCGTCCGACGAACCCCGGGTCCTCGGCTCGTCGGAGCGAGAAGCCGGCGAACTCGTCCACGCCGAGGGACAGCAGCAGTTCGGTCCGGATCAGCCCCAGCCACAACGACACCGCGGTGACACCGGTCCCGGCGAGGTCGTGGCCCATGTCGAAGGCCATCTTGTCCAGTGCGGACTTGCTCATCCCGTACAACACCGAGTGCAGGTGACCACGGGATCCGAACGACGAAATCGATGCGATCAACCCACTGCCCGCCTCGACCATGAGCCGGGCCGCGTGCACCGACGCGACATAGTGGGCGCGCAGGCCGACCTCGATCAGGGTGTCCCAGTCGTTGACCGGGCGTTCCCAGAACCTGTCGGAGAACCCGCCGAAACCACGCGGGGCGGCCCACGCGTTGTTGACCAACAGATCGAGGCCACCCGCCTCTCGTGCCACGCGATCGAACACGCCGGCGACCTGCGTGTCGTCGGTGTGGTCGCAGGTCAGCGGGACGGTGCCGTCTGGTCCGGTGCCATGCCGCGAGGTCACGTAGACCTGCCATCCGGCGGTGACGAGAGCGGCGGCGACACCCTGACCGACGCCGCGGCTCCCTCCGGTGACGAGGGCGGTCCGGGTCATGTGGCGTTCTCGATCGGGTCGCCGGCGGCGGCGTGGTCGGAGGCCGGACCGCCGGGCACAGGATGGTCGGTGCCGGCGGGTTCGGGCAGCGTCGGGGGAGCCGCGACGAACGCCTGACGGGATCCGTTGACGGCGGCGATCCCGACGATCGAACTCCACGACAGCATCGTCAGATAGTCGATCAGGTCGCCGACCGGCATCGAGCGCTCGGTCATCCACCAGTCGACTGCACGTTGGATCGCGCCGACGAGTGCGTTGGACCAGACCTCGGCACCCGACGTGTCGGCGTCGCGTTCGGACATCCGCAGGACGAGCAGATCGGTCATCAACTGCGCGACCAACTTCTCCGAGTCCGCCGTGGCGACCGACGACGGCGCGCCCGTCAGGGCGAACTTGTACAGGTTGGGCTCGTCGGCGACGGCGGTCACGTACACCTCGATGACGGTGCGCGTCAGCGTGTACTCGTCCACGTCGTCGGTGATCGTCTCGGTCAGTCGGGGCAGCAGCGTGGTCTCGAAGAAGCGCACGGCGGTCGCTACGGCGAGGTCGTTCTTGTCGGTGAAATAGCGGTACAGCACCGTCTTCGACACACCGATGTGCGCGGCGATCTCGTCCATCCCGACGTCCGCGCCGAGCGCGCGGACGGCGTCGATCGTGCCGTCGGTCAGTTCGGTGCGACGGTTCGCCTTGTGCTTCTCCCAGCGTCTCCGTCGCCCGTCCGGCTTGGCTGTCGGGTCGGTGACGGTGCTGCGCAACGCGTGTTCGAGTCCCCGGGTCACGTTCGCTGCGGCGGTCACGGCCGTGCGGGCGGCCGCCGCGGGACTTGGCCGGTTGGGCGTCACCTGGCCAGCCTAGTGGGTGCCGGGTAAAACTGGTTCAATGCCGCCAACAGTCATTTCGGACGTCTCCGGGTCGCCGGATCGTCCGCCCGCGACAGAGCCGCCGCGGGCGTCGCTCGGGTTCGGGGCCGACGGTGCGGGCGATGCCGCCCGCCGCCGCGACTTGCGCAGGATGAAGGTCGTCGCGACCGGGTTCCTGCTGTTCGCCGCCGTCGTCTACACGTTCACCCGGTATCTCGAGCATCGGGACGGTGCGGACGTGGCCGCCTGGGTCGGCTATGTGCGTGCGGCATCCGAGGCGGGAATGGTCGGGGCCCTCGCCGACTGGTTCGCGGTCACCGCACTCTTCAAACACCCGCTGGGCCTGCGGATTCCGCACACCGCGTTGATCCGCAAGAAGAAGGACGACATCGGCGACCAGCTCGGTGGGTTCATCGAAGAGAACTTCATGACGCCTGAGGTGATCGAACACCGCGCGCAGACCCTCGATCTACCCCGACGCCTGTCGAACTGGCTGGCCGACCCGGCGAACGCACCGCGGGTCTCCGACGAGGCCGCCAGACTGATCGCGCTCGCCGCGGAGATGCTGCGCGACGAGGACATCGAGAAGCTCATCGAGCACGCCATCAAATGGGCCGGCGAGCCGGAGTGGGCGCAGCCCCTGGGGCGAGTCCTCGAGCAGCTCATCGCCGAGGACCGTCTCGAGCCGGTCTTCCAGCTCGCGTGCGACCGCGCGCACGAGTGGGCACTCGGTAGCCAGGATCTCATCGACCGCGTCGTCGACGAAGATGTCGGGCCGTCGTGGAAACCGAAGTTCGTCAACGTCCTGCTCGGCGACCGGATCTATCGCGAACTCGTCGACTTCACCTTCAAGGTGAAGACCGATCCGCAGCATCAGCTGCGCCGGTCGATGCACACATTCGTGGAGCAGTTCGCCGACGATCTGCAGAACGACCCGGAGACGATCGAGCGGTTCGAGAAGATCAAACAGGAACTCATCGGCCGCGACGAGGTCTCCGACGCCGCGTCGACCGCATGGAAGACCGGCAAGGCCGTCATCGAACAGATGCTCAGCGACCCCAACAGCACATTGCGGAACTCGTTGTCCGACGCGGCGATCCGCCTCGCCATCCGCATTCGCGACGACCGGCCGCTGCAGGAGAAGATGAACGGGTGGGTGGTGCGCGCGGCCCAGCACGTCGCCGCGAACTACTCGCAGGAGATCATCTCGGTGATCACCGAGACCGTGCGCGGCTGGGACGCCGACGACACCAGTCGCAAGATCGAACTACAGGTGGGTCGCGATCTGCAGTTCATCCGCATCAACGGAACGGTCGTCGGCGCGTTGGCCGGTCTCACGATCTACACGGTCTCGGTCCTCGTCTTCGGGTGAGCAGGTCTTTGGGGGTGGCGGTCTGCTTGCACGTGCTAGCACTCCCGCTGATACTGGTGAGCAGGACCGACACGGGAGAGTGATGACGCCGGACGAGAACGACCTTCCCGACCCCGCCGATGGCACGACGCCGTCGGATGAGGCCGACGACGGGGGTTCGTCCGGTCCGGTGGAGGCCGTCGAGGCGGTCGCGACCGCCGCGCAGGATGCCGTTGCGACGGCCGCGCAGGACATCGGCGGGTTCATCCGGGCACAGCGAATCGCCGCCGAGGTGTCGTTGCGTCAACTCGCCGAGCGAGCCGGCGTCAGCAACCCGTACCTGAGCCAGATCGAACGAGGTCTGCGTAAGCCGTCGGCCGACGTCCTCGCCCAGATCGCCAAAGGCCTGCGGCTGTCCGCGGAGGTGCTCTACGTCCGCGCGGGCATCCTCGAAGAACGTCCGGCGAGCCCCGTGCGTGACGCGCTCCTCGCCGACGACTCGATCAGCGAACGCCAGAAGCAGATGCTGCTCGAGATCTATGAGTCGTTCCGCAGAGAGAACACCGACGCCAAGGAGTGAACATGCCGGAGAATCCCCTGAACACGGTCATCGAGCAGGTGACCGCGTTGCTCACCGATCTGCGCGAGCGCAGTGGCGCTGCCGGCGAAGAGGCACAGAAGCGTCTCGGAGAAGCCCAGGCCCGTGCGCAGAGCCGCGTGGACGACACCCGGGATTCGGCACTGGCGGTGTTCGAGGATGCCAAGGCGCGGCTGTCGGCTCTGCCGGTCGAGGTCCCCTCCGAGATCGACGACCTGCTCGCGAAGTTCGGGCCCGATGAACTGCGCAAGGTCGCCGAGGCGTATCTCGCGGTCGCCGCGGGCCTGCTGACCGCCCTGTCTGAACGCGGCGAGGAAGTGGTCGAACGGCTCAAGTCGCAGCCCCTTGTCGGAGAGAACCTGCCGAAGCTGGAGAAGGTGTACAACGACGCACTCGGTCTGACCGAGGATGCGCTGGGCACCATCTCCACCCAGACCCGCGCGGTCGGGGAACGTGCGGCCACCCTGGCCGGGATCACCTCCGGCGAGGACGTCGCCGACGAGCCGGCGACGAAGGCTCCGGCCAAGAAAGCACCGGCGAAGAAGACCGCCAAGAAGGCCGCGACGAAGGCGCCGGCCAAGAAGGCCCCGGCGAAGAAGGCTGCCGCGAAGGCACCCGCCAAGACCGCCGCGAAGAAGACACCGGCGAAGAAGGCGCCCGCCAAGAAGGCGGCTACCAAGAAGGCCGAGTCGGTGCAGGAACCGGCCAAGAAGGCCGTCGCGAAGAAGGCCGCCAAGAAGGCAGCGACGAAAGCGCCGGCCAAGAAGGCGCCTGCGAAGAAAACACCCCCGCAGCGGATGACCCCCGACGAGGCCTGAGTGGTGAACTCCGACGCTTGGCCCGACGACGCCGCGGCGATCGGAGTCTAAGCTGGCCTCGTGGACCTGATGAGTTTTATGGCCTACGGCCAGAATCTGATCCTGCTGCTGCTGACCCTGGTTGCCGGGGTCGCCGCGGCGGTGGCGTTGATTCATGCGGCAATGCAGCGCAAGGATGCGTTCCCGGCCGTCGACCGGCAGAGCAAGGTGATCTGGGTGTCGATCCTGGCCGCCGCGACCCTGTTCATCTGGCTGTTCGGGGCGGTGAACCTGCTCGGGATCATCGGTGTGGTCGCGATGCTGGTCTACATCGTCGACGTCCGCCCGCGGGTCGACGAGATCCAGGGCAAGCGCTGGTTCAGCAAGCGAGCGTGACGTGCCCGGCCCGGCGGTTGTTTCCGACCGCACGGGCAGGGTGAATACACTGGCGAAGTGGCCGAGTACCGGATCAACGACCTGGCAGAGGCGTCAGGCGTCAGCGTGCGCAACATCCGCGTCTATCAGGACCGCGGCCTGCTGCCGCCTCCGACGATCCGTGGCCGCACCGGCTGGTACTCCGATGAGCACCTGGTCCGGCTCAATCTGATCTCCCGCATGCTCGAACGTGGCTACACGTTCGCCACCATCAGCGAGTTGCTGCACGCCGCCCACTACGGGATGCGGGTGGAACAGGTGTTGCGGGGTGCACCCCGCGGCGGACGCTTCCGCAATTTCAAGCGCGCCGCCACCATCACCATCACCGAACTGCGCAAGACGCTGAACGCGACCGACCGCTCGATCGCGCTGAGTCAGAAACTCGGGCTGCTGGCCAAGGACGGCGCCCACTACGCGATCCGCAACCCGGAACTGCTCGAAGGGGCCGAGACCCTGGTCAAGGCCGGGATCGACATCGACGTCCTGCTCGATCGCTGGGTCCGTGTGCAGGACGACCTCGATGACGTCGCCAAGAGTTTCGTCTCGATCATCACCGACAAGTACTTCGACGAGAACCTGCCCGATCTGGGTGAGGAGCAGGTCAGCAAGATGGCGGAGCTGATCCAGACGGTGCGACCGATGGCGCACGACATCGTCGAGTCGACGTTCCGTCAGGCTCTCGACCGGCAGATCTCCGCGGCGATCGGCGAGGCCAGCACATACTTCGACGCCGGCGCGCCCGATAGTGAGAATGCGGCGGGCGGTTCGGAGTCGGACTCGGCCGACGCCGGTGGTGTCACCGAGCTGCGTGCCGTGGGGGACCGGCCCGAGCGAATCGTCCGACATGAGGGGGAATCATGAAAGCACTGACCGTGCGGCGGCCGGGGCCGATCGCGACCATCGCCGGCGCGGCTGCTGCGGTGGGGGTCGGCGTGGTGGCCGCCGGAATCGGGACGATCTTCGCGGGACTGCTCCGCGAGGCGTTCCGTGCCGAACGGGCGCTCGACGACGGGCCCGATGATCTGCTTGCCACCCCCGGGGCCCAGCCGAGGCGGATGAGCGTGGAGACCGCCGGCGGCGTGCGACTCAACGTGGAAGCCCACGGGCCCGACAACACCGACGACGACATCGTCGTCATGGTGCATGGGTGGACCTGCAGCATCCGCTATTGGTATCCGCAGATCAATCACCTTGCCGCGACGAAGCCGGTCGTCGCCTATGACCAGCGCGGGCATGGCGCAAGCCAGCTGGGCCGGGTCCGGCCGACCATTGCGATGCTCGGTCAGGATCTCGACGCGGTGCTCGACGCGGTGGTGCCCGAGGGGCGGCGGGCGATCCTGGTCGGCCACAGCATGGGCGGCATGACGATCATGTCGTGGGCCGCGCAGTTCCCCGACAAGATCTCCTCGCGGGTGTCGTCGGTGGTGCTCACCTCCACCGCAGCCCAGGCGGTCGTGCAGAATCACCTGCTCATTCCCGTGGGGCTACCTCGGTACACGAAGCCGTTCGAGACGACCGTCGGCAAACTCGTCACGTCGGCGCCCGTACCGCTGCCGCATACCGCGCACAGCGCGTGGCTGTCGCACTACATCGCATTGGGCCCCAACGCGCGCAAGGCGCACGTCGACTTCGTCGATCGCATGATCGCCGAATGCCCGGCGCGCTCGCGGGCCGGGTGGGGATCGGCGATGGGCAAGCTGGAGGTCGTCGCCGGCCTCGAGGCGCTGCGCGTACCGACGACTGTCGTGGTCGGTACCGACGACCGCCTCACCCCGCCGGTCCATGCCGAGCAGATGGCAGAGGTGTTGCGGCGCAACGGTTCACTTCGAGAGCTGATCGTGCTCGACGGTGTCGGACACATGTCGAGCATCGAGGCGGACGTACGTTTCAACGAATTGCTCGACGACGTGCTGGCCGATGTGGGGCGGCGGGAGACGGCCGCTGTCGACGCCGAGGCGGTCGGGACTACAGCGAGCAGTTGACCAGCACCGGCTCCGGGTGCAGATCCACCCCGAACGCCTGACGCACACCGTCACGGACGTCGCGAGCGAGATCGAGGAGTTCGTCCGTGGTCGCGTCACCCCGATTGGTCAGCGCGAGTGTGTGTTTGGTCGATAGCCGGACCGGCGCACCGGGGCTGGGGTAGCCGCGCCGGAACCCCGCGCGTTCGATCAGCCACCCCGCCGACAGCTTGACGCCGTCGCCCGCGGGGTAGGTCGGGACAGTGATGTCGGAGCCGACCTGCTCGCGGATACGGCGCAACACGGGTACCGCTTCGTCGGCGGTCAGCACCGGATTGGTGAAGAACGAACCGGCACTCCAGGTGTCGTGATCGTCGGCGTCGAGGACCATGCCCTTGCCCCGTCGCAGTGACAGCACCTGTTCGCGGACCTCGGCCGCGTCGGACTGCGCGCCGGGTTCGAGGCCCAGGGTCGCGGCCAGTTCGCCGTACCGGATGGGGCGGCTGATGCGTTTGTCGTTGAGCCAGAAGGAGACCGCGAGCACCACATGGTCGTCTCGGTGCTTGAGATTGCTCGTCCGGTAGCCGAGTTCGAGCGCGGACGGCGCCACCCGCCGTCGTTCGCCGGAGCGCCGGTCGAGGAGGTCGACGTCGCGCAGCAGGTCGGCCACCTCCACGCCGTAGGCGCCAACGTTCTGCACCGGGGTGGCGCCGGCAGCTCCCGGGATACCCGAAAGGCATTCCAGCCCACCGAATCCCGCGTCGATGGTGGCCGCAACCAAACCGTCCCAGTCGACTCCGGCGTCGGCGGTGACGTACGGGCGGCCGTCCTCGGTGCCGAAGGCGACCCCCGACGACTCGATCAGCACAGCGGTGCCGTCGAACCCCTCGTCTGCGACCACCAGGTTCGATCCGCCGCCGACGAGCAGGCAACGGTGCCGTTGCCGGTCGAGGTCGGTGACCGCACCGATCAGATGGTCGGTGTCGTGGCATCGTTCGAATGCACGCGCAGGGCCGCCAAGACGCAGCGTCGTCACCGAGGACAGCAGGGTGTCCTGCGTCTGTCGGGCCGGGCCGGCGGGCACGGGGTCGCTCACCTGACCAACCGTAGCCCGACCGATGATCTCCGGTACCCTCACCCTCATGGCGAGCACCATGGAACACGCGGTGTCCTATCCCTTCTCGGTATCGCGGTTGTGGGAGATCCTCTCGTCCGAGCAGTACTGGCGGGACCTGCTCGATGCCATCAACTCCAGTCACGGCCAACTCGACTCCTTCGACGTGACCGACGACACCATCACCGTCGTGATGCAGCAGGGTGTGCCGGCGGAGAAGCTGCCGTCGGTGGTGACCAAGGTCCGTCCGGGGGACCTGGAGATCCCGCGACGCAACACATTCACCCTCGCCGGCGATCGGATCACCGGTGAGATGACCGCGACCGTCTCCGGGGCACCGGCCAAGGTGAACGGGGCGTTCGTGACCAGCGGCGATCCCGCATCGACGCGCTACACCGCGGATGTGGAGGTGAGCGTCCCCTTCGTCGGCGGCAAGATCGAGAAGGCGATCATCGACCAGCTCGTCGAACTGCTGGACGCCGAGCAAGAGCAGACCGTGGCCTGGGAGGCCGCGCATCGCCCTTCGTGACGACCCTCCGCAAGCTCCGGGTCGCCTCAGGGATCTCCACTCGGTCCCTGAGGAGCGCGTGAGGTACGAGCGCGCGTCACGAAGGGCGATAAATTGGGAAGCAACGAATCGGTAACGTAGCCTGATCCCCATGGCACGACGGCTCAGCTACTCGGCGCGTTTCACCCACCCGGCGGAGACGCTCTACCAGGCCCAGAGCACCCGGCAGTACTGGGACGACATGATGGCCGGATTCCAGATGATCTCTCCGCACTGCGCGGTGGAGGAGTTCACCTCCGACGAGACCGGCCTGCGGGTGGTCCTCAAGCAGACCATCGGCCGCGACCAGCTGCCCCAGTTGGCCCAGACCGTGCTGATGAAGGACATGATCATCACGCGCGAGGAGTCCTTCGGCCCCTTCGACCCCGACAACACCAAGGGCAACTACAACGCGTCGATCCCGGCCGGGCCGGGCAGCCTGCAGGGCTGGCAGGAGCTCTTCCCGACCGAGACCGGCTGCACGATCCGCAAGACCACCGAGGTCAAGGTGTTCATCCCGTTCGTCAACGGCAAACTCGAGCAGCTCATGCTGGTCAACCTCGTCGACCTCTTCCGCGCGGAGGCCGAGTACGCGGCCGACTGGGTCAAGAAGAACCTCTGACGTCTGCTTGCACAATTGCCGGGTCGCCGATCGCGGCATGAAACCTCACGGCCGGGTCACCCGCGGCACCACCAACATCAACCGCCTGCGGCGGGTGGATCGGTGGATGGCCCATGACCCGGCGATCGGCACGCTGCTGAGCTCCACCCCGCGCCCACTCGTCGTCGACCTGGGCTACGGCGCCCGCCCGGACACCACGGTGGAGATGGCCCGGCGGCTGCGGCCGAAAGCACCCGACCTGGAGATGGTGGGTCTCGAGATCGATCCCGAGCGGATCGTCGAACCCCGTGACGGCGTGCGGTTCGCCCTCGGCGGCTTCGAACTGGCCGGGCTGCGACCTCATCTGGTGCGGGCATTCAACGTCCTACGCCAGTACGACGAATCCGAGGTCGCCGACGCGTGGGCGCGGATGCAGCGTTCGCTGGCACCCGGCGGACTGATCGTCGAGGGCACGTGTGACGAGATCGGTCGCCGATGCTGCTGGTTCGTGCTCGATGCCGACGAGCCGCGGTCGTTGACCCTGAGCTGGTCGCCCGAACACACCGAGCGCCCTTCCGAACTCGCTGAGCGACTGCCGAAGGCACTGATCCACCACAACGTGCCGGGCGAGCCGATCCATGAGTTGCTGTCCCTGGCCGACCGCTGTTGGGACATCGCCGCGACACATGCCGCGTTCGGGCCGCGCAGGCGGTGGCGGCAGACGCTGGCCCTGCTGCATCAGCATGGCGTCCCGGTCGCCATCGCGCGGGGGCGCGTCGTCGACAACATCCTGACCGTGCCCTGGTCCGTCGTCGCCCCGCTCTGAGGACAGTCGAACCCTGAGGACAGCCGGGCCCCGGGGTCATCCGATCGTTCGAATACCGTTCCATCGCACGCTTGTCACGTCCTCGGCGGTCACTACCCTGGGGGCCATGCGAATCGCCATGGCGCAGATCACCTCCGGCACCGACCCGTCGAAGAACCTCGAGCAGGTCGATGCGGCCGTCGCCGAGGCGGCCGGGCGCGGGGCCGATCTGGTGGTGTTGCCCGAGGCGACGATGTGTCGATTCGGGGTGAAGCTCGGGCCGATCGCGGAGCCACTCGATGGGCCCTGGGCCACCGAGGTGTCGGCGATCGCCGCACGGCACGGTGTCACCGTGGTCGCCGGGATGTTCACGCCGGCGGGTGACCGCGTGGCCAACACGCTGGTCATCGCCGCTCCGGATGGGTCACGCCGGTCCTACGACAAGATCCATCTGTACGACGCGTTCGGGTTCACCGAGTCCCGCACGGTCGCGGCCGGGGACGAGCCGGTGACGTTCACCGTCGGCGACGTCACGGTCGGTGTCGCAACCTGCTACGACATCCGGTTCCCGGCGTTGTTCACCGCGCTCGCACGTCGAGGAGCGCAGGTCATCGTCGTCCCGGCGTCGTGGGGCGCCGGTGCCGGCAAGGTGCACCAGTGGCAGGCGTTGGCCACCTCGCGCGCCCTCGATTCGACCTGTTACGTGGCGGCCGTCGGGCAGGCGTTGCCCACTGATCCCGAGGTCCGGGAGTCGTCGGCGCCCACCGGAATAGGTCACAGCCAACTCACAGATCCCTTCGGTACCGTGGTCGCCGCATACGACGAAGGCGTGCAGGTCGGGGTTCACGATGTCGACCTGGGCACAGTGGAGAAGGCACGCAAGGCCCTGGCCGTCCTGGACAACGAACGGCCCATCCAACAGGTCTCGGCACCGAGCACGAACTGACCGAGCAGCAACCGAGGACCGCGCGACATGACCGACAGCCAGAACACCGACCGGCCCGGATCGGGTGGTGACGACCCGCAGACCCCCGGGACCCCGGACCACGCCGCCCAGCAGCATCCCGTCGGCGAGCACACCGACGACCACACGGCCAAGCTGGGCGCCGCGGCTCCCACCGACGAGTCCCCCCGCGCCTATTCGCAGCTCCCGCGCACCGAGACCGCGCAGTTCGGGCCCGGCCACACCGGCGGGTTCGATGCCCAGTCGGACGGGTTCGCGCCGATCCCGCCGGAGGCACAGACCGGTGTGGTGTCGACGTCGCCTGCCAAGAAGCGCAGCACCGGCAAGATCGTCGCGTTGTCATCCGTGGCGGTCATCCTGATGCTCGTCATCGCCGCGGTCGGCAGCGAACTGTATCTGCGCAACAAGGCGACCGACTGCATGGAGAGCGCGTTCACCGAGCTGACCGGCACGGAGACCACGGTGTCGCTCAGCCGTAAACCGATGCTGCTGCAGGGGTTCGGCAACGACATCCCGTTCGTCCAGATCGACACGGTCGACGAACCCGGTGAGATGCGGCTGCATGCGCGCGCCGAAGGCATCACAGGTGAGGGTGACTCCTCCACCATCCGGTCGCTCACCGGGACCGGGTTCGTCCCGTTCGACCGTGTCGTCGCGATGAGCCAGCAGGCGACCGCAGGCGCCGACCCGTCGACGTCCGGCAACGGTCAGTCCGGTGCAGGTGGCCTGATGCAGGGCGCGAGCATCGAGACGATGACCGGCAACGCCGCGGACGGCACCATCCAGGTGGACTCCGCCGTGCAGGTCGCGTTCCTGCCGATCCCGGTGTCGACCACGATCCGCCCGGTACTGCAGGAGGGCCGGGTGGACTTCGAGGTGGTGAAGGCCAGCGCGTTCATCTTCGGCATCCCGTCGGACTTCGCTCAGCAGGTCGTCGACAGCGTCTCCGAATCGCTGTTCGGGCCGCTCTTCGACGAGGTCACTGTGCAGAGCATGCAGGTCACCGACCAGGGTGTCGACTTCGCGGTCGACGGCCAGGACGTGGCGCTGTCCGGGGAGATGACCGGCGGGTCCGGGGACTGCTCGGCCGCCTGACGACCGGTCGGCGCGATTCGAGCGGCGCAGTCACAACCGGTTCGCCGGTACGCTGGGACATGTCCGATTTTGTCGGTCTCGGCGGGACGTCACCACGGCCCGGGCACGGCATCTGAGGTGGAATCCCCAACGGAGGAAGAGATGAGCGCACTGATCCTGATCGCTGTCGTGGTCCTGGTCGTCGTCGGCATCGTCGTGATGGCCCAGCAACGGTCCGGGGTCAATGCGGCCCGCGAACTCGACGACGCCAAGGCCGACGCGCGGCAGGCGATCGAACGACTCGGCGGGCAGGTTTTCATGCTGGTCGGCGACGGTCCGGCATCGAAGCAGGCCCTGGCCGACGCCGGTGAACGCTACAACGCGGCCGGCTCGCAGATCGAGCAGGCCAACTCGCCTGCGCAGGCGAAACTGGCCAAACAGACGGCCGTCGAGGGCCTGTACTACGTTCGCGCGGCCCGCACCGCGATGAACATGGATCCGGGGCCCGTGGTTCCGGAGCTCGAAGGGCAGAAGAGCGCGGGCTCGGTCACCGAGGACCGCACCGTCGACTTCGAGGGCCGCCAGGTGGAGGCTTCGCCGAGCCCGTCGTCGCGCACGCCCAACTACTATCCCGGCGGCCGCGTCGCCGGACGACCCGTTCCCGCCGGCTGGTACTCCGAGCCGTGGTGGAAGCCGGCCCTTGTCGCCGGTGCCTGGGGTATCGGTTCGATGTTCCTGTTCTCGGCGCTGTTCTCCGGGATGGCCGGAGTCAACTACGACGCCAACGCATTCGAGAGCGGTGCCGGTGACGGCAGTGACGCCGGAGCCCTCGAGGGCGGCGATGCCGGTGATGCCGGTGGCGACATGGGCGGTGGCGACATGGGGGACGGCGGAGGCGGATTCTTCGACGGCGGAGGCGATTTCGGCGGCGGAGATTTCGGGGACTTCGGCTTCTGAGGGGCGCCTCGACGTCCCGCACGTGTTCAGGTAACGGGTTCCTCGTCGCCCGCGGGAGTGTCGGGTGTCGTCTTCGCAACCGATGACGTCGGCCGCGTCCGGTCGGTGACCGTGTTCGAGCGTCGGGTATCGGTCTGGAACACCCACCAACCGGCCGCTGCGGCGCCCGCGGCGATTGCTGCGGCCACCCACGACGCAGAGTGGAAACCGGTGATGAAGGCGCCTTTCACCACGCTCTCGAGTTGGTCGCCCAGGGGCCCGGGGATCTGCTCCGCTGTGTGGACGCCGACCATCAGGGAACTCTCGCTGGTCTCCTTCACCTCATCCGGCAGCGGTGTGTCCGCCAGAGACTCCGCAACATTCGCCGAATACACCGACGCCACAATCGATCCCAGTACGGCAACGCCGAGTGTGCCGCCGATCTCACGACTCGTGTCGTTGACAGCGGCGCCCGCGCCGGCCTGTCCGGCCGAGATCTCGTTGAGCACCAGGAAGGTCGCCGGGCCCGAGATGAGGGCGACGCCTGCGGCCATCGTCGACATCGCCACCACGATGACGCCCCAGTACGACGTGTCCGTGTCGTACTGCACGGTCATCACGAAACCGGCCGCCATCACGAGCGATCCGAACGCGGCGGTGCGTCCGGCCCCGACTTTCGACGCGAGCCACATGCTGGGACCGGCGAGCAGTCCCATGACAATGGCGAACGGAAGAGTGCGCACACCTGTCTCGAGAGCGGAGTAGTCGCGAACGCCCTGGAAGTACTGGGTGACCAGGAAGACGAAACCCATGAGGGCGAAGAAGCCGAAGGCCATCAGCAGGGCGGCGGTGGCGAATCCCCGGTCGGCGAAGAGTCGCACGTCGAACAACGCGTGCGTGTGGCGGTACTCCCACCGGGCGAAGAGCGCGAGGACCAGCACCCCCAGACCGCACCCGACGATCGTCTGGATCGACCACCACCCGTGATTCGGTGCTTCGATGACGCAGTAGACGAAGAGCACGATCCCGACACCGGACAGGACGACCCCGCGGAGGTCGAATGGCCCGACATCGGGATTCTTGTTCGGCGGCACCAACAGGGCGACGAGGAAGGCTGCCAAGAGTCCGGCAGGGATGTTCACCCAGAAGATGGCACCCCAGGAGAAGTGTTCGAGCAGCCAGCCGCCGAGCAGTGGACCGATCGCGATCGCCACGCCTGCGACGGCAGCCCACAGCGCGACCGCGAGTGCGCGTTCGGTGAGGTCGTCGAAGATCACCACGATGATCGCCAGCGTCGCCGGGAACACCAACGCCGCGAACAGGCCCAGTCCCGCGCGAGCGGCGATCAGCTGGCCGAGCGTGTCCGACATCGCCGCCGGGATCGACAGCGCGGCGAAGCCCACCAGGCCGACCTGTAGGACGAGCCGCCTGCCGAATCGGTCGCCGAGATAGCCGCCGGTCAGCAGCAGACCTGCGAACACCAGGGTGTACATGTCGACCACCCATTGCAGGCCCGAGTTGTCGGCCGACATCTCCCGGGCGATCGTCGGGAGCGCGACGTTGACGATCGTGTTGTCCACGAACACGAGGAGTTCGGCCCAGCACAAGGCGAACAGCGCCCACCACCGGAACCGGTTCTTTCCGCCAGTACTCGTTGGTCCCCCGACGACCATGAGTGCACCTTCCCTACAGAGCATCCGTCGGCCGTACCGATCTGGCCACAAGCGTTATCTGATAACGATCGATGTCAGATTAGCGTGAACGGGATGTCCGATGCTGCAGAACGGGCACTCAAGTGAAGACGACGGTCTTGCGGCCGTGGACCAGAACGCGGTCCTCGAGGTGCCAGCGCAGGCCGCGCGAGAGCACCATTGTCTCGATGTCGCGACCCTGACGGACCATGTCCGCGACGGTGTCGCTGTGGTCGACCCGGATGACGTCCTGCTCGATGATGGGCCCGGCGTCGAGATCCGCGGTGACGTAGTGGCAGGTCGCGCCGATCAGCTTGACCCCCCGCGCGAACGCCTGGTGATACGGCCGTGCGCCGACGAAGCTCGGCAGAAAGCTGTGGTGGATGTTGATCGCGCGGCCGGCCCACGCATCGCACAGCTGCGGCGGCAGGATCTGCATGAAGCGGGCCAGGACCACTGCGTCGGGGGAGTACCCGTCGACGATGCCGGCGACCTCCTCGAACGCCTGCGCCTTGCCCTCCGACGGGAACGGCACGTGGTGGAACGGGACGTCGAACCGCGTCACCAGCTCCTCGAGATCTCGATGGTTGCCGACCACCGCGGAGACCGTCGCCGGGAGTTCGCCACGGTGCGCACGGCCGAGGAGGTCGACGAGGCAATGGCTTTCCTTGCTGACCAGCAGTACCGCCGATTTCGGTGAGCCGGTGTCGGTGAGCCGCCACTCGGTCTCGGGGCCGATCTCGGCGGCCACCTCCCGCGCGAACCGCTCCCGCATCTCGTCCAGCCCGATCTGCACGGAACCGGCCCGGACGGTCTGACGGGTGAAGAACCAGCCCGTCTCGCTGTCGGAGTGGTACCCGGCCTCGGTGATCCAGCCGCCGATGTCGGCGAGGAATCCGGAGATGCGCGCCACGATTCCCGTCCGGTCGGGACATCCGAGGGTGAGGACATACCGGTGCTCCGGGTCGACCCCAGACGGGGTCGGTTGCGTCGGGGTCGGTTGCGCCGGTGTCGGGGGTGCCGGGGTCGGCTCTGGTGCTGCCACGACTGTCAGTGTGTCAAGCTCGTCTGTGTGATCACCACCGACCTGTCCCGCCGCGATGTGGCGGCCATGATCGACCACACCCTGCTCAAGCCGGAGGCCACCCGTGCGGCCGCCGAGGCCACGGTTGCCGAGGCCGCGGAGCTGGGCGTCTACGCGGTGTGTCTGTCGCCGTCGATGCTGCCCATCGAGACCGGGGCGCTGCAGACCTGTGTCGTCGCGGGTTTTCCCTCGGGTAAGCACCATTCGCTGGTCAAGGCGGCCGAGGCCCGGCTCGCCGTCGACAGCGGCGCCGACGAGATCGACATGGTGATCGATGTGGGTGCGGCGGTCGACGGCCGATTCGACGAGGTGTTCGCCGATGTCATGACCGTCCGAGAGGCCATCGGCGACGTCGTGCTCAAGGTGATCATCGAGTCGGCAGCGCTGCTGGAGTTCGCCGGGCCGGACACGGTGACCGAGGTGTGTGGGCGCGCTGTCCAGGCCGGGGCGTCGATGGTGAAGACGTCCACCGGTTTCCACCCGTCGGGCGGCGCGACCGTGGAAGCGGTGCGGCTCATGCGGGATGCGGTCGGCGACCGTGCCGGTGTGAAGGCGAGCGGCGGCATCCGGACGGCCGAGTTCGCGGCCGAACTCATCGGGGCCGGCGCGACCCGCCTCGGATTGTCCGGGTCACGCGCGGTCCTCGAGGGTTTCGCGGCTTGACTCGTCAGAGCTGAGCTGTCAGACCTGAGCTGTCAGACCGCGGCGGTGGCGCCCGCTCGCCGGGCGTCGACTGCGCGTCGGGCGTCCTCGGCGACGAGATCCATGTTGATCGCACCACCCGCGGTCACTCCGGCACCCATCGAGACGGACACCGTCGCAGCGAGATTGGCGACGTTGCCGGCAGCCCACAGGCCGGGGATATCGGTGGCGCCCATCGGGTCGGCTGCGATGAACTGCCCACCCATCGGATGGTCGCTGAGGGTCCCGCCGAGGCGCGTGTACAACTCCGAGCGCACCACGAATCGAGGGGCGACGACCAGGGCGTCGCGCTCCACCGTGGTGCCGTCGGCCAGCGCGACGGCCCTTAGCGCGTCGTCGGCGATGTCGAGGTGGTCCACCGCGCCGTCGACGATGGAGACGCCGAGGGCCGAGAGTTGTTCGAGCTCAGCGTCTTCGATGGGTGGCATGGTGTGCGTGAACAGGGTGACGTCGTCGCTGAGCTGGCTGAACAGCAGGGTCTGGTGCACGGACATCGGGCTGGTGCCGAGGACGCCGATGCGCCTGCCGCGAACCTCGTAGCCGTGGCAGTACGGACAGTGCAGGACCGTCGAGCCCCAGAGTTCCCGGACGCCGGGGACGTCCGGCAGTTCGTCCACCAGGCCGGCGGCGAGGAGGACGCGTCGTGCGGTGACGGTGTCGCCGTCGGCCAGCTCAAGGGTGAACACCTCGTCGGTGCGGGCCGCGTCGGTCACTGCGCCGGAACGGATCTCGGTGCCGTAGCCGCGAGCTTCGGCGCGCCCCTTCGCCAGCAGCTCGGTGGGCCGGATGCCTTCGTTGCCGAGGACGTTGTGGGCACCCTCGGCGGGAGCGTTGCGGGGTTCGCCGGCATCGATGACGATCACCGATCGCAACGAGCGGGCGAGGGTGGTCGCGGCGCTGAGTCCGGCGGGCCCGCCACCGACGATGGCGACGTCGAAGGCATTGGTGCTCATGGCTTTTCTCCTTCAGTGTGGTCGGAACGTCGCGCGATCCAGGCGGTGCGACGAGTGCGGACGGAGAGGTCGTCGCGCTGGTGTAGCGACGACGGATGGTTCGGGTCGAGTAGGTCGTCGAGGGTGGCGCGCTCGGTGTCGGACAGGTCGTCGTCGAGACCCTGGCGCATGCGGGAGATCCATGCGACCGCATAGCGGGCGGTGAGTTCCCGTGGGACGGGCGGGTTCTCGATGTCGATGGTGTCGACGAGGTCGAATCCGGCGCCGGTGATGGTCGGCGTCCAGTCGGGATGTGCGTTCGCGCCGCGTTCGGACATGATGTCCTGCAGTCGCGCTTCCAGCGCTCCCTCCGGCGAGTCCGGCGGGAGGAACGCCGGGAGCCCGTCCAGTTCGACGACGACGAGGATGCCTCCGGGGTGCAGTGCGTTGTGCACTGACCGGAGCAGCGCCGCGGGGTCGGCGAAGTGGTGCATGGTCGATGACGACCACGCCACGTCGATGTCGGTGAGTTCGTCGGGAACTGCGACGTCGAGGTCGGCGTGCAGCGTGTGGACTCGATCGTCGAGGCCGGCGCGTCGGGCCGCGTCGGCGACCCGTTCCAGCATGGTCACGGAGTTGTCGAGTCCGATGATCCGGGCGGTCGGGTAGTGCCGTGCCAAGGCGACGCTCTGAGTGCCGGTGCCGGAGCCGAGATCGATCACCGTACGTGGGTCGGGCGCCAGCGCGGAGATCCGGGCGACGAGGTCATCGACATACTGGCCGGTCGCGGCCGCATCCAGGTCGAGCACTTCGGCCATTCCGTCGGCCATCGCGCTGTCCAGGGGTGCGTGACCATTCTTGCCGTGGTCATGGCCGTGGCCGTGGTGGTGCCCGCGGTGCTGCGCTTGAGAAGGCTGCGTCATGATCTCCACGGTAGCGGCGGAATGCGCTACTGGCATACCCTCTTGCGTATGGAGCAAGAAATCGATGCGGTCGTTCGGCAGCGCATCAGAGGGCTGCGGTTGGCGAAGGGGTGGACGCTCGACTCGCTCGCCGCGCGGTGTTATCTCAGTTCGTCGACGTTGAGCCGGATCGAGACCGGGCATCGTCGTGTCGCCCTGGACCAATTGGTGCCGATTGCGCGTGCCCTCGGCACCACGCTCGACCAGCTGGTGGAACCGGCGAACGACGAGGACGTGGTGATCCGGCCGGAGCCACACACCGAGGCAGGCATGACGTTCTGGAACCTGTCGCGGGACCAGACTCCGGGCAACGTCACGGTCGCCAAGGTCCGTCTCACCGGGGAGCACACCGTGGACCCGAACAGTTTGCGGGTGCATCCGGGCCGCGAGTGGTTCACCGTCATCTCCGGAACCATCCGCCTGTACCTCGGGGAGCGGGTGATCCTGGTGCCGCCGGGGCAGGCGGCGGAGTTCTCGACGATGGTGCCGCACGGGATGTCGGCGGTGGATGGGCCCGCCGAGATCGTGTCGATCTTCGACCACGACGGCGAGCGGGCCCACCTCCCGGGGTGACAGTCGATACTCAGTCACATCACAGCTGGCAGAGCGCGCTTTTCCGGCACCGGTCGGTACGCTGGAGGCCGTTATGAGCGCGCAACCCCTCCTCACCCGACGAACAGTTCTCGCCGCAGCTGGTCTCGGTGCCGTCGCCGTCGCGGCGGCGGCGTGCTCCGGCGGTGAGTCGGAGACCGAGAGCGCGGGACCCGCCGAGCCCACCGTGGAGCTGGTCTTCACACCTGCGCTCGACGCCGAGGAGGCGCCGAACCCCACCGACACCTTCTCGGTCAAGGCGGAGAACGGGGTGCTCAACCCGGACATCAAGCTGGTGAACCCGAACGGCAAGGTCGTCGCCGGGGCGATGACGGATGATCAGAAGACGTTCACCATCACCGAGCCGCTCGGATACGGCACGGAGTACACGTGGCAGGGCAGCGCGATCGGATACGACCGGGTCACCACGCCGGTCACCGGAGCGTTCACCACGCTCGCTCCGGAGTCGCAGACCAACCTCGTGGTGAACATCGGCGACGGGCAGGAAGTCGGCATCGCCGCGCCGATCATCTTGAAGTTCGATGCGACTGTCGAGGACAAGGAAGCGGTCGAGAGGGCGCTGAGCGTCACCACCGAACCGGAGACCGAGGGCGCGTGGGCGTGGCTCGGCGAGGACAACGGGTCACGGGTGCATTGGCGGCCCCGGGAGTACTGGGCGCCGGGCACCAAGGTTCACATGTCGGCGAAGCTTTATGGCGTCGACTACGGCGGCGGTGCTTACGGTGCGGCTGACGTGACATCGGACTTCGGGATCGGCCGATCCCAGATCGTTCAGGCCGAGGCGTCGTCGCACCAGATCGTGGTGGTGCGTGACGGCAGTGTGCTGATGACCTTGCCGTGCAGCTACGGCGAGGGCGACCTGGACCGCAACGTCACACGCTCGGGCATCCACGTGGTGACCGAGAAGTATGAAGACTTCTACATGAGTAATCCGGCAGCCGGATACTTCAACGTGCGAGAGCGATTCGCCGTCCGCATCTCGAACAACGGCGAATTCATCCACGCCAATCCGCAAACCGTTGGGGTGCAGGGCTCGTCAAATGTCACCAACGGGTGCATCAACCTGTCGCTGGAGAACGCCCAACGCTACTTCGAGGTGGCTGTCTACGGCGACCCGGTGGAGGTGACCGGGACGCGAATCGCGTTGTCGGAAGCCGACGGCGACATCTTCGACTGGATCTTCGACTGGGAGACGTGGACCGGGATGTCGGCGATCAAGGGCGACCCATCGCAGATCGACGTGCCGGCAACGCCTTCCGGAGCGCCTCGGTCGGCGGCACCTGCGCCGGCAGGCTGAAAACCGTTACCGCACAATCTCACCGTGGGTAGGTGATGATGGTTTCGCCGGTGCGTAGGTTGCGCCAGGTGATGGTGCGGTCGGTGTGCATGGTCGGTACCCAGCCGCCGTCGTGTTTGCGATGGTGATCGGGCCGGCACAGCGGTGCGAAGTTGAAGGGCACGCTCCAACCGCCGGCCAGGGGGTCGGCATGGTTGAACTTCACCAGGTGGTCGAGTTCGCATTCGTGGGACGGTCGGCTGCAGTAGGGGTAGCGGCAGCGCCGATCCAGGTAGGTGATTTCGGCGCGTAGCCGGTCGGATGGTCGGTAGATCAGGGCTCCGGGTGGTGGGATGTCGTATCCGCCGTGTCCGGTGGGGTCGATGGGTGGTGCCAGGGCGCGTTCGCCGATGACGATCAGTCGGCTGGCGGGCTTGGGGGTGGTGAGGGTGGGGATGGTGATGATCTTCGCCCGTTGTGCCAGGTCGGCGGCGTGGGCTGGATCGATGGCGCCGTAGCCCTGCAGACGGGTGGGTTCGATGCCGGTGGGGTCGTGCAGCAGGGTCCAGGCCGGTGGGGTCGGGAGGTCGGTGGGCGCTGGGGCGGTGTCGGTTTGTTCGGTGCTGTCGGAGTTGTCGGCGTTGCCGGTGTCGTCAGGGGTGTCGGTGTCGGTCTCGGTTGTGTCGCCATCGTCGGTGCTGTCGACGTTGGCGAGGTCGGCGGCGGGCTCGCTGCCGGTCTCGGCGATCTCCTGGTTGTCGGAGTCGTCCGCGGTGTCGGTGGTGTCATGGTCCTCGGCGGATGCGGCCGGCTCGGCGTCGGTAGGCGCGGTGATGGACGCGCTGCTCGTCAACCGACCCTCGTCGTCACCGTTGTTGCTCGGGTCAGTCTCACGGCCGGTGGTGTCGGTGGTTTCGGCTGTCTCTGGGTGAGGCTGGTTCGATGCATTGCCGCCGGTGCTGGGCGCCGCCGACCGCTTCCCACGGCCGGTGCGGGTCTTTCCGGCGGTGCAGGCGTCGTCGCCGCATTCACAGGTCAGGGTGGCGCCGGGGATACCGACGATCTCGCCGAACGCGAGGATGCGCTGCTGTCCGAGGGTGCGCGGGTCGTTCTTGCACACGCGTGCGGCGACAAGCGCGCTGATGCGGTCACGCAGATGCACGCCGTGCTCGGCAGGCATACAGGCGTCGAGGTTCATGTGCCCGCCGGCTTCGTTGCTGAAGGTGATGTTCTCGAACGCTTCGGCGATCGCATCCCGCGATTCGGCCGCCCCGTCCGGATCCAGGCTGATCACCGCGTCGGCGAGGTCATCACGCAACGCGGTGTCAGTCGAGGCCCGATTCCCCAGCTCGAGGGCGAGGTCTTCGAAACTGACCGGCTCATCCTGGTCGGGTTGTGGTTCCGGTTGTACCTCGGCATCCGGGTCGGTGTCGTCAGCCTCGTCGTCGAGGAGGTCGTCGAGGGTGGGGTCGGTCGGCTCGTCCGCCGGCTCATCGGAGGTGTCGTTGGGGTAGGGGAGTTGGTCGCTCAGGTCGCCTTTTGGGGCGATGTCGGCGGCGTGCACCATCACCGACATGCGGTGGGTGCTGAATTCGCCGGCCAGGTATGCCATCCGGATCTTGGGGTACTCCTGCAGTGAGGCGCCGAGCGAGTACCATTCGCCGGCTTTGGTTTTGTTGATCCGCAACGCCAGGGAGATCTCTCCGACCGCGGCGTTGCGGGCGGTCTGGCCGAAGATCATGCGGTGGCGGCCGTCGGCGCCGTACAGCCGCTCGTTGTAGGCTCTTTCGCCGATGCGGTAGGCCATCAGCAGTGCGCGTGCTTCGGCTTGTCGACTCAACCGCAACGCGTCGCGCGCGAACGCCCCCAACCCCTCGGCACCGACCGACGACAACAGCGTGTCGTCGGCGGTGGGGTCGGTGTAGGTGAACACGCGAGTCCTTTCGTGTGGGGGAGATGCTGTGCGGGAGTGGAACTGATGTCAGAGTATCGGGTGGGTCTGACAACTTTGGTGGGTCAGCGGCGGACTGTGGATAATGTTGAGTCTGCGCTTTTCGATTGGGTTCAGGATATCGGGTAGGTGTGACAAGTGCGGTGGTGCAAGAGGTTTCGAGGTCTCGATTTCGACAGGCTCAATCCGGCGGATACGTCCTCGCCTAGCGGCTCGGACTACTCGACCACCGGTAGGGTGTGTGGCTCGGACTACATCAACGGACAAAGCTGTGTCGTAACGGAACTGACTACAGAGTATCGGTTGGGTCTGACAACTTTGGTGGGTGAGCGGCGGCCTGTGGATAACGGTGGGTCTGCGCTTTTAGATTGCGATCAGGATATCGGGTGGATGTGACAAGATCGGTGGTGCAGGAGGTTTCGATGGTTCCGAGGTCTCGATACGTCCTCGCCTAGCGGCTCGGACTACTCGACCAGCGGGTGGGGGAGCGCTCGGACTACTCGACCAACGGTTGGGGGTGCGGCTCGGACTACTCGGCCACCGGGTGGGGGTGGCTCGGGTTACTCGACCAACGTGATCCGGCCGCGAGTCGGCCCCTCAGCCCGTCTTGATGTTTCGCCGGGCGGACGCCTGGTCGCGCGGCTTGAGGACGATCTGATCCAGGTCGACGTGAGGAGGGCGGGACGCGACGAAACCGATCACCTCGGCGACGTCGTCGGCTGTGAGCGGGGTCAGGCCCTCGTAGACTGCGTCGGCCTTCTCCTGGTCGCCCTCGAAACGCACCAGAGAGAACTCGGTCTCGACCATTCCAGGCGCGATCTCGGTGAGTCGCACCGGCTTTCCGAGTAGCTCGTACCGCAGGGTTCGATGCATGACTGCTTGGGCGTGCTTGGCCGACGTGTAGCCGGCACCGTTGTCGTAGGCCTCGAGGGCCGCGATCGAGGTGACCGTGACGATCAGGCCGTCACCGGAATCGACCAACGCGGGTAGCAACGCCTTCGTGAGCCGAAGAGTTCCGAGCACGTTCGTCTCCCACATCCACCTCCAGTCTTCGAGGTCGGCCGTCGCGACGGGGTCGAGGCCCTTGGCGCCGCCCGCATTGTTCACCAACACGTGCACCTTCTCCAGTCCCGCCACGAACGCGTCGACGGATTCGGCGTCGGTGACATCGAGACGTCGGCCGGTCCCGCCGATCTCTGCCGCGAGTTCATCGATCAGCTCGGTGCGTCGCGCACCCAGCACCACGTGATAGCCCTGAGACGCCAGCTGACGTGCGGTCGCGGCCCCGATCCCCGAACTCGCGCCCGTCACCACCGCAACCTTCGGTTCCGCTTTCGCTTGCTCGGCCGTTCCGTTCTGCGTGGTGCTGGTCATGACCTCAGCTTAGCGACGCTTCGACGTTGCTAAATTCGGTACATGTCGTCGACCGGAGTCGTGCCCGCGGCCCTGCAGGTCGGCTCCACGCCCGCGGCGGCAGTCCTGCACGCCATCCGGATCAGCGGCCCCGTGACCCGCGATCATCTGTCCGGCGCCACATCGCTCTCGCCCGCGACGATCAATCGCCAGGTCGCCGCACTCACGCGGCTCGGCCTGGTGGTGGAGCGACCCGATCTCGTCGATCCGGGCGCCATCGGTAGACCGAAGAATCCGCTCACCCTCGACCGGGACTCGCTGTGTGTCGCCGGAATGCACATCGGTGCCCGGCGGACGCTGCTCGCGATCGCCGACCTCGGCGGCCGGCCACTGTACAGCCACGCCGTGCTGACACCGCGCGACGCTGCCGGGGTCGGTGATCTGTGTGCGCAATTGCGCGATCTCGCAGCACGATTCAGTGGCCGGCGGCTGCTGTGGGGCGGGGTCGCCGCGGGCGGCGTCGTCGACTCCGCGTCCGGGCGGATCGACCACCCGGTGTTGGGCTGGCAGCGCGTTCCCGTCGGGCAGATGCTCGCCGATGCGCTCGACGTCCCCGTCTCGGTCGGCGAGCATGTCCAGGCGATGTCGGCCGCCGAACTGCTGCTCAGTGCGCCCCGCGAGATCGTCGGCACTGGGCTGTTCTTCTACGCCCGCGAGACCGTGGGCATGGCGATGTCCGTCGACGGCAGGGTCCTCATGCCTCGGCGCGGGGCCGGATCGATCGCCCACCTACCGGTCGTCGCACCGCATCTCGCAGACTCGCCGAACCCGGTCCTGCAGGATGTGGTGGGTCGTGCGTCGGCCCAGCGCGCGGCACGACGAATCGGCGCGGACGAGGACGCGCCCATGATCCTCGACGAACGCGCGGAGGTACTCGGCGGTGTCGTCGCGATGATGCGTGACGTGCTCAACCCGGATGCCGTCGTGGTCGCAGGTGACGCGTTCGCCGCGCACCCGCGAGGGCTGGCGCCCGTACAGGCCGCGTTCGACGCGGCCACCACCATCCGTCGCCCCCTCGAGATCGCGCCGTCGCGGTTCGGGGTGCGCATCCAGGAGAGCGCAGCGGTCATCGTGGCCCTGAGTGTGATCTACGCCGACCCTGTCGCCGCGACCGGGAATCACCCATCGCCTAACGTGAACGTATGACCACACCCCCGCGCGAAGTCGCCTCCTCCCTCGAGGTGAACGTCACCGCCGCCACCGAGCTCGAGATGCAGATCACCGTCGCGAAACTGCCCGGCCTCACGGTGGACGAAACGCTGTCGGTGACCATCGACGGTGACGCGGTCGAACCGGAAGAGATCGTCGGTGAGCACGGGTCCCGCATCCACCGCCTTCAGGTCGACTCGGGGCTCGTGGTGGTCGACTACTCGGCATCGGTCACCACCCCGGCCGACCCGATCGAAGTCGAGGTGACCGACCACTCGATCTACCTACGGCCCAGCCGATATGCCGAGGCAGACAAGTTCTTCGGCTACGCCGCCGGACAGTTCGACATCAACCTCCCGCCGAGCGAACTGCTGCAGCAGGTGACCTCGTTCGTCGAGAGTCACCTCAGCTACATTCCCGGTGCGAGCGACCCCATCGATGGTGCGGCCGACACCCTGCTCGCCGGTGCCGGCGTGTGCCGTGACTATGCCCACCTCGTCGTGGCATTGCTTCGGGCCCTGAACATCCCGGCCCGCCTCGTCGCCGTGTACGCCCCCGGCTGCGACCCGATGGACTTCCATGCGGTGGCCGAGGCGCTGATCGACGGACGCTGGGTGGTCGTGGACGCCACCGGCCTGGCTCCGCGCCAGACCATGGTGCGCATCTCCACCGGCCGCGACGCCGCCGACACCGCGTTCCTCGACAATCATCGAGGCACCATCAACCTGAACTCCTACAAGGTCACCGCGATCGTGCAGGGAGACCTGCCGACCGACACCGGGGAGGACCGCATCGCGATAGGCTGACCGCCGTGCATGCACTCACGTGCCCGGTCTGCAACGCGCTCTCCGGATTCGATCCCCAACACTGCCCCAGTTGCGGGAGCTCGGTCGGAATCCACCTGCCGAGCCAATCGTTGGCAGTGGTCGCGACCGAGGGCGTCCAGATCGACGGACGGCAGTGGGTGCGGTGTTCCAACGCGACCCGAACCGGGTGCAACTGGCTGACCTTGGCCGAGGTCGACGAAGGGTCGATCGGCCTGCGGGGCAGATGTTTTCCGTGTTCACTCGTCCGACGGGATCCCGACCCCGACGACACCATCGCGGTGGAGAAACTCACCTCCACGACGCGCGACCTCCGCATGCTGATCTATCAGCTCGCGGACCTGGGGCTGCCCGTCGAGCCCTTCTGGCGCACCGAGGGTGGACTGGCATTCGATCTGCTCTCGAGTCAGACGACGGGACAGCAGGTGATCATCGGACACGCCAACGGTGTCGTCACGATCGATCTGGCCGAATCCCTCGACGCCCACCGCGAACGACTTCGCGTGGACCTGGGGGAGGCCTACCGCACGATGCTCGGGCACTTCCGACATGAGGTCGGCCACTACTTCGAGCACATCCTCGTCGAAACCGGTGGCGGTGCCACGGAGTACCTGGCCGAAGCCCGGGAGATCTTCGGCGACGAACGCGTGTCCTACCGCGATGCCATCGACCGCCACTACACGTACGGTCCGCCGCGTAACTGGCAGGATTCGTACATCTCCGAGTACGCGACGATGCACCCGTGGGAAGATTTCGCGGAATGCTTCGCGCACTACCTGCACATCACCGGGACCATCGACACCGCGCGCGAATCCGGACTCATGCTCGAGAGCGATCAGGTCAGCTTCACCATGGACCGCGACATCGTGCCGTTGAAATCGTACGCGGATGTCCCCATCGAACGGCTCCTCTACGACTGGAAATGGTTGTCCACCATGTTCAATCGCGTGAACGCCGCCATGGGGGCGCGGCCGCTCTACCCGTTCGACATCCCGCGCCCGGTTGTCCGGAAACTCGGATTCGTCCACCGGGTGATCCGGGAGTCGGCGACGCGGTTGGCGATCACCGATCCGATGGTGGGATCGGGGTGACCCTTCGATACGCTCGCAAGCTCGCTACTCAGGGTGGCGCGCTCGCAAGCTCGCCCCACCCGATGATCGAGTAGCCCGCGAGCCGCCAGGCGAGCGTGCGTATCGAGATCGAGTTCCGGGGTCTCGATGCGCCTCGTCGCAGGCTCCTCGGCTACTCGACCAGCGGTTGGGGGCGCCCGGGCTAACCGACCAGCGGTTGGGGCGACCCTTCGTGACGCTCAGGCGGAGGTTCTCGCTTCGCGGCGCTGAGCCACCACGAACTCGAGAACCGTTGCGACGTCGTCGGTGTCGTCGATGCGGTGGGTCGCGATCGTATCGCCGGTCCCGACCTTGATGGTCACGTCGCCGTTGTCGGGATGCAGATGGGCGAACGCCTTCTCGTCGGTGACATCGTCGCCGAGATAGATCACCGCATCCGCGCCGACTTGCTCCCGTAGCACATCGAGGGCGTGCCCCTTGCTCGTCTCGATGACCGCGAGTTCGAGGACCTCTTTGCCTTCGGTGCTCTGGACATCCGGCCACGTGGCCGGCCCGGAACGAACTCGCTCCAGAGCTTTCTCGGCATCGGCCGAGGACGCATTACGCACGTGCAGCACCGTGCTGGCCGGTTTGGTCTCCACCCGCGTGCCGGGGTGATCTGCTGCGATGGAACGCAATTCGTCGATGAGTCGGGCGAGCAGGGCGCGATGGTCGTCGGTGATCTCGAAGACGAACCCGGATTCGAACTCGCTGCCATGGCTGCCGACGAGGGCGACCGGCGCGGACAACCCCGACAGCTCGGCCAGTACCGCGCGCTCGCGACCCGACACCACGGCTGCGGTCGTCCCGGGCAACTCGGCAGCGGCGGCGATCGCCGCCACCGACGCGGGATTCGGGATCGCGTCCTCCGGCCGGGACACCAACGGGGACATGCAGCCGTCGTAGTCCGATGCGACGAGCAACGTCGGAACCGACACCGCGTCGATCAGGGCCTCCCGCAACGCGGCAGGTATCCCGGTGGCGCTCATGCGTCCTGATCCGCGGCGTCTGACGTCTGGACGAGGTGGACGCCGCGGTTGGCGTCCGTCGCCGTCTCGGTCACCGACGCCAGCGTGCCGAGGAAACTCTCCGCCCACTTGGCCACATCGTGGGCCATCACCTGACGACGAAGCGCGCGCATCCGCTTACGGCCATCCGCCGTGGTCTGCCCCACCGCCGCCTCGATGGCGTCCTTGACGCCTTCGAGGTCGTACGGATTGGCCTGATACGCCGAGCGCAATTCCGAAGCGGCTCCGGTGAACTCGCTCAACACCAGGGAGCCGCCGAGGTCGCTGCGGCATGCCACGTACTCCTTGGCGACGAGGTTCATCCCGTCCCGCAGCGGGGTCACGAGCATCACGTCGGCGGCGACGAAGAACGCGATCAGTTCGTCGCGGGGAACCGGGCGGTGAAGGTACTGCACCACCGGTTGGCCGACCGAGCCGAACGAGCCGTTGATGTTGCCGACCAGCTGCTCGATGCCCGCTCGCATCTGCACGTAGCTCTCCACGCGCTCACGACTCGGGGTCGCCAGCTGGATCATCACCGTTTCTTCGGGGTCGAGCCGCTTCTCCTCCAGCATCTCCGAGATGGCCTTGAGGCGCACGTCGATGCCCTTGGTGTAATCGAGCCGGTCGACGCCGAGCATGATCGTCTTCGGATTGCCGAGGTCCTTTCGGATCTCGCGCGCCCGGTTCCGGATCTCCTTGGACTTGGCCTTGGCGTCGAGGTCGCCGGAGTCGATCGAGATCGGGAACGCGCCGACCCGCACCGTCCGGAAACCGACTTGGACGACGCCGAACCGCGAGCGCACACCGACCGTGCCCTTGCTGGTGGCCTGGCCGGCGAGTCGTCGCGCGAGGAACAGGAAGTTCTGCGCACCGCCCGGCAGATGGAAACCGATGAGGTCGGCACCCAGCAGGCCTTCGACGATCTCCGTCCGCCACGGCAGCTGCATGAACAGCTCGACCGGCGGGAACGGGATGTGCAGGAAGAAGCCGATCTTGAGATCCGGACGCAGCATGCGCAGCATCTTGGGGACGAGCTGGAGCTGGTAGTCCTGAATCCAGACCACCGCCCCCTCGGCGGCGGCCTTGGCGGTCTCCTCCGCGAAGCGACGATTCACGTCGACATAGGTGTCCCACCATTCGCGGTGGTACTCGGGTTTGACCAGAAGGTCGTGGTACAGCGGCCACAACGTCGCGTTGGAGAAACCCTCGTAGTACTCGGCGATCTCCTGGGTGGACAGTGGCACCGCGTGGATGTCGATGCCCTCGATGTCGGGGTTGTCGTTCGAGTCGGCGATCCCGGACCAACCGACCCATGCGCCGGTCTGTGACCTCAGGATGGGTTCGAGAGCGGTGACCAGCCCGCCCGGGCTGCGTTTCCAGTTCACCGTGCCGTCGGGCAAGACCTCCTTGTCGACCGGCAGGCGGTTGGCGACGACGACGAACTCCGCGTCACCGAAATGATGGTCGGCGGTTGCCCCGCCGTGCGTCACGTCCCCGGAGCCCGCCATGTGGTCAGGCGTTCTCGCCCGGCGCGATTCCCAGCATCGACAGCAGCATCCGGCACTCGTCGGCGTCGGTCGCGTAGGCGGCGACGACACGACGCGCCGAGCTGGCGGTCTCGTCGGCTACCGGCTCCAACTCGTCGTCGGTGATGTCGGTGGTCTTCGCAGGCATTGAGGTCCTCTTGCTTCACAACGGCGTGCCCCGGCGGCGACCGGCGAGGCATACGCGCCCGGCGTTGGTGCGCGCATTCCGATGCTACCTGTTTCGTTGTCTGACATCCGGCGCGACCTCGCGACGTCGGTAGCCCTGCATCCGGTTCCGGCGGAGCATCGACATCCAGGCGGGCCGCACCGGCAGTTGCGGGCGGCGCAACGAACGGGCGATGAACTCACCCAGCGTCACACCCGCGGCCAGCGCGGCGCCGACACCGAGGGCGCTCATCATCCAGGTGATGCCGTCGAGGGTCTGGTCACCGAGCAGTCCGTACAGAGCGCGATACACGGCGAGACCGGGCAGCAGCGGGGTGATACCGGCGATCGCGACGACCAGCGGCGGGGTCAGCGCGCGCCGAGCGAGCAGGCCGCCGACCAGGCCGACGAGCGCCGCGGCCAGTGCACTCGCCACCACGTCGCCGATGGCGCCGACGAAGGTGGCCGACGCCACCACCGCGGCGCCGAGCGCGCCACTCATGAACGCCACCGGCAGTGCCCGCTTCTCGGCGTAGCTCGCCAGTGCGAAGGCAAGGGCTGCGAGCCCACCCGCCAAGATGCGGACGGGCAGCTCGACCGCGGGGAAAGTGGTGGTCGGTGTGATCGTCGGCAGGAAGATCCCCGCGTTCTCCAGCAGGCTGATCGCGATACCGACGCCCGCGATCAACCCGCCGGTCATCAGCAACAACTCGAAGAACCTGGCCACACCGGTGATCGGTGCGCCGGTGATGGCGTCCTGGACGGAGCCGACCAGGGACAGACCGGACAGCAGGACGACGATGCCGGCCGCGATGACGAACGACGGAGACAGGTTGATGCTCGTGTTCTGGGTCAATCCGAACGTCACCGCTGCGGGGACGACGGCGATGAAACCGCCGGTGAACTGCTGGAAGAACACCGGGGTGCCGATCCGGTTGAGTCTGCGGTTCACGACGACGATGACCACTGTCGTCAGGAACGCCAGCACCGCGCCGAGCTCCGCGCCGCCGAGGAGCACCGAGATGCTCGCGGCCATCAGACCCCACGCGGCGGTGGCCACCCGGTGCCGGTACGGGTGCGGAGCGGTGATGATCTCGTCGACCATGCGGTGGGCGCTCGACGGCGTGATCGCCATGTCGCGGATGCGTCGCACCAGGCGGTCGATCTGGGCCAGCCGCGTGAAGTCCATCGACCGGTAGTAGACCTGCTCCATCGTGGTGATCGGCGGCAGCGTCGCGCCGCGCCGGGCACTGACGACGATGGTGTTGTACGTGACATCCACCTCGACGTCCTCGAGCCCGTACACACCGCAGACGAACGCGATCTGCTGCTGGGTGTCGATGGCAGCCGTGCCCGAATCCAGCAGTACCGCACCGATCTTGGTGGCGAGGTCGAGGACCTCGGTGATCGCCGCGACGTCGAACCGGTCGATCGGCTTGCGCGGCGAGACCATGATGCTGCCGGGTTCGATCGTGTCGATCGTCGCCGGTCGGTCCTCGATCAGCCGGACGGGGTTCAGCCACCCCAACGCACGGCCGATATACTCGCGCACGCATGCCTCCTTAGCTCAGTGGTAGAGCACTCGCCTTGTAAGCGAGCGGTCGTCAGTTCAATCCTGACAGGGGGCTCCAAGAACCCGCCTCCGGCAGGGGGGCTCTGAGAACCCGCCTCCGGCAGGGGGCTCTGAGAACCGGCTGTTCCCGGCGCCCAGAAGTCAACGGCCACCGGGCCGGTCGGGTTCCGGTGTGTGACCGGACTCATCTCGCTGGAACGTCGCTGGTCAGACCACACATCGAAACCCCAGATGCGACGTCGCCGAATCGTCCGACTGGGCCGAGCGCGCGGCCGGCCGGTAGCGGCGGCAGTACTCCGGCGCGCACAGATGTGACCCGCCCTTGGTGACCCGCATGACCTGCGGCGACGTCGTCGGGGCGAGCAGATCCGGCCGTCCGTCTGCGGCGACGGAGCCCGTCCCCGGGACGAAATGCCGCGGCACGTAGGTGTCGACGCAGCGTTCCCACACATTGCCGATCATGTCGAGCAGCCCGTAGCCGTTGGCCGGATGGGCGCCGACCGGCGACGTCGCTCCCCACCCCTCGTTGCGATAGGGGAACGCGCCCTTCCAGGTGTTCGCCATGTCCCGCCCGGCGGGCCGCAGTTCATCTCCCTCCCAGGCGAACTCGGCGTCGTGGAGTCCACCGCGCGCCGCGAACTCCCACTCGGCCTCGGTAGGTAGCCGGCGGCCGGCCCACTCGGCGTACGCGGCGGCGTCGCGATACGCGACGTGCACGACCGGGTGATCGGCCCGGTCCTCGACCGACAGGTCACCGCCGTCGGGTCGACGCCACGACGCGCCGGGCTGCCATCGCCACCATTGGCGCCAATCGCGGAGATCGACCGGACCGGGCGTCGGGGTGAACACGACCGACCCCGGCACCAGCATCGACGGGTCGGCATCGGGGAAATCGGCCGGGTCCACGGTCTCCTCGGCGACCGTCACATACCCCGTCGCCTCGACGAACTCGGCGAACTGGGCGGTGGTCACCGGATGGCGTTCGATCGCGAACGAATCCACGGCACGGTCGTGAGCGGGACGTTCCTCCGGATAGTGCCTGTCGGAACCCATGCGGAAGCGGCCGCCGGACAGCGGGACGAGGTCGGACAGTGCCACCCGTCCGACTCTAGGGCGTGTCTCCCTGGTGTCGGGAGTCGAGCAACGGCACCCCGTCCGGGCATACCCCGGCGTTCTGCGGGCGCATCGAGCCACCACCCATCACGATGGAGAGATGTCGAACGATCTGGTCGTGACGACCACGTACGGACCGGTTCGCGGCACCCGCGGGGACGGTGTCGACATCTGGCGGGGCATCCGCTACGCGTCACCGCCGGTCGGTGAGCTCCGGTGGCGGCGTGCCCGACCGCCCGAGCGTCACGACGACGTCGTCGACGCCACCACCTTCGGGCCGGTGTGTCCGCAGGAACGCAACCCGGCGATCGGGCTCGGCAAGGACGCCTCGATGTCGGAGGACTGCCTGTTCCTCAACGTCTGGCGCCCCGACGCCGACCGGCCGCTGCCGGTGATGGTGTGGCTGCACGGCGGTGCGTACGTGTTCGGCAGTGGAAGCCAGCCGTTGTACGAGGCGAGCACGCTCGCCCGCCGCGGCGACGTCGTGGTGGTGACGCTCAACTATCGACTCGGTGCCCTGGGTTTCGTCGATCTGACCTCACTCGACGAGACCAGACCCGAGGGCGACCCGCGCCGGTTCGAGTCGAACGTGGCGCTCAGCGACGTCCTGCTCGCCCTGCAGTGGGTTCGGCAGAACATCGCCGCGTTCGGCGGGGACCCGGACGCGGTGACCGTGTTCGGCGAATCGGCGGGTGCGGGCATCGTCACCACACTGCTGACGATGCCGGCTGCGCGAGGGCTGTTCCATCGCGCCATCGCACAGAGCTCTCCGGCCACGTCGATGTACGACCACGAGCGCTCGGCCGGCATCGCCGCGCGGGTCCTGAGCGCGCTCGACCTCGGACCCGCCGATGCGGCGCGCCTCGAGACGATAGACGTCGATCGGATCACCGAGGCGACGATGAAGGTGTTCACCGACGTCCCCGCCGACAGTCCGGGCACCATCGCATTCGCCCCGGTCATCGACGGTGATCTGGTGCCCCGCCATCCGATGGACGTGTTCCGGGCCGGCGACTCGCTGCGGGTGCCGCTCATGATCGGGACCAACAAGGACGAGGCCGCCTTGTTCAAGTGGATGAAGTCCCCGCTCATGCCCATCACGCCTGCCGACATCGAGCGGATGTTCGCGTCGATGATCGTCGAGTATCCGGACGTGCAGTTGCCGCCCCGTGCACAGATCACCTCCGCGTACTCCGGCATGCGACCCAAGGTCGCCGGCCTCGGCGTCGCCCGCGACATCGCGTTCCGCATGCCGACCGTGTGGCTCGCCGAGGCGCACGCGCAGCACACCCCCGTCCACCTCTACCGGTTCGACTGGGCCACCCGGATGCTGCGGGCGTTGCGGGTGGGCGCCACGCACGCGACCGAACTGCCCTACGTCTGGGGCAACCTGGTGGCCGGCCCCGCCGACATCACGTTCAAGCTCGGCGGACGAAAGACCGGCGAGGCGATATCGGAGCGCATGCAACGCCGCTGGACGTCCTACGCACACCGCGGCAACCCGGACGACGGCGGCGCACTGCGGTGGCCGGTCTACGACGCACAGACCCGGACGTCGCTCGTGATCGACGGCGACGACCGGGTGGTCGACGATCTGGACCGCGAGATCCGCGACGCCTGGGGTGACGAGGTGCTCAGCTTCCGTTGAGGTGGCCCCCGCGCCATCCGGTTCGCTGTGCTGAAGGCGTCGTTGTTGCTGGTAATGGTCGCTTCCCGATAACTTTTGTGACTCAAGCCATCACGATGTGCCTGCGGATGCAAAGACCGCATACATTGGGTCACTGCAGTCACACATCACGACTCTCGCGCCTTCTGCGGGGGAAAGGCGGTCAACGACATGGACCGGGGTTTCAAGAAGTCGGGCGTTCAGGTTTCGCGGGGGAAGATCGTTCGTCGCGTGCTCGGGGCCGGGTTCGCCGGCGCGGCGATGGCCGGCGCCATGGCATTCGCGGCGGCGCCTGCGACCGCGCAGCCGCTGCCGACGATCGAGCCGACCGTCGAGAACGCTGCGCCGACACTCGACAACATCAAGCTCGGCATCGACAAGGCGGTCGAGGACAATCCGGAGCTGGCGCCGCTCGGCGAGTTCGCCCTGACACTGTTCCCGGAGTACTGACACTTCGACGCATGCTGGACCGAGACCCGCCGCAGGTACGCCTGCGGCGGGTTTCGTCGTTGTGGGGTTCGTCGCGGCCCGGTCGGCGACGCGGATCGCGCCTGCTCACGCGGGTCGGCTCGGTTGCCGCGGGTGGTCGACGGACCGCGCGAACCGAGACGGACCGCGCGAACCGAGACGGACCGCGCAAACCGAGACGGACCGCGCAAACCGAGACGGACCGCGCAAACCGAGACGGACCGCGCGAGCGTGACCGGCCCGCGCGAGCCTGTCTAGCCGGACTCGCCCCGGCACTCGTCGGGGATGTCGGTGTGCGGCAGGTACGTCTCACGTTGGGAGTCGCTCAACCGGGGCGTGGTGTCGCAGATCCACCTGCTCGCGGTGGCGAGGTCGGTGGTCTGCAAGTGCACGCTGCCGGTCACGTCACCGGCGGTGATGATGGTGTCGTCGCTGTACATGTGATCGGGGAACTGCCACCGCGTGGTGGTGTCGGTGGTGGACATCAGCGGCACGATGGACTGCTGGGCACCGAGTCGCCCGTCCTCGAACACGAAGGTCGTCAGGTGGTGGGTGGTGGTGCCGACGACCAGCCGCATCGGCGTCAACGACAACGTTGCCGCGTGGATGTTCGGTTTGCGCTCGATCAGAACGGTGCGACCGTCCCGGACGTCCCAGGTGGTCAGATCGCGTGCCGCGATGATCAGCGTCTCGCCGTCGCGGCTGAACACGGCCCGAGCCGCCGGGCTCGTATCGTTGATCACCGCCGACGGCGACGTCTGGTCCCGGTCGAGATCGTAGAGATAGGTCTGCTTGTCGTCGGAGGTCACCGCGAGGTGGCGGCCATCCGGACTGAACGCGACGCTGCGGATCAGATCACTCGGACCGGCGAGCGGCGCGCTGATCGGCACCGGCCGCCGCGGGTCGGCGGTGTCCCACAGCTGGACCGTGGTGTCGGTGGCGCCGGCTGCGAGGATGTCGGCCTGCGGGGCGAACGCGATCGCGTTGGTGTAGCGCGTCGAGACCCGTAGATCCGCGGTCGCCCGCGGCGACGAATGGTCGCCGATGTCCCACAACTGCACCAGTCCGCCGTTGTTGTTCGCGGTGGCCGCCAGCGTGCCGTCGGCGTTCACGCTGACCGACGGGTGATCGTTCACGCGACGCTGGATCGGCGTGCGGGACTGTCGCACCCACCCGTCCGCGCCGGTCGACCACACGTTGAGCGTGGTGTCGGTGCCCACCGTGGTCAGCACGCTGCCGTCGGCGTCGTTGGCGAGACCGGTGACGGTACCGCCGCGGTCGGGCATCACCCCGGACGGCAGGTGCCACAGGTCGATGGCGCCGTCGGAACGGCCGACGACCATGCTGGTGCCGTCGGGACTGAACACCGTCGAGAACGTCCGGACCGACCCTTGCTCGGGCGTGCCCTGAGTGCTCGACGACTGCAACGTCCACTGGGTCACCGGCATGTCCGGGTCGACGGTGTTCCACACGGTCACCCGGCCGTCGGCGCGGGCGGATGCGAGCTGGTCGCCGTCGTCGTCGAAGGAGATCGACCACGACCCCGCAGTGGTGTTGGGCAGCGAGGTGGACAGCGCAGTGGGCCGCGACGGTGTGGACACATCCCACAGCTGGGCGTTGGGGCTGTCGCCGGTCACCGCGAGCGTGCGGCTGTCGGGGCTGAACGCCACCGCATGGGTGATGCTCGGAAAACCGGTGATGGCCGGTGTCGCCGGGATCGGGACGTCGCCGTCGCGGGTGTCGTAGAGGCGGACGACGCGGTCGTCGCCGCCGGTGGCGAGCAGTCGGCCGTCCGGGCTGTACGACACGGTGCGGGCAGCGGCGGTGTGCGCGTCGAGCACGGTGGTCTCGCGCAGCGCGCCGGTGTCGTCGACGGCGTAGATGGTGACGGTGCCGTCGTCGGAGGAAGCGGCGAGATGGGAACCGTCCGGTGCGAACCGCACCATGTAGACCGTGCCGTGGCCCGGACTCACCGACGTCCGCTGGCGTGGCGCCGACGGCGTGGCGATGTTCCAGATGCGGACGGTGCCGTCGCCGCTGCCGGTCACGAGCAGTGGCCGGGTCGGATGGAATGCCACCGAGGTGAGGTAGTTGCCGTAACCGCGCAGCGTCGACACCGACTGGTAGGAGCCACCCGCGGTCCGCTCCCACAGCCGCGCGGTGCGGTCGCCGCTGGCGGACGCGAACATCGAGCTGTCGGCGGAGAAGTTGACGTCGTACACCGGCCCGGAGTGGCCGCTCAACGGTTCCGAGAGGGGGCTGGTGGCGGCGCCGAGAACACGCTGGCTGACGGTCGGGTCGTCGGGGTAGAGGTCGAGCGCGACGAGCAGCAACCGCGCCGCCAGCGACGGATTCGTCTGCTGCAGGCTGTCGATGTGGGAGAGCAGGGCGGCGCGCTCGGCGTTGTTGCGCTGCTGCGTCAGGTCATGGGCTTGCCGGAACCCGATCGCCGCGGTGATCGTCGAGACCACCGCGAGCACCACGACGACAGCGATGGACAGCATCTGGATCAGTCGTCGTCGGCGCTGCTGGGTGACCGCGGCATCGAGGAATTCCTCGTTCTCGGTGGTCAGTAGGTGCTGGTAGCTGCGTCGCAGCGCATCCCGGTGCCGGCGGGCATCGTCGAGGCGCGACCCGGTGTAGAGGAACGACCGGCTGCGGTCCGTCTCGAGCCACGCGACCGTGTCGGTGGCCAGCTGTTGGCGCCACACGTGGATGCCGGAGTCGGCGGCGATCCACTCCGCGAGCCTCGGCCACGACGTCAACACGACGTCGTGCACCAGCATGATCGAGTCCGACGTCACGATGAGCAGGCGTGCCTGCGCGAAGATGTCGATGACCGCCGAGATCCGCTTCGGAAACCGATCTGCGATGGTCTCGGTGTGCAGTGGCACACGCAGCGCCACCCCACCGGGACCGACGTGGACCAACGCCAGCAGCAGGGCCCGGGCCAGGTTCCGGTCCTCCGAATCGACCGCTGACCACGCCGCCTCCGCGGTGTCGGCGACCGCTCGGGCGATGCCGCCGGTGGCCCGGTATCCGGAGATCGTCATGCGGTTGCCCGACCGCCGTGACCAGGTGGCCGCCAGCACGTGCGCCAACAGCGGCAGACGTCCGGCGCGGTCGCCGATCGTCGACGCGGCGTGCAGGTCGCTGATCATGACGTCCGCGAGGCCCGACTCGATCCGGCCCCCCGCGAGCCGGACCGGTCCGGTGATGACCTCACGAAGCTGGGCGCCGGTCATCTCGGAAACGATCACGCAACGCGATTGCCACGCCTGCGCCAGGAACGCGAACTCCACGCATTGGCCGAAGAAGTCGGCGCGCACGCCGATCACCACGACCGATTCTGCCGACAGCTCCTCGACCGCGCGCATCGTGTCGACGAGGGTTTCCGGCGCCTGCGCGAACACGTTCTCGAACTGATCGAGGACGATGACGTCGCACACCTCGTCGCCGACCGGATCCGGGGCGACGACGACCCCGCCGTCGTCGGTGAGGGGATCGACGCGGACACCGCTCGTGGTGATGGCGGCGCGGCGCGGTCGGACGATGCGCCGATCGCGGGCGAGTCCGGCATCGAGGAGTGACGACTTGCCGGACCCGGAGACCCCGGCGACAACGACGAGACGCGGACCGGACGGCGCGACGGCGGCATCGACGATGGCGTCCACGAGCGTCGAGACGAGATCGTCGCGGCCGAAGAACACGGCGCTGTCGGCCGCGGTGATCGTGGCGAGGCCGGCGTAGGGCCGCGCCACGGTGGTGGTCGTCGCGGGACCCGGTGGATCGTCGGCATCGGTTTCGGTGAGGTGTTTGTCCCACAGTTCGCGCCACTGCGGGAGGTTGAGTACATCATCCTGGCCGTCGGCGACGGCGCGCGCGGTGAGCCATAGCAGCAGCGGTTCGACGGTCGCGAAATCCCGCGGCAGGTGGCGGCCGTTGCGCCAGTCACTGATCCGTTGCGCCGACACCGTGGACCGCGCCGCGGCGGCACGCAACGTGGGGCGTCCAGCCTGTACGAACAGGCGCGCCAACGCACTACCGAAGTCCACTCACCATCACCGAAAACCCCCGACCGACAATCTCGCCCCATCATGCTCCGTCGGATGCCTCGACCGCCATTCGAGTGAGCCGGAACACGCTGGTGAGCGGGTCTATCGATGGGGTTCCATCGTGCCGGAGGCCGTCCGGTGTCCGGTCCGGAATGTTCGATTCCACCCTGAACAGCACATTTGGGCGCCGGACGGGCTGGGCACTGGCAGTCGAAGGGTGGACGGAGTGAACTACAGAGCAACGCGCGAGACCGCCATCGAGCGCGTGGCTGCAGCCGTTGCACGACGCGCGGTGGCGCGACGGACGCCGCTTGGTCGGGGGTGCGGGTCGCGCAACGGCTGCAGCCAACCTTCCCGGTTAGGATCGCGGCATGGCACGCGTCCACTTGAACGGCTCGTCCACACTGCCGGCCGCCGGGTTCGCCTACAGCGCGTCCGTGTCTCCGGGGCCGCTGTTGTTCACCGCCGGCATCAGCCCGCTCGACGCCACCGGGTCGGTGGAACCGACCGGCGATGTGGTCGGTCAGACCCGCACCTGCCTCACGAACCTGCGGACCGTCCTCGCCGAGCAGAACGCATCGATGGCCGACATCGTCAAACTCACCATCTACGTCGCCGAGAATCTCCAAGCCGATCTGGTCGTCGCATGGGCGGCGGTCGTCGCCGAGTTCGGCGAGCCCGTTCCGCCGGCCATGATGCTCGGCGTGACCGTGCTCGCCTATGACGACCAACTCGTGGAGATCGAGGCGATCGCCGCCCCGCCCGCGTGATGGCCGCGCGGCCCGCGATCGACGACGAGGCCCGACGCCGCCGGCTGCAGCGACGACATCTGCTCGCGGTGAACAGTCGAGCGACGACGGTGACGGCGGCCGCCGATGCCGTCGTCGGCCTGCACGCCACGACGGCGTCGACTGTGTACCTGTCGGCGTGGGCACGCGTCGACGGCTTCGAGCCCGACGCGATGGACGACGCCCTGTACACGGACCGGACCCTCGTCAAGCAGCTCGCCATGCGTCGCACCCTGTTCGTGTTCGGGCACGACACGCTCGCCGAGGCGATCGGCGCGGTCGGGCCGCGCGTCACCGCATCCGAGCGGACCAACATGCTGCGCGATCTGCGGCGCAGTCCCGACTTCGACGATCCGGAGGGCTGGATCGACGCTGCTCGCGCCGCCGTCCTCGCCGATCTCGCCGACGGCACGGCCCGGACATCGACCGAGTTGCGCGCCCGCAACCCCGCCCTGGACGGTCACATCGTGTTCGGCGAGGGCAAGTCGTGGGGCGGTCGCACCGCGATGGGGCCGCGGGTGCTGAACATGATGAGCGCGGCCGGCGAGATCGTGCGCGGCCCGAACAGCGGACGGTGGACACTGTCGCGGCCGTCGTGGGTGTCGATGCAGTCGTGGCTCGGGCATCCGCTGCCGCAGGTCTCCGCCGCCGACGGGCACCGCGCACTGATCCGTCGATGGCTGCGGACGTTCGGGCCGGGCACCGAGACCGACATCGTGTGGTGGCTGGGATCCACTAAGCGCGCCGTGCGCGCAGCGCTCGCCGACCTCGACGTCGTCGAGGTCGATCTCGACGGCGGGTCTGTCGGCTATGTCCTCGCCGACGACGTGCCTGGGACGACCGCATCCGACGACGACGTGGAACCGCAGGCGGCGCTGCTACCGGAACTGGATCCGGCAACCATGGGATGGAAGCAACGCGGCTTCTATCTCGGTGACCACGCCGCGCAGATCTTCGACAGCAACGGCAACGGAGGCCAGAGCGCCTGGTGGGACGGACGCATCGTCGGCGGCTGGCGTCAGGTCGACGGCGGGCGGATCGAGGTGCAGACTTTCGAGACGGTGTCCCGGGAGGCCGCCCGGGCGCTCGCCGCGCGAGCCGACGAACTCGCCGAATGGCTGGGCGAGACCCGTCTGACGGCGGGGTATCCGGCGCCGTTCATGAAGCGCTGAGCCGCGGCGCCGTCGCCGCGCGCGAGCATTCACAGCAAGCTCCCAGCAATCATGCAGATCCGTGGCAGCCTGGTCGGAGAAGGTGGTGACATGAGCGAATCCGACATCTCGGCAGCTGGGACTTCGGCAGGCGGGCGCGGTGCCAAGGTCCTCGTCGTCGACGACGAGGAGAACATCCGCGAGTTGCTGTCCGTCTCGCTCAAGTTCCAGGGGTACGACGTGGCGACCGCGGCCAACGGCCCCGCGGCGCTCGACCGGTGCCGCACGTTCAAACCGGCCGCGCTCATCCTCGATGTGATGATGCCCGGAATGGACGGTTTCGGCCTGTTGCGACGACTCCGGGCCGACGGCATCGAGGCGCCGGCGCTGTTTCTCTCCGCGCGTGACTCGGTGGAGGACAAGATCAACGGCCTGACCATCGGCGGCGACGACTACGTGACCAAGCCGTTCTCCCTCGAGGAGGTCGTCGCTCGTCTGCAGGTACTGCTGCGCCGTGGCGGATTCGACGAGCAGGGCGCGGAGTCGGCGCGCATCACCTTCGCCGACATCGAACTCGACGACGAGACCCACGAGGTGTGGAAGGCCGGGGAGTTGGTGCCACTCTCGCCGACCGAGTTCACCTTGCTGCGCTACTTCATGGTGAATGCCGGAACGGTGCTGTCGAAGCCTCGCATCCTCGATCACGTGTGGAACTACGACTTCGGCGGCGAGGTCAACGTCGTCGAGTCCTATGTCTCCTACCTGCGTCGCAAGCTGGACACCGGCGACAAGCGGCTGATCCACACCCTGCGCGGAGTCGGGTACGTCATGCGTGAGCCCCGCGGGTGACCACCACCCCGGCGGCCGAGCCGACCGGCCATCCCGTCGGCCCGGCGACCGGCGGCCATGGCAGACGCGGTGTACCACTGCGGCTGTCGCTGGTCGGGTTGACGCTGGTGCTGGTGGCTCTCGGACTGTTCGCGTCCGGCGTTGCGGTCACCTCCGCCATGAAGCAGGACCTCATGTCCCGGACGGACGAGGGGCTGACGTCGGCGGTGGAGACCTGGGCGAAACCCCGGGAACCCGTCAGCCAGTTGCCGGGACCGCCGTTGGGTCCTCGTCGCCCGCCGTCGCAGTACTACTCGATGATCGTGACCGCCGACGGCGACACGATCGTCAGCAACGACTTCTCGCATCAACCCGACCTCGACGACCTGCCCGCCGGGGACGTCGGGCCGACGACGATCGACTCCGAGGGCGGCGACGGCCCGCAATGGCGAGTGATCAAGGATGAGAACCCGTTCGGCGTGTCGGTCGTCGCGACCCCCCTGACGGATGTGCACGACACGCTGTCCCGACTGATGTGGCTCCAGCTCGGCATCGGTGCGCTGGTCGTTCTGGCGCTCGGCGTGCTCAGCTATCTGCTGGTTCGATCCAGCCTTCGGCCCCTGCGACGAGTGGAGGAGACCGCACACGCGATCGCCGCAGGCAACCTCACGATGCGGGTGCCGCCGTCACCGGAGAACACCGAGGTCGGCAGCCTCTCCGCGTCGCTGAACACCATGCTCGGTCAGATCCAGCGCGCGTTCGCGCGGACTGCGGCGTCGGAGCGACAGGCACGGTCGTCGGAGGAACAGGCGCGCGCATCCGAGGAGAAGATGCGGCGATTCATCGCCGACGCGAGTCATGAACTGCGAACCCCGCTGACCTCGATCAAGGGATTCGCCGAACTCTACAAACAGGGTGGCGTCCCGGATGCCGCCGACGCGATGAGCCGCATCGACACCGAGGCCGGCCGGATGAATGTGCTCGTCGAGGACCTACTGGTCCTCGCTCGCCTCGACGCCCACCGCCCGATCGAGAAGCAGCCGGTGGACCTCCTGGCGGTCGCCGCCGATGCGGTACAGGGGGCCACGGTGGCCGCCCCGCAACGGGACATCCGGCTCCATGTCGGTGACTCCGACGAACCGCCGATGGTGACGGGCGACGCCCCGCGGTTGCTGCAGGTGCTGCGCAACCTGATCAACAACGCCATCGCACACACTCCGGCCGACGCGTCGATCACCACCGGCATCGAGATCGATCGCACCGCCGGCCGCGACGACGTCATCGTGACCGTCACCGACACCGGGCAGGGCCTCACCGACGACGAGGCCGCCCACGTCTTCGAACGGTTCTACCGCGGAGACTCCTCGCGTCAGCGCGGCGATCGCGGCGGCGGAAGTGGACTCGGCCTGTCCATCGTCGCGGCATTGGTGGATGCCCATGGCGGGACGGTGGGGGTCGACTCGACACCGGGTGAGGGGGCGACTTTCTGGGTCCGCTTGCCGCGGCGGGACGAGTGAAACGATGAATTCCGTCGGCGGGCGCGGTCGATACTCGTAGGAGCGAGAGGAGTACACCCATGCCTGCACACACGCCACCCGTCGTCGACGACCAGACCTGGCGGGATGCCCTGGCCGATCTCCGAGTCCGTGAGAAGGCGGCGACGCGGGAACTCGACGCCATCGCCGCACAGCGACGACGCCTGCCCATGGTCGAGATGCCGGACTACACGCTGATCGGCGCCGACGGGCCGATCCGGCTGGCCGACATCTTCGCCGGGAAGTCGCAGCTGATCGTCTACAACCACATGTGGACCGACGGCGCCGAGTTCCAGTGCGGCGGTTGCACGAGTCTGACCATGCAGTTCACGCGGCTCGACTTCCTCGACAACTACGACGCGCGGTTCGTGATCGTGACCAACGGGCCCATCGAGGAGGCGCTGGCCTACAAGGCGAGGGTCGGCAACAAAATGGACTGGTACTCGTCGTCGGAGAGTACTTTCGGTGCCGACGTCGACGCCGCGCCAGGAGAGGGCTTCGCCGTCAACGTGTTCCTCCGCGACGGCGACACCGTCTACCGCACCTGGCACACCAACGGGCGCGGAACCGAACAACTGTCGTACACATTCGCGCTGATGGACCTGCTGCCCTACGGCCGACGAGAGGAGTGGCAGGATTCGCCGGACGGCTGGCCGCAGACGCCGACCTACTCGGGCTGGCTCGATTCCCCCGACATCGCGCGGCTGTACGGGGAGTGATCGGGGTCCAGTCAGATCAGTCGGCGCAGCGTCGCGAATTCGCGCACGTCGTCACGGAATCGGTCCAGGCTGACCAGTGTGTACATGCCGTCGATCTGGCGGTCCGCCCACAGCTGGTGGATGCGGCGGAGGTCGGATTGCCGTGACTTCCAGCCGATTCCGTCGATCACCGCGAGGACGAGCTGTTTGGGCAGCCGGACCTCGGCCATCTCCTCGATCTCGCGCACCGCGTCGGTGAGTTTGCTGCCGGTCGAATCGAACCCCTTCGCCGCAACGACGATGTCGGCGGTCTCGGGGTCGCCGATGATCAGGTCGGCGGGCGCGGTGCGCCCGTTCCGTCCGGTGAACCGGGATCGTGTCACGTAGTCCAGGCCCAGATCCTGCGCGATGGCCTCGATCTCGTCCTCGATGCGTCGGCCCGACGCCCCGGCGCGCGTCGCGGTGACCCGGCTGCCGGCGCGGGCGACGAGAATGTCGGCGAAAGTGAACGTGCGGGCGAGTTGGGTTCGCAGCATCCGTACCAGGTCGAACTCGGTGTCGAGCCAGGTCACCAGATCGACGGGCTGGGTGCGGGCCACACCGTGCCACCCGGTGGTGCCGAACCGATCTCGCAGAACGTTTTTCAACTTCTCCTGCGACAACCCGACCGCCAGCCCCAACACCGGTACATCGCCTGGGTGATCGCGCACCCACGCGGCGAGGCCGGCGATGTCGGTGTCGAGCAGCTCGCCGAGGGTGCCGGTGGCCGCCACGATCCGCTCCGCCTCCGGGGTCGACGCCGTCGGATCGACGTGAGAGGTCAGGCGGCCCAACGTCTTCAGATAATCGTCGAAGTCTCCGGCGTCACTCATCGCCCGCGACACCCTTTCCGTTGGTCGAGTAGCCCGCGCCACCCCCGCCGTTGGTCGAGTAGCCCGCGAGGTACGAGCGTGCGTATCGAGACCCCGCTACCTCCCGCCGACAACGAAACACCTTCCGGCTCAATCCCGCCCGATGAACAAGTACTCACTCACATCGCGCCGGGTGGCGGCGACGTGGGTGCCGAAACTGTACTTGTGGTCGATCGCGATCACCTCCACAGACGGCTTGACCTTACCCAGCAGGTCGATGATCCGGTCGGCTCCGGGCAGCGCGTTCGACGAATAGGACAACACGATGGCGCCCGCGTTCTCGAAGTGCTCGAACGTGCGGAGGAGCGCGTCGTCGATCGAGTGCTTGTACGCGAACGGTGTGTAGCGCTTGGTGAGCTTCTTGGTCTTGGTGTGCTCCATGATGGTCATGCCGCGCCAGTACGCACTGAGACCTTCGAGGAAGTGGTACCGCTTGATGTAGTCGTTGTCGTCGGTCGGCGGCGCATAGGGGGGATCGAGGTAGACGAGGTCCGGGGGACCGTCCAGCGCGCTGAGGTCGAGGTCGAAGATATCGCCGCTGACACTGCGATTCGACCTTCCGTTGCTGAACACGGTTGCGTTGTACTCGGCCGCTGACCGCGTGCGGAAATGATCGCGCAACGACATCCGCAGGTCACGGCGGCCGTCGGCATACCGTGAGGAATCGGTGAAGGTGAACACGCCGCGTGGCTGCTTGCGGGCCGCCGACAGCACCAGGGCCGAGATCGCCAGGTCCCGGCGGTAGCCGCGCAACCGGTCGATGTGCGACCACGCCGAGTCGAGGAACGCGCGGTCCTCGGCGTCGAAGTAGAGGCCGTCGAAGGTGGAGCGGATGAAGTCGCGGTCGTCGGCGGGTGGACCGCAGATCTCCTCGATCAGCTCCGGCTCCAGTCGCACGCTCGAGTTGGCGACCGTCGCGCGGGTGATGATGTGGGGGAACGTCAGGAAATCGTTGCTCAGGACTTGAAAGCCCTGAGCCTTCAACAGATACGACACGACCCCAGAGCCGGAGAACGCGTCGACCGCGGTGGTTCCACCGATCTCGGCAAAAGTGCGTTCGAGGTGCGGCAGGAGCCGATACTTGGAGCCCATGTAGCGCAGCCGAGGGAAGCGCTGCGCCGACTCGACGACCTCCGACGACGACACCACGCTGTGGACCCGCGCCTGCGCACGACGGGTGAACTCTGGTCGACTCACACGGAAAAGAATGTCATGGACCTCCGACAGGACGGGCACAACACGGCGGGCGCGCCCGACCTCGCGGCTACAGTGATGCCCATGGCTTCCGTCTTCACCAAGATCATCAACGGCGAACTCCCGGGACGCTTCGTGTGGAAGGACGGCCAGGCCGTCGCCTTCCTCACCATCAACCCGGTCACCCCGGGCCACGTGCTGGTCGTCCCGCGCAAAGAGGTCGATCACTGGGAGCAGATGGACACCGCGACGTACACCCACCTCGCGGATGTGTCCCAGCGGGTGGGCCGGGCGGTCAAGGAGGCATTCGGGGCAGACCGCATCGGCACGATGATCGCGGGACTCGAGGTGCCGCACGTGCACATTCATGTGTTCCCGCTGGCCAGCATGGACGACTTCGATCTGGGCAATGCGCAGAAGGACCCCGATCCGGCCGCGCTCGACGACGCCGCGGAGAGGATTCGCGCCGCGCTCCGCGGAACCGGCTACGGGGAGTACGTCGCCGACGCCTGAGCAAGCTCGCTCCTCAGGGACCGGGTGAGGCGCTCCGCGGGTGCCGCGTCAGACCGAACGATGGACGAGCAGCGGGGACACCGCGGCGGCGCCGGCCTCACGCAGCGCGGCGGCAGCAACCGTGATCGGCCAGCCCGACGACGTCTCGTCGACGACGAGCAGCACGTTCTGTCCCGCGACATCGGGCATCTCGCCCAGATGGTCGCGCCAGTAGGAGGCCTCGGTGGCGCCGGTCGCGTCACGACCTGGTGGATCGCCCATCCGCACCGGGATCGTCAGACCGGGCCGACGCCCGACCCGACACAGATGCTCGGCGACCTTGTCGGCCAGTGCCGTTCCGGTCAACCGCAATGCGGCGATGACGTCGGGACGCGCACCGGACTCGCGCACCCAAGCGCTCAGGGTGGCGACCGCCGCGTCGCCGAGGTCGGCAACTGCTTGGTCGTCGCCGCGGCGCGCACCTGCCAGCAGGTCGGCCCACTCGGGTGCGTCGGCGTGCGCGAGGACCCGCCCGGTCTCCGCGGCGAGACCGGCCGGAATGCGGCCGCGGGTGCCGAACGACCCACCGGGCCACATCTTGCGGGGTTCGAGCAGCACGGCCGAACGACGCAGGGCGCCGGTGATCGTACGCACGATCTCGGCCGAAACCTCCGCCGACAGCGGTTCGGTCAGTTGTCCACGACACACCGAACACCGGCCGCACGGTTGTGCCTCCGGGTCGTCGAGCGACGATGTCAGCAACTGCATCAGACATTGCCGCCCCGCCACGTAGTCGCGCATGATGTCGGCCTCACGCCGTCGCACACCGATCACGCCGTCGTAATGGTCGTGGTCGTACGACCACGGAGTCCCGGTCGCTGTCCATCCGTCCGGTCCGCGGTCGGTGGCACCGTCCACCGACAGCTGCTTGAGCATCAATTCGACACGGCCCCTACGGAATCCGGTGGAGGCCTCGAGTTGTGGCACCGACATCGGGCCGTCCGCCTCGTCGAGAGCGGCGAGGAGGGCCGTCATCTTGTCCGGGTCGGGGATGGTCGCGGTGGCGAAATAGTCCCAGATGGCGTCGTCGGTGCGGGACGCCAACAACATCACCACGGCGTCGTCGAGTGCGCGCCCCGCACGCCCGACCTGCTGATAGTAGGAGACCGGTGACGGAGGGGAACCGACGTGCACCACGAAGCCGAGATCGGGTTTGTCGTAACCCATCCCGAGCGCCGACGTCGCGACCAGCGCCTTCACCTCGTTGCGTAGCAACGCGTCTTCGAGTTCGTGGCGGCGTGCTGCGTCGAGCTGTCCGGTGTAGGCGGCCACCGGGACATCGTCGCCGTGCACAGCCGCGATGGCGGCGACGAGCCGATCGGCGTCGGCAACGGTCAGTACGTACACGATTCCGGACCCAGGTAGGTCGGGCAGGTACTGCGCCACCCACCCGTACCGCTCGATCGGTGACAGGTCGTCGATCACGTTCAGATGCAACGACTTACGGGCCAGCGGGCCGCGCAGCACCAGGGTCTGACCGCCCAGTTGGGCCGCGACGTCGTCGGTGACCCGGGCATTGGCGGTCGCGGTGGTCGCCAACACCGGTGTCTGCGGATTGAGTGTCTGCAGCACATCGGAGACGCGGCGGTAGTCGGGGCGGAAGTCGTGACCCCAGTCGGAGATGGCATGCGCCTCGTCGATCACCAGCAGACCCAGTCGGCCGGCCAGCGCGTCGAGCACCCGGCGGCCGAACCCCGGGTTCGCGAGCCGCTCCGGCGACACCAACAGGACGTCCAGATCTCCGGCGCGCAATTGCGCCTCGATCACCGACCAGTCGTCGAAGTTCGACGAGTTCAGCGTCGCCGCCCGCAACCCCGCACGTTCGGCCGCGGCCACCTGATCCCGCATCAACGACAGCAGTGGCGACACGATCAACGTCGGACCCGAATGGTGTTGATTCGGCCCGCTCGCTTCGCTCCCGGCGCCGGCTGCACGCAGGATCGCCGTCGCCGACCAATACACCGCCGACTTACCCCACCCGGTGGCCTGCACCACCAGCACCCGGGCCGCGGGCTCGACCAGCGCGGACACCGCGGTGAGCTGGTCGTCACGCAGGCGCGCCCCGCGCCCGGCCAGACTCTCGATCACCCGGTCGGCGGCCGCTTGCTGATCGGGGGTCAGGGTCGCTGCTGCGGGAGACATGACGCCAACCTATCTGCTCGAACCGACACGCTCAGGCCGCCCGTCGGGGCCTGTGGACAGCGAGCCGATCGTTCACAGGAAGCTGACAGCGTCGACGCAGAGTAGGCGAAGCTGCGCGGCCGATTCTCGTACTCATGACAGCAGAGCCAGAAATCCTCCCGACGGTGGGAGAGCGGGTGCAGATCGTCGCCGACAGCTCGACACCAGCACCCGTCCTCGACATCGTCGTCCCTGTCTACAACGAAGAGGCCGACCTCGCCGGATCGGTACGACGGCTTGTCGACCATCTGCGCGCCGCCGTGCCCTACCCGGCCCGCATCACCGTCGCCGACAACGCCAGCACCGACTCGACCCTGGCGATCGCCACGCAGCTCGCCGACGAGATCGACGGCGTGCGGGTGGCCCATCTGGAACAGAAGGGCCGCGGGCGCGCACTCAACGCGGTGTGGCAGGCCAGCGACGCCCAGATCGTCGCGTACTGCGACGTCGACCTGTCCACCGACCTGAACGCGCTGATGCCGCTCATCGCTCCGCTGATCTCCGGGCACTCCGACGTGGCCATCGGCACCCGCCTGTCGCGCTCCGCCCGCGTGGTCCGGGGACCCAAACGAGAGCTGATCTCGCGCTCGTACAACCTGATCCTCAAGACGACGATGCGGGCGAAGTTCTCCGACGCGCAGTGCGGGTTCAAGGCGATGCGCGCCGACGTCGCCCGCCGGGTGCTGCCCTACGTCGAGGACACCGGCTGGTTCTTCGACACCGAACTGCTCGTGCTGGCCGAACGCATCGGACTGCGCATCGCCGAGGTGCCCGTCGACTGGGTCGACGACCCCGACAGCACCGTCGACATCGTCGCCACCGCCATCGCCGATTTGAAGGGCTGCGCCCGAGTCGGATACGCATTGGCCGCCGGCCGGCTGCCGATCGCCCAGTTGCGTGCGGCCGTCGGCCGCGACCGCGCACCCGGACCCGAGATCGACGGCGTCCCGCACGGCCTGATCGGCCAGCTCGCGCGCTTCTGTGTCATCGGTGTCGCCTCGACCGCCGCGTACGCGATTCTCTACCTGCTGCTGCACGCCTTCCTCGGCGCCCAGGTCTCCAACTTCGTCGCCCTCGCCATCACAGCCGTCCTCAACACGGCGGCAAACCGTCGCTTCAGTTTCGGCGTGTCCGGTCGCGACGGCATGCTGCGTCACCACTTCTTCGGGCTGGGCGTGTTCGCGTTCGGCTGGGTGGTCACGGCGGGATCGTTGATCGTGTTGCACGGCGTCGCCCCCGGGGCGTCGAAACATGTCGAGCTCGCCGTGCTCGTGGTTGCGAATCTCGTCGCGACCATCACCCGGTTCGTCGGCCACCGCTGGGTGTTCCGCACCCACCCGACCGGCGCGCCTGCCGCCGCGGTCGACGGAGCCGCCGAATGAGCGTCATCGACACGACATCTGTGATGACCGCCGAGCCGGCCACGCCTGAGCGCAAGCGGGAAGCGGGGCTCTGGCAGCCACTCTCGGTGGTCGCTCTGTTGGTGGGTACCGCAGTCGCCTATCTGTGGAATCTGTCGGCCAACGGTTGGGCCAACTCGTTCTACTCCGCGGCGATCCAGGCGGGCTCGGAGTCGTGGACGGCCTGGTTCTTCGGGTCGTCGGACATGGCGAACTCCATCACGGTCGACAAACCTCCTGCCGCGCTGTGGATTCCGAGCCTGTCGGTCCGGATCTTCGGACTGAACTCCTGGTCCGTCCTCGTTCCCGAGGTGCTGATGGGCGTGGCGTCGGTGGCGCTGCTGTACCTGATCACCAAGAAGTACTTCGGCCACTGGCCCGGCATCCTCGCCGGTGTCGTACTGGCCGTCACGCCGGTGGCGGCAATGATGTTCCGCTTCAACAACCCCGAGGCCCTGCTGATCCTGCTGATGATCGCCGCGGTCTGGGCGACGCTGAAGGCGATCGACGACGGCCGACTCCGATGGATGATCCTCACCGGCGTGTTCGTCGGATTCGGATTCCTCACCAAACAGCTGCAGGTGATGCTGATCGTCCCGCCGCTGGCGATCACGTATCTGGCGTTCGGGCAACACACCTGGATCAGGCGCATCGGACACCTCTTCGCGGCGTTGGGTGTCCTGATCGTCAGCGCCGGCTGGTGGATTCTCGCCGTCGAGTTGTGGCCGGCGACGTCCCGGCCGTACATCGGTGGCTCGCAGAACAACTCGATCCTGGAACTCACCCTGGGCTACAACGGCCTGGGCCGCCTGAACGGCAACGAGACCGGAAGTGTCGTGCCCGGTGGCGGATACGGAGGACCCGGCGGTGGCGCCGGCGGCGGGATGTGGGGCGACACCGGCTGGCTGCGGATGTTCGAGCCCGCGCAGGGCGGTCAGATCGCCTGGCTCATCCCGACCGGGCTTCTGCTCCTCGTCGCCGCCCTCGTCCTGATCGGCAAGGCCCGACGGACGGACCCGCGCCGCGCCTACCTCGTGGTGTGGGGACTGTGGCTGCTCGTCACGATGGCGGTCTTCAGCTTCATGGCCGGCATCTTCCACAGCTACTACACGGCCGCGTTGGCGCCTGCCGTCGCGGCGGTGGTCGCCGGTGGCGCGACGGTCTGCTGGTCGCAGCGTCATCGGCTCTGGGTGCGGATCGTGCTGGGGACGGCGGTCTGGATCGCTGCGATCTGGAGCTTCGTCTTGCTGGGCCGTTCACCCGACTTCGTGCCGTGGCTGCGGTGGATGGTGCTGTTTGTCGGCCTGTTCGGCGGCATCCTGATGTTGGTCGCGCACCGGACGTACCTGTCGGCGGTGGCCGTGGTCGCCGCCCTCGGTGCCGGCGTGGCCGGCCCCATCGCGTACACCGTCGACACGATCGCGACACCGAAGCAGGGCTCGATCATCAGTGCCGGCCCGCGTGCGGAGGGTGGATTCGGTCCGGGCGGGGGCGGACCCGGTGGCGGTGGCCCCGGCGGTGGCGGACCGCGCGGTGGAGCCGGAGGACCGGGCGCCGACGGGGCACAGGCAGCCGGAACCGCGGGCGGTCCCACCGCCGGCGCCGCCGGGACGATGCCCGGTGCCGGCGGAGGCATGGGTGGTCCCGGTGCCGGAGGCGCAGGGGGAGCCGGCGGACCCGGTGGCCTTCTGATGGGCTCGCACCCCGGCGACGAACTCGTCGCGATGCTCCAGGAGGACGCCGACCAGTACACGTGGGTCGCCGCCGCGGTCGGTTCCAACGAGGCGTCGGGATACCAGCTCGAGTCGGGATACTCAGTGATGCCGATCGGCGGTTTCAACGGCACCGATCCGTCGCCGACGCTGCAGCAGTTCCAGGAACTGGTGGCGGAGAGGAAGATCCACTACTTCCTCGGCGGCGGTCGCGGATTCGGCAACACGGACGAGTCGCAACCGTCAGCGCAGATCGCCGCGTGGGTCGCCGACAACTTCACCGAGACCACCGTCGACGGCACCACCGTCTACGACCTCACGGCGCCCACCACCTGACGTCTGGCCCGCGTTCGTCCGCCCGATCCGGGTAGCTCCTCCGGAAACGTCCGGGGAAGGAACACATTCCTGGCGGACGAACGCGGGTGAACTAGAGTCGGGATCGTGCGCGTACTCGTGATCGGCTCGGGCGGCCGCGAACATGCCCTGCTCATCGGACTTTCGAACGACCCCTCGGTCACCGAACTGCACGCCGGCCCGGGAAATGCAGGCACATCGGCGATCGCGACCAACCATCCGGTCGACATCGTCTCGCCCGACGCCGTCGTCGCGTTGGCCAAGCGTGTCGAGGCCGACCTGGTGGTCATCGGCCCCGAGGTTCCGCTGGTCGCCGGGGTGGCCGACGCGCTGCGCACAGCCGGGTTCGCCACCTTCGGCCCCGGTGCCGAGGCCGCCCGCATCGAGGGATCGAAGGCCTTCGCCAAGGACGTGATGTCCGCGGCCGGGGTGCGCACCGCCCACAGCGAGATCGTCGACAACCCCGCCAAACTCGACGCCGCACTCGACCGGTTCGGGCCGACCTGGGTGGTCAAGGACGACGGTCTTGCCGCCGGCAAGGGCGTCGTGGTGACCGACGACCGGTCGGCAGCGCGCGACCATGCCGCCGAACTCCTCGAGAACGGGCACCCGGTGCTGCTGGAGAGCTTCCTCGACGGCCCCGAGGTGTCGCTGTTCTCACTGGTCGACGGCGAGAACGTCGTCGCGCTGATCCCGGCACAGGACCACAAACGCGTCGGCGACAACGACGCCGGGCCCAACACCGGCGGCATGGGCGCCTACACGCCCCTGCCGTGGCTGCCCGACGAGGTGACCCGGCAGATCGTCGACGACGTGGTCAAGCCCGTCGCCGCCGAGATGGCGCGCCGAGGCACGCCGTTCTCCGGCCTGCTCTACGCCGGCCTCGCGATCGGCAAAGACGGTCCCGCCGTGGTCGAGTTCAACTGCCGCTTCGGCGACCCGGAGACACAGGCCGTGCTGGCCCTGCTGGAATCACCTCTGGGACAGGCGCTCAACGCGACCGCCACCGGCACCCTCGACAGTCTTCCGCCGCTCGAATGGGCCGACGGTGCGGCCGTCACGGTCGTCGTCGCCGCGGAAAACTACCCGGGCAAACCGCGCACCGGCGACGTCATCACGGGCGCCGACGGCGAAGGCGTCCTGCACGCCGGCACGGCACGCGGCGACGACGGGTCGGTGGTCTCCGCCGGCGGCCGGGTGCTCGCCGTCGTCGGCACGGGTGCCGACCTCGCCGAGGCGCGCACCCAGGCCTACGACCGCATCGCGAAGATCAAACTGCCGGGCTCGCACTACCGCACCGACATCGGCAAAGCCGCCCTCGAGGGCCGCATCAGCATCTGACCAGGCCCGGACGCCAGGCGGCGTGGGTCAGCGGGCCAGATTCCGGCCGAGGAACTCCACGTGATCGGGCAGAACGCTGCGCCAGTACCGGTTCGTGTGCCCGCCGGCCGACGTCCCGAAGGCAGCGGGTGGGTGCAGGCCAGCGGCCCACTGGCGGGTGTAGGTGAAGAACTGGTCCGACGACCCGATGCAGATGAGCAGCGGGATCTTGGTGAAGGCGTCCTGCCGACCGAACAGCGAGTTCGCCCGGTAGTCCTCCAGCGAGTCGAACGCCCGCGGCGGGAAGTTGCGCGGATCCGCCCACAGTGCAGGCGAACTCACCGCCACGGCAGACACCTTGGGGGCACCCAGCAGAGACCCGAGACGCAGTGCCCCATACCCACCCATCGACCAGCCGAACAGACCGATGCGCTCGGTCGACAGGTTGAGGTCCGGATTCGACTCGAGCATCGGTAGGAACTCGTCGAGAACCATCGCGCCGCCGTCGGTGCCGTCGGTGCGTGCATGGAAGTAGTTGCGGCCGGCGTCGGCGGCAGCGAGTGCGAACGGCGCGCCACCGGCATCGACGTAGCGTTGGAGCACGTTTTGCATCTGCAGCTTCGACGAGAAGATCGACTGCTCGTTGGTGTTCAGGGCGTGCAGCACCACGACGACGGGGAGCCGACCCGAGACCCCGACCGGACGCGCGACCGCCCAGCGGGTGGACCGGCCACCCATCTTCGCCGAGGTGAAACTTCCGGTGACCAGCTGCGGACCCTCCGTGGGGATCTCGGGTGGGCTGGCCTCCTGGGGGAGGACGTCGTCGGCTGCGGGGGTCTCGAGATTGCGCGGTTCGACGGTGGTCGGCTCGTCGGTGGAGCATGCGGCCAGACCGGCCGCCATGGCGGCTCCGAACCCGCCGACGAGGACGGAACGGCGACTGGCCCGACCGGGACGATGCCCGGTCGGGCCAGTTGTCGTGCTCGTGATCGCCGTGCCGCGTTCGGGCGTCCGTTCGGAGGTCATTGCCTCCACAGCGTACTGGCGATGAGCGTCCGCGTCGGGCCGGGTCAGGCGACGCGGCGCCGCGAGTACGTGCGCAGGGCCGCGGCGTAGGACACGACGGCGATCCCGACGCTCCAGGCCAGGGCGGCCACGACCGTTCCGGTTCCGATCGGTGTGTCGCCGAGGAGACCGCGCAGGGTTTCGGTCACCGGTGTGAACGGCTGGTATTCGGCGAACTGCTTCAACCCCGGCGGCAGGGTGTCGACGGGGACGAATCCACTGCCCAGGAAGGGCAGCAGGGTCAGCAGCATCGGGGTGTTGCTCGCGGTCTCGACGGTCTTCGCCGACAGTCCCAGATACACCGCGAGCCAGATCAGCGCGACGGAGAACAGGACGACCAACCCGAACGCGGCGAGCCATTCGATCGGGGTCGCCGAGGGCCGGAATCCGAGCGCGACGGCGACGGCCAACACGATCGCGATGCTGGCGATCGTCTGGATCAGACTGCCCAGGACATGGCCGGTCAGCACCGACGATCGGCTGATCGGCATGGTGCGGAACCGGGCGATGATGCCCGACGTCATGTCCATCGCCACGGTGATCGACGTGCCCTGGACGGCGGCGGCGATCGTCATGAGCAACACACCGGGGACGACGTAGTCGAGGTAGGCCGCACGGCCGGTGTTGCCCGAGGCGCTCGTCATGTCCGCGCCCAACTGACCGCCGAACACGAACACGAACAGGAGTAGGAAGACGATCGGCATGCCGACCAGCAGCACGGTCATCGACGGGTAGCGGATGATGCGTCGCAGGCTGCGACGCAGCATGGTGGCCGAGTCGGCGGCGGTGTGGGTGAGGGTGGTCATCGCGGGACCCCTTCGGAGTGTGTGGTGGTCTGATCGACGGCTACCGGTTGGTCGGCGGCCTCGGTGCCGGGTCCTTCGGATGCCGGCCGGTGTCCGGTCAGGGCGAAGAACACGTCGTCGAGAGTGGGGGTGTGAATCGACACATCGGCGAGTTCCAGATTCTCGGATTCGATGCGGCTCAACGCCTCCCGGAGAGTGCGAACGGTGTTGTCGGTGGGGACGTCGACCCGTCGGCCGGCCGCATGCGCCACTGCGTCAGGGAATGTCGCGGCGGCGCGGTCGAAGTCGGTGTCGTCGGTGAAGACCAGCCGCACCGCGGCGCCATGGACGAGTTTCTTGAGGTCACCCGCGGTGCCCTCCGCGACGATTCGCCCGGCGTCGAGGACGGCGATCCGGTCGGCCAACTGGTCGGCTTCCTCCAGGTACTGAGTGGTCAGCAGGATCGTCACCCCGCTGTGCGCGAGACCGGCGATGGTCTCCCAGAGGTCGCGGCGGCTGCGCGGGTCGAGACCCGTCGTGGGTTCGTCGAGGAAGATGACATCGGGTGTGGACACCAGCGTCATCGCCAGGTCGAGTCGCCGTTTCATGCCGCCGGAGTAGGTCGACACCGGCTTGTCGGCGGCGTCGGTGAGACCGAACTGCGCCAGCAGATCGTCGACCCCAGCTCCTCCGGCGGTGCGGCCGAGGTGGCGTAGATCGGCCATGAGGCGCAGGTTCTCCCGCCCGGTGAGCAGGTCGTCGAGGGCGGCGAACTGCCCGGTCACGCCGATCACCGAGCGGATGCCGTCCGCGTCGTCTTCGAGGTCGTGCCCGCCGACCTCGACGGTCCCCGCGTCGGCGGGAAGCAACGTCGAGAGGATGTTCACCGTGGTCGTCTTGCCGGACCCGTTGGGCCCGAGGAGTGCGAAGACCTCGCCCGCGGCGATCGTCAGGTCGAGTCCGTCGAGGACCACTTTGTCCCCATAGGTCTTTCGCAGTCCGCGCACGGCGATGGAGTTGACGGAGTGGGTGGTGGTCATCGGTTCACCTCGTTGTCGTCGGGTGCTGCGGCGGCCGGGTCGGTCAGTTCGCCCGAGGCGATCAGAGATGCCCGGTGTTTCTTCCACTCCTCGTACATGACGGGGATGCGGTCGACGAGGAACTCCGCGAGCGCGAGCACCTCTTCGAGGGTGGCGCGGCGTTCGGGCGGAGCGTCTTTCAGTACGGCGAGGCCTTCTCGTGCGAGGTCGGCGAGTTCGTCGTACTCACTGGTGTCGAAGCCGAGCGCCCGTGCCGACGACAGGTCGACGCGGACGCGATCCATGCGTTCACCCGCCGTGCGGGACCGCTTGAGGATGCCGAGGTTCTCGACGGAGTTGATCGCGCCCGCGATCGCGGAGCGGCTGGCGAGCAGGGCATCGGCGAGTTCGCCGATGGTGGGGTTCGGCGGGTCGCACACCGTCAGATAACCGATGAGCCGACCAACCATCGGCGGAAAGCTGAACCGGGTCGCGTAGTAGCGCGCCATGTGGTCGGCGAAGGTGAGCTGCTCATCCGAAGGCATGAACAGAGTATGCAGTAATAACTGAGATAACACAAATTTGTGTCATCTCAGTTATCTGGTGTTGTATCGCCTGGCCGAAGAACCCGTCAGACGGCTGGTTCCTGGGTGTTCGGTGGTCCCCACCGGGGGCGTTCCACCTGCGCGAATGCCGGCGACGTAGCGAGGGTGGTGACTGCCTTGAAAAGCCGAATCGCCTCGTCGGTGCCCGGGATGTCGGTCAGGACGGGGCCGAAGAACGCCTGACCGTCGATCGCGGTGATCGGACTACCTCCGCTGTCACCGAGGGTGTCCTGGCTCTGGCGGTGGGAGCCGCGCACCGCGCCGTCCCATCGGGGGTCGTCGAGGGCTGGCGTGAGTGTTGGGTCCAGTCCGCATTCCGTCAACGCGGCACGTGCGACATCATCGGTCAGGTCGAGACCCTCGACGTGCAGGCGGCGGCCGAGTGCCATGTACAGCCCGCCCATGTCATCGGTTCCGGTGGCGGCGGCCACCAGCCGGCCGACTCGTCGGGAGAGTTCCAGCTTCTCCGCCTGCGCGCCGTCGGCGTCCTGCCCCTCGTTCAGCACGGCCAAACTCATGAGTCGCCACGTGACCCGGGCGTCACCGCGCTCGGATACACCTGCCAGCCATCGTGACGTCACCCATGTGAACGGGCAGATCGGATCGGCGTAGACGTCGATATGGGGTGTGCTCATCGTCGTGCCCTCACTCACGCCGACTGCAGGGCGGCGATGGCGGCCTTGAGCTTCGACGCGGCATCGGCGGCCACATCGGGCAATCCCGCGGCGTCGGTCACCTCGACCATGATGTCGGGATTCATCGCCTCCACGATCACCGTGCCGGAGTTCTCGGTGTCGTCACGGACGACCACATTGCAGGGAAGGAGGAGGCCGATCTGGCGGTCGATGCCGAGCGCGCGGTGGGCCAGCGGCGGATTGCAGGCGCCGAGGATCAGGTAGTTCTCCATGTCCTCGTCCAATTTGGCCTTCAGCGTCGCCTTGACGTCGATCTCGGTCAGCACGCCGAATCCTTGATCGGACAACGCCTCACGCGTACGTGCGACGGCGTCGCCGAAGGTGGTCTGCAGAGTGGTGGTGTATCCGAGCTGCATTGCTCGTCCTTTCGATGGGTGTCATGCGAGAGCGAGAAACAGTTTCTCGAGCTGCTCCTCGGTCATCGGTTCCATGTTGTCGGCGTCCTCGCCGGTCAGGCACTGGCGTAACCCGGTCGCGACGATCTTGAAACCGGCGCGATCGAGGGCCCGCGAGACCGCGGCGAGCTGGGTGACGACGTCTTTGCAGTCGCGCCCCTGCTCGATCATCGAGATCACTCCCGCCAACTGGCCGTGTGCTCGACGCAATCGGTTGAGTACCACGGTGATCGCTTCGTCGTCGCCTACCATGAGGTGCCTTCTCTCTGTTCGGTTGCCACCCCCGATCATATACCCCTTGGGGTATATGTGGTGGAGGTCAGTGGCCGAACGAGACCTTCGGTAGGAGGCGCCGAAGCCATGCGGGGCTCCACCAGGCCCCATGGCCGGTGATGCGCAGCAGTACCGGGAGCAAGACGAGGCGGATCAGCGTGGCGTCGAGGAGCACCGCCACGCCCAGGATGATGCCCATCTCCTTCGGTGGCAACGGATCCGCGAGAGCGAAGGTGAAGAACACGGCGACCATGACCGCCGCGGCGGCGAAGATCACCCGGCCCGAGTGCGCCAGCCCGTCCACATGAGCCACCTTCGGGTCTCCGGAGCGTTCGTAGTGTTCCTTGGCGGTGGCCAGGAGGAAGACGGTGTAATCCATCGCGATCGCGAAGATCATGGCGAAGAAGAACACCGGACCCCACCCGTTCAGGAACCCCTGTGGCTCGAATCCGAGCAGCCCTGCGCCCCAGCCTTCCTGGAAGATCAGCCGCGCGACGCCGAATGCGGCTGCGGTCGACAGTAGGCTCACCACGGTGCCGAGCAGGGCGATCACCGGCGCCTGCAACGCGATCAGCAACAGCAGGAACCCCAGCGTGAGAATCACCGCGACAATGATCGGCAACCAGTCGTTCAGTGCCTGCTGGAGGTCGATGTTCTCCGCCGGAGCGCCGCCGACCAGCGCATTCGCCGGCAGCGAGGTCCGTAGATCCTCGACGATGGCGTTCATCGTCGGATCGGACGGGTCAACAGAGGGAATGGCCTGCAGCATCGCGAGACCCGACTCGTCGACGGCCGGCTGGGGCGGCGTGACCATCGACACGCCGGGTGTCGACGCCGCGACTTCGGCTGTCTGGGTGGCCTGACCATCCGGCACGACGATCTGGAGTGCGCCGGGCGCTCCCGGGCCCATCGATTCCTGCACCACGGCATAGCCCTGGCGTACCGGGGCGTCGTCGGGCACCACGCTGATCGACGGCATCGCGACCTTGAGGCCGATGACAGGCAACGCGAGTGCGATGAGAACGACCAACGCGCCGACAGCGAACGGCCACGGATGGCGGTGCAGCAACTCGCCCCACCTGGCGAAGATCGGCGAACGATGGTGCTGACGCTTGGCCCAGGGCAGGGAGACCGCGTTGACGCGGGTTCCGAGTGCGCCGAGAACGGCGGGTAGCAGGGTCATCGTGGCGGCCAGGACGAAGGTGACCGCCAACATGATGCCCACCGCCATGGTCCGGACCGCAGGCGCGGGCACAAGGAGGACCGCCGACAGGCTCACCAGAACCGTCAGGCCGGACAACAAGACCGCCTTGCCGGCGGTGTCCATCGTCTCGACGGTCGCCGCGATCGGATCATCCTTGCGGGCGGCCAATGCGGCTCGGAACCGCGAGACCACGAACAGTGCGTAGTCGATGCCCAGTGCCAGCGCGAACATCATCGCGAAGTTCATGGCCCACACCGAAATCGGTGTGACCATGTTGAGTAGCACCAGGCCGCCGGCCGAAGCGACGAGTCCGGCAATGGTCAGCAGCAGGGGCAGGCCTGCGGCGACCAGCGAACCGAACGCAATGACCATGATGGCCAAGGTGATCGGCCAGGACACCATCTCCGCCTTGATCATCGCGTCGTGGTTGGCCTTGTTGAAGTCGCTCCACAGCGCGGACGCCCCGGTGGGGTAGACCTCGATTCCGTTGCCGGACAGTGCGGTCAGTTCGTCCTTGTGCTCGTCGACGGCGCGCACCATGTCATCGGTGGAGCCGTCCGCGCCGATCAGGACGATGCCGGTGTGGCCGTCCGGGCTGATGGAGCTGCCGGGCTGCGGTGACACCACCGCGCCGAACCGGTCGTCGGTGGCGGCGATGTCGTTGATCTCGTCGATGACCCGCTGCATTCCGGTGTCGGTGATCGACTGCGCATCGGAGTGGACGACCACCTGCACGGCCGCCGACGAGTTGCCGCCGAAGTGCTCCTGTGCGAGGTCGCGCACGGCGACGGATTCGGAGCCGTTGGCTTGCCATCCGGCGCCGGCGAGGGAGTTGAAGACCGATGGCGCCACGGCACCGAGGCCGATCACGATGAGAGCCCAGGCCGCGAACACCCAGCGCCGATGGACCGCAGTCGCGCCGCCGAGCCGTCCGAGCGGCCCGGATCGCCGGACGTGGTCGGTTCTTGATGGCTGCGAGGTCGTCGCCATGCTTCCTCCGCATTCGCGTGGGACTTATATACCCATGGGGGTATTTCAGGAACGCGATCGAACATACCCCATGGGGTATATGGAGGCAAGGATTCGGATATGTCGACCGCGCGAACGCGGGATGCGATGGGGGAGAGTTCCGGTTGCGGGCGAAGTGGCTTTTGCCAAAGCAACACCCCGTGGGCAACCGCTTTGGCAGCATGATTCCATGACTTCGGCGGCGACCCCGAAGGGGCTGCGACGTCGGTCCCGACTCATCGAGGCCGCCGGAGAGTTGCTGCTCGAAGGCGGTTTCGACGCCGTCCGTCACCGTGCGGTCGCCGAACGGGCGCAGCTTCCGTTGGCATCGACCACGTACTACTTCGGATCGCTCGAGGATCTGATGGCCGAGGCCGCCGCCCACGTCTGTCACCACGAGGAGAAGTGCATCGCGCAGCGTCGGGATGCCGTGACACGTCGACGCCGCGGCGGGCACGCGACGGCCGACGCGCTCGCCGAGGTGTTCGTCGGGCCCGACACGACCATCGAGACGTTGGCGGCACGGTACGAGACCTTTGCGCTTGCTCCCCGCTACCCAAGGCTGAAGGACGTCGTCATCGATCGGTGGGTGATGTTGGCGGAGATGCATTCCGACGTCTTGCAGCGATCATTCCGGGTGGCCGAGCCGGCCCACGTCCAGCAGCTGATCGCGGTGGAGGACGGCGCGGTCGTTGGCGCGTTGGGACTGCGTCAGGTCAGCCCGTATATAGCCGCGCGGGACGCGTTGATCGAAGTCATCGAGGTGCTCGCGCCTCGGGAGTAGCAGAGGATCGGCCGACGAGGGGAGCGGACCATGGGATCGGGACGACGACAGGCGCTGAGCCGGCGTTTGGTGGTCACCGCTGCGGCGACGCTCGCCGCGGCCGGGATGGCGGTGCCCGGGCAGGCGTCCGCCGCGCCGGTCGGGAAGGTCGATGCGGGGGTGCCGTTCTCGTCGATCGTCTACGGCACAGGCTGCTTGTACGAACTCACGGTCGACGTGAACTCGTCGGGCGCCGTGACGTTCTGGGAACGTCCCCGGGGTGGGCCGGCCCGCGTCATCGGGGTGGCCCCGGCCTACGGCGCGATCGCGACGACCAAATGGGTTCCGCGACGGATAGCAACCACTGAACTCTACGCGACACAGAACGGAGCGACCGGCCCGATCGCGGTGTTCCCGGTTCATCAGGGGTACGGGTCGGGGTGGGCGTGCTTCGCGTTATGATCGGTCGCCCACAGGGAATCGGGGGATATACGTGGGGATCGAGGCCAATGGTCATGGTGGCGCAGTGCGGGTCACCGTCACCGAAACCATTCATTTCGGCGAGATCGAGGTTGTGACCGGCGACTCTGCGACGACGGCGACATACCTGGACGACCAGCCGTTGCGGGTGACCGTGCGCAGGCCCGGTCCTCGCACCGACACCCGGATTCCGATCGGGACCCGCGACGGGGCCGCCCTCGCCGTCGACATCGACGGCCGGCCTGTTGCGATATCGGCCGGTCGGGCGCGGCTCACGAGCAAGTCCTACGAGATCCGCGCGACCTTCGACGACTCGCGACTCGTGTTCCGGCCCAAGGACATGTCATCGAGTGAGCTCGTGTCCGAATCGGCGGGCAGTTGGAACAATCGGCTCGGCGACATCACTCGGCTGAACGACGGATCTGTTCTCGTTGTGTGGCGTCAGCCGTTCACGGTCGCGAGGACCACGATCGCGCCGCCTCTGCCGAGTCGGGAGCAGGCGTTGGTCGCGGTGGCGATCGGATCGGCGATCGGCACTGGCGGTCTCTCGATGACGACGATTCTGGCGAGCGCATTCAACGCCATGTTTGACTGAGGTCCTGGCACGAGCGCGCTCTGGCTCCGCCGGCTGATCGAGCCGGGTGAGGGCGCGACTAGACTGTGTGCGTGTCGAAGCCCTCCATCAGCAACGTCCTGGCCGGCCGCTACGCCTCTCCCGAGATGGCGGAGATCTGGTCGCCGAACCACAAGATCGCGCTCGAACGCGAACTGTGGATCGCCGTCCTCAAGGCGCAGCGGGACCTCGGCATCGACGTCCCCGACAATGCGATCGCCGACTACGAGAAGGTCGTCGACCGGATCGACCTCGACTCCATCGCCGAACGTGAGCGGGTCACCCGTCACGACGTGAAGGCCCGCATCGAGGAGTTCAACGCGCTGGCCGGTCACGAGCAGATCCACAAGGGCATGACCAGCCGCGACCTCACCGAGAACGTAGAGCAACTGCAGATCATGCGTTCGCTCGAGCATGTGCACGCGCACGGCGTCGCGGTGCTCGCTCGCATCGTCGACCGGGCCGCGCAATACTCGGCGATGGTGATGGCGGGTCGGAGTCACAACGTTGCCGCTCAGGCCACCACGCTGGGCAAACGGTTCGCGAGTGCGGCCGACGAGCTGATGATCGCGTTGTCCCGGGTGCGAGAGCTGATCGACCGCTACCCGCTGCGGGGGATCAAGGGGCCGATGGGGACGTCGCAGGACATGCTCGACCTGCTCGGTGGTGACGCGGTCAAACTCGCCGACCTCGAGTCGCGGGTCGCCGATCACCTCGGGTTCGCCCGGTCGCTCACATCCGTGGGGCAGATCTATCCCCGCTCCCTCGACCACGACGTCGTCTCGGCATTGGTGCAGCTCGCGGCGGGTCCGTCGTCGCTGGCGCACACCATTCGGCTGATGGCCGGCCACGAACTTGTCACCGAGGGCTTCCAGCCGGGACAGGTGGGGAGCTCGGCGATGCCACACAAGATGAACACCCGCAGCTGCGAACGGGTCAACGGCCTGCAGGTGGTGCTGCGCGGCTACGGGTCGATGGCCGGCGAGCTCGCCGGTGCCCAGTGGAACGAGGGCGATGTGTTCTGCTCGGTCGTGCGCCGAGTGGCGCTGCCCGATGCCTTCTTCGCCATCGACGGCCTGATGGAGACGTTCCTGACCGTGCTCGCCGAATTCGGCGCCTACCCGGCGGTGATCTCCAACGAACTCGACCGGTACCTGCCGTTCCTTGCCACGACCAAGGTGTTGATGGCGTCGGTGCGAGCCGGTGTCGGGCGAGAAACTGCTCACGAGGCGATCAAGGAGAACGCGGTCGCAGTGGCGCTCGCCATGCGTGAGGAGGGCCGCGAGCCCGACCTGCTCGACCGGCTGGCCGCCGACGACCGCATCCCGCTGGATCGCGCACAACTCGACGCGCTGCTCGCCGACAAAACGGTGTTCGTCGGTGCCGCCGAACAGCAGGTCGCCGACGTGGTCGCCGCGGCCGAGAAGGTCATCGCCGAATACCCCGACGCGGCGACGTACACTCCTGCGCCGATCCTCTGACCACGCACCCGTTCCCTGAGGAGACCCGGAGCTTGCGGAGGGTCGTCACGAAGGGGCCTTCGTGACGCACGCTCCTTCGTCGCGGGCTCCTCAGGCAACGGGTGGTGTCCGCGCTCCTTCGTCGCGGGCTCCTCAGGCAGCGGGGTGCGGAGTTTTTCCCCCGATCCCTGAGGAGGTCCGGAGCTTGCGGAGGACCGTCACGAAGGGTCCGCAACCCGGTCCGCGTGGCCGAGATTCCAGTCCGGCAGCGCGACGTCGCGGACCAGCTTCTTCAGGGTGACCGCGTCCGGGAAACCGCCGTCGCGCTTGCGTTCCCACACCTGCTGGCCGTCGACATCGATGTGGAACACCCCGCCGGTACCGGGTAGCAGGGTCACCGAGCCCAGGTCGGTCCCGAAGGTGTTGAGCAACTCGCCGGCCATCCACGATGCGCGTAGCAGCCAGTTGCACTGGGTGCAGTAGGTGATGGAGATCTGTGGGCCCGTCACGCGTTGCAGCGTCTCATACCTCTAGTGTCGAAGCCATGCGTCCTGAACTGCAGTCATACACACACGTGGCGTCGGGCAAGGTGCGTGAGATCTACGAGATCGATGCGGGCACCCTGCTGCTGGTGGCATCCGACCGCATCTCGGCCTACGACCACATCCTGAGCCCGGTCATCCCGGACAAGGGGCGCATCCTGACCGCGATGAGTTTCTTCTGGTTCGACGTTCTCGGAGTGCCGAATCATCTCGCGGGCGGGCCGACCGACGAGCGGATTCCCGCCGAGGTGGTGGGGCGGTCGATGGTGGTCCATCGACTGCCGATGGTTCAGGTCGAATGCGTGGCGCGTGGGTATCTCACCGGGTCGGGCCTGCTCGACTACCAGGCGACGGGTTCGGTGTGCGGGGTTCAACTCCCCTCCGGTCTGGAGGAGGCCAGCAGGCTTCCGGAGCCGATCTTCACCCCCGCCACCAAGGCCGCGCAGGGCGACCACGACGAGAACATCTCATTCGACCGTGTCGTCGAGCAGGAGGGGACGGCGCGGGCGGAGCGGCTCCGGTCTACCACCCTCGACATCTACCGCCGCGGTGCGGAGCTCGCGGCGCAGCGGGGGATCATTCTGGCGGACACCAAGTTCGAGTTCGGTATCGGCCAGGGCGGAGAACTCGTGCTGGCCGACGAGGTGTTGACCCCGGACTCGTCTCGGTACTGGGAGGCGGCAACGTATCGCCCGGGGCAGGTGCAGCCGAGTTTCGACAAACAGATCGTGCGGAACTGGCTCACCGGGCCGGACTCCGGTTGGGATCGAGTTGCCGATCAGCCGCCACCGTCCCTGCCGGAAGACGTGGTGGAACGCACCCGAGAACGCTATATCGAGGCCTACGAATGGATCTCGCAGAGATCGTTCGATGAGTGGCCGGGGAACGAGTAGGAGATGATAGTGACCACCGACGTCCACGCGCCGGTCGCCAAGAAGGTGCCCAGCGAACGTACCCACCACGGCGACACGTTCGTCGACGACTACGAATGGTTGCGCGACAAGGACGATCCCGAGGTCATCGCGTACCTCGAGGGACAGAACGCCTTCACCGAGGCGCACACCGCCCGACTCGAGGGTCTGCGCGCCGACATCTTCGGGGAGATCAAGAGCCGCACCCAGGAGACCGACATGTCGGTCCCGAGTCGCCGCGGCCGGTATTGGTATTACGCCCGCACCGAGGAGGGCAAGCAGTATGGGTCCCGCTGCCGGTGTCCCATCGCCGGCGACGACGACTGGACGCCACCGGAGGTCGTCGCCGACGCGCCGCTGCCGGGTGAAGAGGTCCTGCTGGACGCCAACATCGAGGCTGAGGGCCACGACTTCTTCAGCCTGGGCGCGTTGACGGTCAGCGACGACGGAAACTGGCTTGCCTACAGCACCGACGTCGTCGGCGATGAGCGGTACACGTTGCGGTTCAAGGACCTCCGAACAGGCGACCTGCTCGACGACGTCATCGCCAACACGGCCGGCGGTGCCGTGTGGTCGGCGGATGCGCGACATGTCTTCTACCAGACCGTCGATGACGCGTGGCGGCCGGACACGGTGTGGCGCCACGACATCGGAGCCGGCACCGACGACGTGCGGGTGTTCCACGAGCCCGACGAGCGGTACTGGGTCGGCATGGGTGCGACCCGCAGCGACAAGTACCTGATGATCGGAGTCGGCTCCAAGGTCACCTCGGAGGTCTACGTCCTGGCGGCCGACGATCCGACCGGCGAGTTCCACAGTGTCGCGCCCCGGGTCGAGGGTGTGGAGTACAGCGTCGAACACGCGGTGATCGACGGCTCCGACCAGTTCCTGATCGTGCACAACGACATCCGGGACGGCGTGAAGGCAGAGAACTTCGCGATCGACATCGCGCCCGTCGGTGACCTGGCGGACCGCCGCGAACTGATCGCCCACGACCCGGAACGGCGAATCGAGGACATCGACGCCTTCCGCGACTACCTCGTCCTGTCCTACCGCCGTGCGGCGCTTCCCAAGATGGCCATCGCCGACCTGCGGGCGATCGACGGAATCCCGGCAGCGACCGACTTCCACGAGGTCACCTTCCGGCAAGAGCTGTGTTCGGCAGGACTCGCGGCCAACCCCGAATGGTCGACGCCGCGCCTGCGCATCGGCTACGGCAGCTTCATCGATCCGACGGAGGTGCTCGACCTCGACGTCGCCACCGGCGAACTGAAACTCCTCAAGCGGCAACCCGTCCTGGGCGGCTACGACGCGGCCGACTACGTCCAGACCCGCGAATGGGCGACGGCCGCCGACGGGACCGAGATCCCGCTGTCGATCGTGCGCCGCAAGGGCGTTGACGACGCGCGGCCGGCGCCGCTGCTGCTGTACGGATACGGGTCATACGAGGCGAGCATCGACCCGTCGTTCTCGGTTTCGAGGCTGTCGATGCTCGACCGCGGAGTGGTGTTCGTGCTCGCCCACATCCGTGGCGGCGGCGAGATGGGCCGCTACTGGTATGACAACGGCAAGACGCTCACCAAGAAGAACACCTTCACCGATTTCGTCGACGCCGCACAACATCTCGTCGACACGGGGTGGACGACGCCGGGACAGATGGTCGCCGAGGGCGGCTCCGCGGGCGGCCTGCTGGTGGGGGCTGTGGCCAACCTGGCCCCGGAGCTGTTCAACGGCATTCTCGCGGCAGTGCCGTTCGTGGACGCGCTCACGTCCATCCTCGATCCCTCGTTGCCGCTGACGGTCATCGAATGGGACGAGTGGGGCAACCCGCTGCACGACCCGGAGGTGTACGCCTACATGCGGTCGTACTCGCCGTACGAGAACGTCGAGGCGAAGCCGTACCCACCGATCCTCGCCCTCACTTCACTCAACGACACCCGAGTGTTGTTCACCGAGGCAGCGAAATGGGTTGCGCGGCTCCAGGAGCGGAGCACGTCGGGTAATCCGATCCTGCTCAAGACCGAGATGTCGGCAGGTCACGGCGGTGTCAGCGGACGCTACAAGCAGTGGGAGGAAGTCGCGTTCGAGTTGGCGTGGATTCTGCAGCAGACGGGGGCGGTCGTTCCCGACTGACTTTTTCACGCCGACAGAACCCGGAGTTCCGCCGACAGAACCCGGTTTCGCGCCGACAGAACCCAGAAAATCACCGAGAGAACCCACCCGCAATGCAGACGCGGGCCGTCATCCAAGACGGTGGGTTCTCTCGGTGATTTTCTGGGTTCTGTCGGCCGCCGTGCCGGGCGCGTCGGCGACGGGCGTTGCGCGGCGTCAGTGCATGATGATCGGCGCGGGCTGATCCATGTCCTCTTCCACCAGCGGCGAGGCGATCTTCTTGCGCGGCAGGAACAGCGCCGGGATGAACGTCAGTGCGATGAGCACGACCGCCACCAGGAACGTCGAGCCGAAGATGTCGGCAGCGGACTCGAAGAACGACGGCGGGATCGGCGCGTTCTGCAGTTCCGGCGGCAGGCTCTGCGGTGCCGTGTTCGACATGATCGCAACGCCTGCCTGCATGCTGCCCGCCAGTCCGCTGGCCAGGACCACCGAGATGACCGCGGAACCGATCGACGACGCGCTCTGCTGCACGACGTTCATCAGCGTGGAGCCGTCGGGAACCTGCGCGTTGTTCAATGTCGCGAGGGCGGCGGACATGATCGGCATCATCGTCATACCCATGCCGAGACCCTGGACGAACAGGGCACCGCACAGCAGCAGATACGAGGTTTCTGCGCCGAGGAACACGAACACCGACATGCCCGCGAGGAGCAGGAGGATTCCGCCGAGCACGAACTTGCCGGGACCGATCTTGTCGGTCATGCGACCGGCGATCGGCATGGTCAGCATGGCGCCCAGGCCCTGCGGTGCGAGCAGGAGGCCGGCGGTGAGCGTGGACTCGCCGCGGACACCGATGAAGTACTGCGGGAACAACAGTGCGGCACCGAAGAACGCGATCATGAACAACGTCATGGTGATCACGGCGACCGAGAGGGTGCGGTTGCGGAACAACCGCAGATCCAGCAGTGGCTTGTCGGTGTGCAGTGCGTGCCAGATGAATCCGGCGATGAGGAGGGCGCCGACGATCGCGGGGATCAGCACACTGGCGCTCATGAAGGTGCGGTGCTCCGCGCTCGACGAGATGCCGAACAGGAACAGCGCGAGACCCGGCGACAGCAGCAGCAGGCCGATGATGTCGATCTTCGGACGCGACGTCGCCTCGTCGTCACGCAGCACGAACCACGAGTAGACGAGAGCGACGAGGCCGATCGGCACGTTGATCAGGAAGACCCAGTGCCAGCTGGCCTTCTCGATGAGCAGGCCGCCCAGGATCGGGCCGCCGATCGGTCCGAGAAGCATCGGGATACCCAGCACGGCCATGACCGATCCGACACGCTCGGGCCCGGCCGCCTTGGTGAGGATCATCATGCCGATCGGCATCAGCATGCCGCCGCCGAGACCCTGGATGACGCGGAAGGCGACCAGCGATCCGATGTTCCAGGCGAGGGCGCACAGCACCGAGCCGAGAATGAACAAGACCAGCGAGGTCAGGTACACCTTCTTGGTGCCGAATCGTGAAGCCGCCCAGCTGGACAGCGGGATGACGGCGGCCAATGCCAACGTGTAGCCGGTCGCGGTCCAGGCAGCGCCGGCCGCATCGGTGTTGAACTCCTGCTGGAAGGTGTTCTGCGCGACCGCGACCACGGTGACGTCGAGGATCGACATGATCGCGCCGAGCACGACCACGCCGGCGACCATCAGGACGTGCCGGTCCAGTTTGGTGTCCGGTGGGCCCGCATGCGCGTGCGCCGGAGTGGATGAGGAGGTCATGAAGTGGCTTTCTGTGTGTGGTCTGGAGTCGAGGGGGTGGACGTGCGATCGGTCGACACCGAGAAGTGATCGACATCGGCGTCGATGATGGCCCGCAGAACGTGGTTCAGGTCGTCGCGCAGCGGCTGTGACAGCCCGGTCACGAAGGCTCGTACGGTCTCGCGTTTGATGTCGAGTTGGGTGGTCACCACGTGCGTTCCGGCGGCAGTGAGGGAGATCCGCTTGACCCGGCGATCCGTCGGGTCCTCGCGGCGGTCGACGAGGTCGAGGCTGACGAGCTTGTCGACGGTGCGCCCGGCCGCCGCCAGTGACAGTCCGACGTGGTCGGCGATGTCATTGACCGACATGTCTTCGCCGGCGTCGTAGTGGGCGGCCAGCCCGAACAGGACACGCATCTGGGAGAAGGTCAGGTCGGTTGCGGCGAGTGCGTCCATCGTCTTCGCCTGGCCGACACAGTTGAGTCGCTCCAGGAATTCGACGAAGGTCGCGCAGGCGGCATCGAGTGCCGTCGTGGCACCGCGAGACTCTTCGGACGTAGACACCCCAAGAAAGTTACGCGCACGCAACTATATCGTCCACGCAATTATTGGTGAGATCGCACATATCTCGCAGGCGCGGGTGATTCGGATCACAGCCTCCGGATGGGCTCGGAGCCTGCGATAGCGTCGGATCCGTGAGCAATATCAAGGACATCCCGGTCAAGGCGCTCGATGGCAGCGCACTCGCTCTCTCCGACTTTGCGGGCCCGTTGCTGGTCGTCAACGTCGCCAGCAAGTGCGGCCTGACCCCGCAGTACACCGGCCTCGAGGAGATCGCCACGACGTACGGCGACCGCGGACTCACCGTCGTCGGTATGCCCTGCAACCAGTTCATGGGGCAGGAACCTGGCACGGCCGAAGAGATCGCGACGTTCTGCTCGACGACCTACGGCGTGACCTTCCCGCTGCTGGAGAAGGCCGACGTGAAGGGCGATGACCAGCATCCTCTGTATGCCGAACTCACCAAGGCCGCCGACGCCGACGGCGAGGCGGGCGACGTGCAGTGGAACTTCGAGAAGTTCCTGGTCGGCGCCGACGGCACCGTGATCAATCGGTTCCGGCCTCGCACCGAGCCGACCGATCCGACCGTGGTCTCGGCCATCGAGGCCGCTCTCTGACACTCTTCCCGTCGACTGGGCGCCGTTTCCCGTCGAGTGGGCGCCGTTTTCGGTTGAGTGGGTGGCACCGGCCGCCCGGCCTTGCCCAATCGACGAGAAGTGGCGCCCAGTCGACGAGAAGTGGCGCCCACTCGACGGGGCCGGCCTACCGGTAAGCTGATCGCCGGAACTGCGCACCTGTGAGAACGGAGCAACTGCCCATGGCGCGAGTGGTGGTCGATGTGATGCCGAAGGCCGAGATCCTCGATCCGCAGGGCCAGGCGATCGTCGGGGCGTTGGGTCGCCTGGGGTTCTCCGGGATCGCCGATGTCCGGCAGGGTAAGCGCTTCGAACTCGAGGTCGACGACACCGTCGACGACGTCACCCTCGAGCGCATCGCCGAGGAGCTCCTCACCAACACGGTGATCGAGAACTTCAACGTCTCCCGCGTCGCGGAGTAGGGGAGGCGCCGGCATGACTGCTCGAATCGGGGTCATCACCTTCCCGGGCACCCTCGACGATGTGGACGCCGTCCGCGCGGTGCGCATCGCCGGTGCGGAGCCGGTCGAGTTGTGGCACGGCGACGCCGATCTGAAATCCGTCGACGCCGTCATCGTCCCCGGCGGCTTCTCCTACGGCGACTACCTGCGCGCCGGCGCCATCGCGCGATTCGCGCCCATGATGGGTTCCGTCATCGACGCCGCCGCCAAGGGAATGCCGGTCCTGGGCATCTGCAACGGCTTTCAGGTGCTGTGCGAGGCGGGCCTGCTGCCCGGCGCGCTCACCCGTAACGAGGGGCTGCATTTCATCTGCCGTGACGAGTGGCTGAAGGTGCAGTCGAACACCACCACCTGGACGACCCGGTTCGAACTCGGTGCGGAGATCCTGATCCCGCTCAAGTCCGGTGAAGGGCGCTACGTCGCCCCGCCCGGCAAACTCGAGGAACTCGAAGGCGAAGGACAGATCGTCTTCACCTACGCCGGCGGCAACCCCAATGGATCCGCCCTCGACATCGCGGGGATCTCGAGCCGCGACGGCCGGATCGTCGGCCTGATGCCGCACCCCGAGCACGCGACCGAACCGTTGACCGGACCCAGCGACGACGGGCTCGGCCTGTTCTACTCCGTCATCGACTCGGTCCTCGCCGCAGCCTGATGGGCGCAGCCTGATGGCCACAGTTCGATGACCTCGGTGATCATGGCGGCCATCGGCGTCGCGATGCTCGTCGTCGGTGCACTCGCGCTGCGCATGCTGCCCAAGGTCGGTGCCGTCGCCGGGCTCGTTGCCGCGATCTGCGTGGGCCTCGCCTACGACAACATCGTCGTCGCCATCGGCCGATTCGTCGGCTACGGCGACACCCTGATGGCAATCAACATGCCGCGCTTCTGGATTCACGCCGTGATGACGCCGCTGCTGATCATCGTCGCCGGCAACCTGGTCGCGCGACTCGGCGTGGAGCAGGCGCGCACCCGCAACGTCGTTCTCGGCGGCTGGGCACTCGTGGCGATGCTGATCCTGATCGGGATCGTCGAGGACGTCGTTCGGCTGGACCTGGCACCCGAGGACGCCGGCGACGCGTTGCGGTACGTGAACGCGGGCGTCGAGGGAGCACCCATCCCCGCCATCATCACCGTGTTGGCACTGATCGTCATGGGCATGGTCGCATGGCGCTACGCAGGCTTCCCGTGGCTGTTCGTCGGCGCACTGGTGATGTTGATCGCCGCGCCGATCGGCAGCTCGGTGCTGTGGGTCGGCAACCTCGGCGAACTCGTCCTTATGGTGTCGGTCCTGGTGACGATGGCCGCGGTCGGCGGGGCAAAGGTGCCGACGACCCCGTCCGTCACCCGTCCCCGCCCGTAATCCGCCCGGTGAACCGACGACGAACGGAGTCCTCTCGATGACCATGACGACGACCGCGACGGCCGAGGGGCTCGGCGAGTTCATCGACGCGTCGCCGTCACCGTTTCACGTGTGCGCCACCGTCGCCGCCGAACTCGAGGCCGCCGGGTACGTGCGACTCGCGGAGGACCAGGAGTGGACGGCGCCGGGCGGCCGAAACTATGTGATCCGCGGCGGGTCGATCATCGCCTGGGACGCCGGAGACGGCAACACCTTTCGAATCGTCGGCGGCCACACCGACAGCCCGAACCTACGGGTCAAGCAGCGGCCTGCGAAGACGTCCGCGGGCCTGGGAATGGTGCCGCTCGAGCCCTATGGCGGGGCCTGGCTGAACTCGTGGCTCGACCGCGATCTTGGCCTGTCCGGCCGGCTCGCCTTCCGGTCCGGAGCCGGCGTCGACCACGTGCTCGTCCACGTGACCGAGCCGGTGGTGAGGGTGCCGCAGTTGGCAATTCACCTCTCGGAGGACCGCAAGGGCGTCACCCTCGACCCGCAGCGGCACGTCGATGCGATCTGGTCGTTGAACCCCGAGGCGCCGGACGTGCTGGAGTGGGTCGCGGGCTATGCCGGGATCGACCCCACATCCGTGCTGGGGTGGGAACTGATGACCCACGACGTGGCGCCGAGCCGCCTGATCGGTGCCGATGACGAATTGCTCAGTGCGCCACGGCTCGACAATCAGGGAACCTGCTACGCGGGCCTACGGGCCCTCCTCGACGGCGAGCCGTCGATCCCCACCCGGGTCCTGGCGCTGTTCGACCACGAGGAGGTGGGCAGCGGTTCCGAGCGTGGTGCCGCCTCGGACTTCCTGGCGACGATCATCGAACGGATCGTGCTGGCGCGCGGCGGGTCTCGTGCCGACTACCTGCAGGCGATGGCGGGCAGTGTCTGTGTGTCCGGGGACATGGCGCACGCGACCCACCCGAACTACCCCGAACGGCACGAGCCATCGCACCGGATCGCGATCAACGGCGGCCCGGTGCTCAAGGTGAACCAGAATCTTCGCTACGCCTCGGATGCGGTGGGCGAAGCGGTGTTCGCCGTCGCGTGCGAGAACGCCGGGGTGCCGATGCAGCGCTATACCCATCGCGCGGATCTACCCTGCGGGTCCACGATCGGACCGATCACGGCGGCACGGACCGGGCTGACCACCATCGACGTCGGTGCCCCGCAGCTGGCGATGCACAGCGCCCGCGAGATGATGGGCGCTGCCGACGTGGCCATGTATTCGGCTGCGCTGCAGGCTTTCCTGAGCGCACCCTGACTTCGGGCTTCGTGGTTCAGTACGTGCGTGCGTGGCCCAGCACGTCGTCGACGTAGGTCATCGAATTGTTGTAGCGCAGGATCGCGGCCACCTGATCCTTCGGATCGCGCAGGTCCCCCTGCTCGTCGCAGAGGTAGCGCGCCGTCGCCAGTGCGGCGTCGAACACGTTCTGCGGGTCGGCCTTTCCGTCGGCGTTGCCATCCGACGCGTACGTCTCCCACGTGGACGGCAGGAACTGCATCGGCCCGACAGCACGGTCGTAGTGCGCGTCTCCGTCGAGCAGCCCGTCATCGGTGTCGGTGATGACCTCGTTGCCGGCCAACGTGCCGTTCAGCGTCGGCCCGTAGATGGGATCACGCAGATCTCCGCTGGCCGGGTCCACATTGCCGTTGTTGGCGTGGTGTGACTCGACGCGGCCGATCCCGGCGATCATCGGCCACTCGATCCCGCACGCGGGAGTCGACTGCGACATCGACTGGGCGGCATCACGATACGCGACGTAGTTGGCCTCCGGCACCGCCCCGTTGGTGACGCTGGCAGGAGGTGGTGGCGGCGGAGGCGGTGCGGGTGCCGGGGGCGGTGCGGGGCGCTCCGCGGTCACCGGCGAGGCGTCCACTCCCCGGGCGAGGGGCTCCGGGGACGCCGACCGCACATTCGCCGTGTCGGAGGCCTGCGGAGCCGCGGACTGGCCGGCCCCGGCGGTCGTGGTGGCCGCCGCGGCAAGCACCCCCAGCGGGACGACGGTCACCGCCAGCCAGGGCGGACGGGTGTTGCGGGAACGATGGGATCTCGATGCTCGGGACCGGCGGGGCACCGTGTCGGTGGGCCGGGTGAACGGCAGCGGACGCGGTGCGGAGTGCTTTCCCAAGCGTATCAACCTCGCGGACAACGATTGTCGGACATTTCGGTCAACCTCCGACCCGCCGCTGCGGGCCATGGCCGCGCTCGACCGTACATCAGATCGTCCGCCGGCCGTTACGGTGCCGTTACCGATTCTGAGAGGTTCCTGATCGGTCGCTGATCGGCTCCTCTCGCTGAGCAGGTCAGCGAGTCGGCGGGTCGGACTGTGATACCCGCCACATGATCTCGGCGCCGATCAGTTCGGTCGCAACACGGTGAGGGTGGTTCCCTGCCTCAGGACGACATAGCCGTCGACCGCCTCGGCGGACCCGATGATGGGCCGCGTCCAGGCGATCTCGCCGCTCTCAGTGTCCACCGCGGTCACCTGATCGGGATTGGCGAAGACGAGTTCGGTTCCGGCAGAACCGATACAGTTCAGATTGTCGAGATTCTCCGCCGGTGCATCGAAACTCGGTGGTTCCATCCGGCCGACCGGTTCGCCGTCGACGAGCGTGTAGAACACCCGCGACCGGTCTTTGAGCGCGAAGGCGACCTCGGTGCCGCACGGCTTGGTGTTGGCCTTCGACAACTCGGGGTCGGTGATCTGCCACAGCGCCTCCGACCGCGCGGGATCGCGGATCTCGTAGCGGCCCTGCGTGGCCTGCACCTGGCCGTCGCCGGTTCCGGTGAGCACCGGCAGCACCGAAGGACCGGGGACGATACGCAGACCCTCGGCGACAGTGGTCGGCGGCGTGCGGACGACGCCACCCTCGACAGCGTGGGTCTCGACGCGCTCCTGTCCGAACTCGTTGTACTGGACGGCGATTCCGCTGGGATATGTCGTGATGGTGCACTGCGTGCACGAGAGTCGGTCGGCGCCGGTGTCCGGGTCGAGAACGAAGTGGCCGCCGTCGGCGGTCGTCACCAGCAGCACGCCGTCCGGGCGCACGTCGGCGGTTGCGGCCGCGGCGAACGTCCGCGACCAGAGCTCGCGTCCGTTGGGGGTGCGCAGCGTGACCTGATACCCGGCCTGGTCGATGCGAAGGTAGTTGGTACCCAGGCCGATGACCTGCTTCGTGTCGTCGAGCGGTGTCGGGGAGCCGGGGCCGTCATCGTCGACCAGGTAGAAGCCGTCGGAGATGCCGCCGACCTTGACCGCGCAACCCACCTGCCCGAACTCGTCGAACGCGCAATCCCCGAGGCCGGCGACGACGGGCTCACCCCAGATCGTTGCGCCCGAGCGCTTGTCGACGAGCTGATAGGCCCGACCCAGCCCCGACGGGTAGCTGAGCAGCCACTGATCGGCGTGGGTGTCCGCGACCTCGATCCCACCACCGGTCTGATAGTCCGGCAAGGTCTCGTCGGAGTGCGTCCACGCGTCGTCGGGTTCGCGTTCGTAGCCTCGGAGCTGACCTGCGACGTACTCCTGTTGCTGGTTCTCCGGGGTGCCGATGGCGAGCACCACGCCGACCGTCGCGATCATCGCCGCGACCAGGACCATGGTGACGGTGCCGATGCCGAAGGGCAGGCGCCGCGCGAGATCGGACATCGGTGATCGGGCGGGCATGGCCATCAGTGAATCATGTGGCCGGGACGGCCTCCGGCCGGGCGGCGAGTCGATCGGTCGAGGCCTGGGCGCGGAATGCGGCCGGACTCAGGCCGCGGTGGCGTTTGAACGCGGCGCTGAAGGCGAACGGGCTGGAGTATCCGACCTGCCGGGCGATGCTGCTCAACGCCGTGTCGTGGTCGGCGAGGAGGTCAGCGGCCACCGAGAGACGCCAGTGGGTGAGGTAGGCCATCGGAGGTTCTCCGACCAGCTCGGCGAAGCGGCGCGCCATGACGGCTCGGGAGACCCCTGCGGCGGCGGCCAGCGTCCCGACGGTCCACGGCTTGTCGACACCGTTGTGTAGCAGTCGCAGCGCCTGTCCGACCACGGGATCGGAGTGCGCCCGGTACCACTGGGTGGCACGGAGGTGACCGCCCTCCATCGATTGGCGCAAACCGGTGATGAGCAGCAGGTCGAGCAGACGGTTCAGCACCGCCTCCTGCGCCGGGGAATCACGCACGATCTCGTCGTCCATCAACGAGATGAGCGGATGGTCGGCCATCGGCACGAGGGTGATCCGGTCCAGCGCGTTCAGGAGACGCTCGCTGACCTCCCCACTGGAGTACGTGCCGATGAGCATGATCGCGGCGGCATCGGAGTCGTCGGGGGTGTTGCCCCACGAGCGCACCCCGAAGCACATGTCGTCGGCCACGCTGTGGGTGCCGGTGGGGTCGTAGCAGTCGCCGTGGGCATCGATCCGCGCCACCCAGTCGGCGCCTTCGGCGTCACCGATCGTGTACGGGTGAATGCCCCGGATCAGCGCGACGTCGCCGGGGCGGACGTGATGGCTGGTGCCGTCGTCGTAGGTCAGTACCGACGCCCCGCGGGTGACGGCGACGACGGTCAGCGGGGCGGTGTCCTCGATCCGCACCGACCACGGGGACCGCATGACCATGCGCAGCATCATCGGAGTCTGTGCGCGGGGGCCGTTCAAGAGGCTGCCGAGAGCGTCCATGTGAGCGAGTGTACGACCGCTGAGACGATCACGTATGAAATCGAGCCGATCACCCATGGATCGTCTCGGCCTTCCGGTGTGGAGTGGGTTCATGACACAGAACTCAGCAACATCCGACACTGCCCGTACAGCCTCGGTGGCTCCCGTCCTCGTGGTGGGAGCGACCGGCAAGACCGGCCGTCGGGTGGCCGACCTCCTCGCCCGGCGCGGCCATCCGGTCCGCAGCGCAAGCCGGTCGAGCACGACCCGTTTCGACTGGACCGACCGATCCACCTGGATGCCGGCACTCAGCGGCGCCGGCCCTGTCTACATCTCGTATCAACCGGATCTCATCGTTCCCGGCGCCACCGACGACATCGCGGAGTTCGTCCGGATGGCCGAATCGGCGGGAGTGACGCGTCTGGTCCTGCTCGCCGGGCGCGGTGAACCGGAGGCCGCCGAGGCCGGACGGTTGGTGCACGAGAGCCGCATCGAGTCGACGGTGTTGTCGTGCGCGTGGTTCGATCAGAACTTCTCCGAGGGTGGATTCGCGCCCGAGGTGGCCATGGGTTCGTTGACGCTTCCCGTTCCGGAGGTGGGCGAGCCGTTCGTCGACGCCGACGACATCGCCGAGGTCGCGGTGGCCGCGCTGCTCGACGATTCGCCCGCCGGCAATCCACACGCCGGCCGGACCTATGACGTGACGGGCCCGCGTCTGCTCACGTTCGCCGATGCCGCCGCCGAGATCGGCCGAGCTCGCGGCACCGAGATCGTCTACACCCGTGTGGGTCTCGATGATTATCGAGAACTGTTGCAGCAGTTCGATGTTCCCGACGCCGAGGCCGGTCTGCTACTCGCATTGTTCGGCACGTTGTTCGACGGCCGGAACTCGGATGTCTCCGACGATGTCGCCCAGGTTCTCGGCCGCCCGGCGACAGATTTCTCGGCATTCGCGGAATCGATGGCGACTGTGCCCGCTCACGAGGATCAGGTCGCGAGATGAACATCCTTCGCGACACCGTCCTGGTTTTCGCGATCACCACCACCGGGCTGGTCGCCGGGCTCCTCGCCGCGTTCGCCTACGCGGTGATGCCCGGCCTCCAGCGCGCAGGTGCGTCGGCCGCCGTCCCGGCTATGCAGCGAATCAACGTCGCGATCATCAATCCGGTCTTCGCGGTGATCTTCTTCGGCGCAGTCGGTTTCGGCATCGTCGCGGTCCTGCTGTGGTGGGGCGACGGGATGCGGTGGTGGCTCGTCGCCGGGGTCGTCCTCACGCTGATCGCCGTGGTGATCACCGCGGCGATCAACGTGCCGTTGAACAACCGTCTCGTCGCCGCAGGTGACGTCCCCGCAGCCGACGCACCCACGGTCTGGGCGGATTTCGTCGGACCGTGGGTGCGCTGGAACATCATTCGGGCCGTGATCGCCACCGCCGGTTTCGCGGTGATGATCCTCGGGCTGCTGCAGACGCGCGGTCAGTAGAGCTGGCCGAGATAGAACTGGGTGCCCTGATCGTCGGCGCAGAAGGCCATCACCCCGTACGGCTGGCGGTCGGGTTCGTCGATGATCCGGCCCCCGGCGGCTCGTAGACGATCGAGGGTGGCGTCGATGTCGTCGGTGTTCCACATCGGTACGGCGACCGACCGATCGGCCCCGCCGGCGATTCCGACCTGCGGCCGGACGTCATCGGCCTCCCAGCCGTCGTCCATGCGGCCGCCGCGGAACGTCCAGCCCAATGCCGCACCGTAAAAGGCGCGGAATCGCGCGCTGTCGGGAGTCAGCAGCGTGAGGTACGACATCTCGCCGACCCCGCGGGGGTGGGAGTCGGGTCGGGGTTCGTCGTCGGCCGGGACGTGCACCGAGAACGCCACACCCTGGTTGTCGACGGCGTCGAGAACCAGCCGGCCCTCCTGACCCACTTCGGTGACCTCGCCGGCGCTGCCGCCCGCCGCCAGGATCGCCGTACGTGCGGTGTCGAAGTCATCGACCGCGTACACGCAGTACAGGGTGTGTTCGCCGTAGTCGCCGGACTGCGAGATGCCCAGTCGGTGACCGAGATTGGTGACCTGACGCCGGACCGGATCGAACTCCCAGCCCAGCACCGCCCCGTAGAAGCGGGCGGCCCGCTCGACGTCGGGCGTCTGCAGCGACATGTACACGAGGTCGCCGGTGCGGATGCGATCGGGCGCCGAACCTGCCTTCGACGGTCCGGTGAGCATCCAGCGATGCCCGAACGGGTCGACGATGGTGCCGCTGCGCTGGCCGTGACCATCGAAGGGTTCGCGGGTGACCGCGGCACCGCCGCGTTCGGCGGCCGAGACCGCGGCGTCGGCGTCGTCGACGGCCAGCATCAGACTGACCGAGACCTGGCCGGGTTGCGGTCCGCGCATACCCATGTCCGGGAACTCTTCGGCGAGATACACCGCACCGCCGCCCATCTCGAGTTCGGCATGGCCGATCGTGCCGTCGTCCATGACGATCGGTTCTCCGCGCAGGCGGGCGCCGAGGTGTGCGACGTACCAGTCGATGGCCGCACGCGCATCGGCGACGGTCAGGTACGGCAGGGCGCCGGGGCGTTCCACCGCCGGTTCGGCAGTGGTGCTGATGGTTTCGATGGTTGTGGTACTCATGACAACTCCTTCGGGTAGGGTCGCCCCGCGCTCGAGTCGGTCGCGCAGGCGGCGAGCGAACTCGGCGTCGGGGGCGATCGGGTCGGCCCAGCCCGGCGAGTCGGCGGCCCGCAGAATGGTGAACGGGTCCGGTGGCGTCGCACCGCCGTGACGTGGCATGTTGTCGTGCCCGTTCATGCGTGGCCTCCTCTCCGCGCTTGTTGGGGTCGACCCGGCTGGCGGTCGCTTTCCGGGTAGGCCGCGCGGAAGGCCCGCTTGGCCCGGGTGAGCAGCGCTTCGGTCGCGCCCACTGTGCGGTCGAGGATCGCAGCGCAGTCGCCGACCGGGAGATCGTCGACGTAGCGCAGCGTCAACACCGCGCGATGAGTGGGTGACAGCGTCGCGAGGGTGTGATGGGCAACCATCCGGTCGATGTGGACGTCCCACAGGTCGTCCGCGGGTTCCGGAACCTCCTCGACCGGCTCCGGCGTCCGCTGCATCGCCCGCCAGTGGTCGGCGAGCTTGTGTCGCGCCACACCGATCAGCCAGGCCGTCGTGGGCCTGGCCGTGTCGTCGCGGCGCACGGTGTCCATCGCGGCGAGGAACGTCTCCGAGGTGACGTCCTCGGCGACGCGCCGGTCCGAACACCGCCGGAACAGATAGCCGTACACCGCCGGCAGCGCATCGTCGTACACCGCCAACAGTGCGGGCGCCCCGCCTCCGGGCGGACCCTCTCGTTCGCCACTCACACCTACATCGTCGTTCGCGGAGGTCGGAATCCGACGGCCGATCGCAGAATTGGTTCGCTGCGCAGTCAGACCCGCGCCGACGTCGCCACCACGGCGTCCGCCACCGCCTGCGGCTGATCGAGCGACATGAACGTGCGGGCGTTCGGCACCTCGACGAAGCGGGCGTCCGGGAAGACCGCGGCGAATCGTCGTCCGTGCTCAGGTGTGAAGCACCGGTCGTCGACGCCCCACGCCATCGTGACCGGCAGCCGTACCCGCGACATCCGTGCGGTGACCTCGGCGAGTTCCGCGGGATCGATCGCCTTCAGGAACGCGATCAGATCGTCTCGGATGCGGGCATCGGTCTGTACGGGCTCGAACACCGACCGGGTGAACTCCGGGTCCGGCTGGTTCATCAGGAGCCCCACTCCGAGTGGTGAATGCCGCAGCGCGCGCCAGCGCATGCTCTCGGCGAGGGGTTTGAGCAGCGGTCGCTGCCGGAGCAGGGCGAACAGCAGTCGGAACGGCTGAGGCGGGAAGAGGTCGAAAGCGTCGCAGTTGGTGAACACCACGGCTCGAGCGATGTCCGGATCGTCGTCGAGGGCGAACTGTGTGATCGCTCCGCCGGTGTCGTTGGCGACCAGGGTCGCACCGGACAGATCCAATGCATCGATGAACTCGTGGAGCAGGCGCGCCGCACCACGAGGGCTGCGGTCCGCCGTCGGCCCCCACGGGAGGTGGTGAGCGCCCAGCGGCAGGGTCGGCACGATGCTGCGGTACCCGGCGTCGGCGAGGAGTTCGGCCGCCGGTTGCCAGAGTCGGTGATCGACGAGGACACCGTGGACGAACACGACTGGTGGGTGGGGCGAGTCGGCGGGGCCGTGGCTCGCGTATTCGATGGTGGCGGTGGGCAGATCGATCGTCGACATCGTGGTCGTCATCGCGGGTGCCGCCTCTCGGATAGACTCGGAGAACTTACGAACACTCTGTATGAAAGTTACGTGCAACCTGTATGAAAGTCAATCGTCGTACTCAGGCCGAGCGCACCGCCGCGACCCGGGCAGCACTCGTGGCCGCGGGGCGCACACTGTTCGGCAACCACGGGTACGCCGCCGTCGGCACCCAGTCGATCGTCACCGAGGCAGACGTCACGCGGGGCGCGCTCTATCATCAGTTCAAGGACAAGCAGGGACTGTTCGCCGCCGTCTACGACCAGGTGGAACAGGACATCACCGCGGAGATCGCGACACAGGTGGCGGAGATCGGCGCGAGCGATCCGCTCGGCGCGCTCAAGGCAGGGTCACGCGTGTTCCTCGAACGGGCCACCGATCCGGCGGTGCATCAGATCACGTTGGTCGACGCCCCGGCCGTCCTGGGCTGGAGCGAATGGCGCGCACGGGGCGAGGAGTTCGGCTTCGCCCTCATCGAGGGCATCCTGCAGGCGGCGATAGCGGCAGGTCAGATCGCCGACCAGCCGGTCCGCCCGATCGCCCACGTCGCGATCGGAGCTCTCGACGAGTCGGCGCTCTATGTCGCGGCGGCCGAGGACAAGGCTGCGGCGACGGCTGAGGTCCTCACCGTCCTGGATCGGATCATCGATTCGTTCACTATCTGACTGCTCAGCGTTCGAGGCCCGCTCGATCCCATCCCGCCGCGTCGGCGGCCGCGGCGTAGGTGTCCTGCAGGAATTCGAGCAGAACCGCATCCGGGTCGGCGGCTTCGCGAACAGCCGTGTACGGCAACAGGAACTCGCCGAGCGATTCGTCGAACGAGGCGGCTGCCGGGCCGACCGGTGTGGTCCGAAAGCCATCGGGTTCGGGGTAGGCGTACGAGTAGAAGCTGCCCTCGCCGTCCGGGCCGGGCCAGTAGCCGGCGCTCGACACCTCGTGCGAGTAGGCCTCCCACATCACATGCGGGCCGCAGTTCGGGGCGCCACCGGGATGTTTCGGCGCCGGCCGGCCCGAAAATCGGGTGACGGCGATGTCGCAAGCGCCCCAGAAGAAGTGGGAGGGACTGACCTTGCCCACATAGCGTGACCGGAAGATGTCGAAGACCCGGTTGATCTGCACCAGCGCGAGCCAGAAGCGTTGGGCAGCATCGGGATCGTACGCCGAGTGCTGACCATCCGAGTCGAAGGGGATCGCGCCGGGGATCTCGACGGGCATGGTCCAGATGTCCGTCGAGACGCCGAGATCGTCGAGCGTGGCCATGACGTCGCGATAGAAATCGGCGATCGGCCGTTCGCGCAGCGGGATCGACTGCCGGCGGCCATCGGTCGTCATGACGACCAGCTGATGGTCGGCGAAATCGAAATCCATGCTGAAGCCGTGGTTCCCGTAGGGAATGAGTCCAGTCGTCAGCCCGCGGCTCGAGACGTAGAGGACGACGTTCCACCAGTGGCTCATCACGTCGGTGTTGACCATCCGGACCTTGCCGACGACCTGCGTCATCAGCTGGATCGTGTCACGGGTGTCGGCCCACTCGTCGACCGGGATCGTGGGCCAGCCGGACTCGTTCGACACCGTCATCCGTTCGCCGCGATCAGCTCGGCACATCGTTCGCCGACCAGCATCACCGTGATGTTGGGGTTGACCGTGGTATGCGCGGGGAACACCGAGGCGTCGGCCACCCGCAGGCCGTCGACACCTTTCACCCGCAATTCGGGGTCCAGCGGCGACATCGGGTCGTCCGCCGGTCCCATACGGACGGTGCCGACCGGGTGATAGACGGTGTTGTGGGTCCGTCGGATGTAGTCGGCGAGCTCGTCGTCCGACGTGGTGTCCGGTCCCGGATAGAGTTCGCGTGCAACCCAATCCGCAAGCGGCGCTGCCGCTGCGATCTCTCGCGCTTTGCGGATTCCGGCGATCATGACCCGCATGTCGTGACCGTCCGGGTCGGTGAAGTAGCGCGGGTCGACGCGTGGTTTGTCACGGAAGTCCCGCGACCGCAACCGGATGGTCCCGCGCGAACGGGCATGCGTGACATTGGGTGTGAGGCAGAAGGTGTTCTCGCTGGTGGGGTAACCCTGCCGGAGGGTGTGCATGTCGAACGGGACGCTGCCGTAATGCATCATCAGATCGGGGCGGTCGAGGCCGTCGACCGTGGTGGTGAAAATTCCCGCCTCCCACCACTGGGTGGATTCCCGCGTCATCGGCCGGGTGGTCTCGAATCCGATGACCCCCTCTGGGTGATCTTGCAGATTCGCGCCGACTCCCGGTGCGTCGACGACGACGTCGAGCCCGTGCTCACGCAGATGGACGGTCGGACCGATCCCGGAGAGCATCAACAACTTCGGGGTGTCGATGGCGCCGGCGGAGATGATGACCTCGCGGTCGGCACGCAGCGTGACCGTGCGACCGAACGCGTTGTCGGTCAGCTCCACGCCCACGGCTCGTGGGGCGCCGTCGCTGTGCTCGATGACGATTCGCTTGACCCACGCCCCGGTGCGAACCGTCAGATTGGGGCGGTCGAGGATGGGATGCAGGTAGCTGACCGAGGACGATGACCGGACCCCGTCGGGCCGTCGGTTGATCTGGAAGAAGTTGGCGCCGTTGATCACCGTTGTGCCGCTGTTGAACTCGGCGCGCGGGATGCCGACTGCCTCGCAGGCGTCGAGGACGGCCACGCCGCAGGGGTCATCGGGAGGCACGGTCATCAGGTGCACCGGCCCGCTGCGTCCGTGATGGTCACCGGGGGCGTCGTTGGTCTCGATCTGCGGATAAAGACGGTACACAGAGTCCGAACCCCAACCGGTGCAGCCGAACTCGTTCTCCCAGTCGTCGAGGTCCTCGCGTGGTGCCCAGAATGCGATGCAGCTGTTGTGGGAACTGCATCCGCCGAGGACCTTCGCCCGGGCGTGCCGCATGAAGTCGTTGCCGTTCTCCTGCGGCTCGATGGGGTAATCCCAGTCGTAGCCCGACTCGAGCAGCTCCATCCATCGGTCGAGCTGCAGTATCGCGTCGTCGCCGACGTCGGACGGACCCGCCTCGAGCAGGCATACGCTGACGTCGGCGTCCTCGGAGAGCCGGGCCGCGACTGCGGCGCCCGCGGATCCGCCGCCGACGATCAGATAGTCGTAGGCCTGGCCCGTGTCACTCACCGTTGCTTCCTCTCTCGCTGAACCAGCCGGTCACACCGGGTCGGAGGTTCTCGTAGACGTGTTTGGCCTCACGGTATTCGTCGAGTCCGGACGGTCCGAGTTCGCGGCCGATCCCGGAATGTCCGAACCCACCCCATTCCGCCTGTGGCAGATAGGGTCCGAAGTCGTTGACCCAGACCGTCCCGTGCCGAAGCCGGGAGGCGATCCGGCGTGCCCGCGCGGAATCCGACGACCACACCGCACCGGCCAGGCCGTACTCGGTGTCGTTGGCGATGGCGACCGCCTCGTCCTCGTCGGTGAACGTCTCGACGGTCACGGTCGGCCCGAACGCCTCGTCGTGGACGCAGGCCATCGTGGCGTCCGCACGGTCGATGACGGTCGGTGGATAGAAGTACCCGTCGTCGAGCACGCCGGAACCGTGATCGCCGGTGGCGAATGCGCCGCCGGTGAGGATCTCGGCGCCGTCGGCGCGGGCCTGCTCGACGTAAGCCTGCACCTTGTCGCGATGCTGCCCCGAGATGAGCGGCCCCGTCTCGGTGCCCTCCTCGTACGGAAGTCCCAGCCGGATCTGTTCGGCACGGCGGACGAGTTCGGTGACGAACCGGTCGTGAGCGGACTCCTCGATGATCAGTCGCGCCCCCGCCGAACAGACCTGGCCCGAGTGCAGGAACGCCGCATTGAGCGCATTGTCCACGGACGCGGCGAGACGCTCGTCGGTGTCGCAGGCGTCGGCGAAAACGACATTCGGGTTCTTCCCACCCAATTCGAGCGCCACCTTCTTGACCGTCGCGGCAGCCTCACGCGCGATGATGCGTCCGGTGGCGAGGCCTCCGGTGAACGACACGAGGTCCACGTCCGGATGTGAGGAGAGAGGAGCCCCGGCGGTGGCGCCCGCGCCCAGAACAAGGTTCGCGACCCCGGGAGGCAGCCCGAGATCGTGCAGGACCCGCATGATCAGAATCGCGGTGTGCGGGGTCAGTTCGGCGGGTTTCAGCACGAACGTGTTCCCGGCGGCGAGTGCCGGTGCGATCTTCCAGGCGGCCTGCAGCAGTGGGTAGTTCCACGGCGTGATTAGCCCGCAGACACCGATCGGTTCGTATACCACCCGGGAGTCGACGTCGGCGGACCCGGCATCGACGATGCGGCCCGCCTCCTCGGCGGCACGTTTGCCGAAATAGCGGAAGCAGTTGGCGATGTCGGTCATGTCGATGTCCGACTCGTACGGCCGCTTGCCGGTGTCGTCGGTCTCGGCGCGCACGAACTCGTCGCGCCGCGAGTCGATCTCGTCCGACACCCGGAGCAGCAGATCGCCGCGTTCGGTGGCCGAGGCGGCCCGCCACGGTCCGTCGTCGAAGGCGCGGCGTGCGGCGGCGATCGCGGCCTCGGTGTCGGCGCTGTCGGCCTCGGCGACCACACCTACCAGTGAACCGTCTGCGGGACAGCGAATCTCGCGTGTCTCCCCGGACATCGACGGTCTCCACTGACCGTCGATGTAGAGGGTGTCGGTCATGGGGAGGGAGCTCCTTCCGGATCGTCGGTGGGGGCTTCGACCACACCGTCGGAATCGACGTTCCCGGTGGCCGACCGTCGCAGATGCAGATATCCGAGATGGCGCTCGTACTGATCGAGGATGTCGCCGATGACCTGTTCGCGGCTGTAGCCGTTGAGCGAGTAACCCTGCGAGCCCTCCGACAGGTACACCTCGCAGCGGAAGTACCTGTCGTCGTGCGACTGGGTGCGGACCGCGAAGGTCGGTGTCGGGGCCGATGTCGGCCACACGCAGTAGTCGAAGCGCGGCTCCTCCGCGAGGTCCACGACCAGCCGCGGCGAAGCCACCCCTTCGTTGCTGCCGGATTCGTCGACCGTTGCGGTGATGCCCTCCTTGGCGAACTCGCCGGCGACCTCGTGCATCGCCGGGACCACCGAGCCGGTGATGAACCGCTGAGTCGCCGCCGGACCCGGATGTCGCAGGGTGCCCAACAGGCGTTGGCGCCATCCGCCCTGATCGGCCGCCCCACGCCCCGCGGCGATCAGGTTGGGCAGCGTCGTCCGGAAACTGTCCAGCTTGTACGACTCGGTACGAAGCGCCTTCAGCAGCGAGATGCAGATCAGCGCGAGGACGAAAGAGAACGGCAGGCCCATGATCACGGTCGCGGCCTGCAGGGTCAGGATCGACCCGTCGCCGCCGCCGGCGAACAGCATCGACAACGTCAGCAGACCGATCGCAAGGGACCAGAAGACGCGGATCGAGCGTGCGCAGTCGGCCATCGGGTCGGGCAATCGTGACGTGAAGTTACCCATCACGAGTGACCCGGAGTCGGCGCTGGTGATGTAGAACAGCAGACCCGTGATGGTCGCGACCCCGATCAGCAGCGTCGACCCCGGGTACTCCTCGAGCAGCGAATAGAAACCCGCCTCGGGCGCCGTGGCGGTGATCTCGGCGAAGTCGGCGTTGCCGCGCGCCACCTCGAGGGCGCTGTTGCCGAAGATCGACACCCACAACAGGATGAAGCTGAACGGCACCACGAGCACGCCGAACATGAACTGCCGAAGTGTGCGGCCCCGCGAGATGCGGGCGAGGAACAATCCCACGAACGGTGCCCACGCGACCCACCACGCCCAGAAGAACAGCGTCCAGCCGTCGACGAAGGCCTGCGCGTCATTGTCCGGGGGCGGATTGATCTGATCCCACGCGAACGTGTCCAGGGTGCGGTCGAGGAAGGTCGACACGTAGTCGCCGGCGTTGAGCGCCAGCGCGTTGAGCAGGAAGTCGCTGCGGCCCGCGATCAGGATGTAGACGAGCAGGAAGATCGCCAGGATCACGTTGATCTCGGAGAGTCGGCGGATTCCGCGGTCCACACCAGAGATCGCCGATGCGGTCGCGACGACGACGGACAGGATGATCAGCCCGATCTGCGCTCCCTTGCCCTGCGAGATCCCGAAGATCTCTTCCAGCCCGAAGTTGAGCTGCACCACCCCGATGCCGAGCGACGTGGCGATCCCGAAGATTGTGCCCAGCACGGCGGCGACGTCGATGGCGTCACCCCAGCGGCCCTCCACGCGCCGGCCGAAGATCGGATACAGCGCCGCCCGGATGGTCAGCGGCAGGTTGTGGCGGAAAGCGAAGTACGCCAGCGCGCCACCCATCAGGGCATACATCGCCCAGCCGGTGACGCCGTAGTGAAACACCGTCCAGGTCACGGCCTCGCGGGCGGCGAAGTTGGTCTCGGGAGGTCCGGTCGGCGGAGCCAGGAAGTGGGTCACCGGTTCGGCCACGGAGAAGAACATCAGATCGATGCCGATGCCGGCCGCGAACAACATCGCGGTCCAGGTGAACAGACTGTATTCAGGGCGCGACTCCTCGGGCCCGAGGCGGTAGCGGCCGTACTTGCTGGCACCGACGAACACCACGACCGCGACGATGCCGGTGGCCAGGATGAAGTACCACCACCCGAACCAGCGGGTGATGAAATCGCGGACGTCGCCGATCACGCTCTCGGCGGCCTCAGGTGCGGCGAGGGCCCAGATCGCAAACGCGAGGACGATGACCGCGGACGCGGCGAACACGACCTTGTTGACGGAGCCCGTGGAGGCTTGCGGATGCGGACCGGTATCCCGGTCGGAGGGATGCGGCCGAGCGCCATCACTCATTTCTGGAAGGCTACCGTTGTTCACCGCGTCCGGCGCGGGTTCGACGCCAAGTCCCTGAACGGGCCATTTCGGCGTTCGGGCGGCCCGTTCGCTCTCGGCGTATCAGACACGGAACACAGCGCCGACGTGCGCGGTTGTACTGCGCAGACCCCCGCCATGTCGGCCAGATGAATCGTTGCTGACGGGCGTTAACTGTGGATGCACCTCGAGCGACCACTAGAGTGGAAGCAGGCTGGTCGTCACACAGGGACACGACGTTTCCGACACCGCTTCCGCAGTTGTCGCCACTGCGGTTGCCACCGACGGCCGGGGCGCTAGCAAACGAGGGAGAACAATGTTCGAACGGTTCACCGACCGCGCACGCCGGGTCGTCGTCCTGGCGCAAGAAGAAGCGCGGATGCTCAACCACAACTACATCGGCACCGAGCACATCCTCCTGGGTCTCATCCACGAGGGTGAGGGCGTGGCCGCCAAGGCGCTCGAGTCGCTCGGGATCTCGCTGGAGGGTGTCCGCAGCCAGGTCGAGGAGATCATCGGCCAGGGCCAGCAGGCACCGTCGGGTCACATCCCGTTCACGCCGCGCGCCAAGAAGGTCCTGGAGCTCTCGCTGCGCGAGGCGCTGCAGCTCGGCCACAACTACATCGGCACCGAGCACATCCTGCTCGGCCTCATCCGTGAGGGCGAGGGTGTTGCCGCTCAGGTGCTGGTCAAGCTGGGTGCCGACCTCAACCGGGTCCGCCAGCAGGTCATCCAGCTGCTGAGTGGCTACCAGGGCAAGGAGCCGCAGGAAGCCGGCACCGGCGGTCGCAGCAGCGAGTCCGGCACCCCGTCGACCTCGCTCGTCCTCGACCAGTTCGGCCGCAACCTGACCGCGGCCGCCGCCGAGGCCAAGCTCGACCCCGTCATCGGGCGCGAGAAGGAGATCGAGCGGGTCATGCAGGTGCTGAGCCGCCGCACCAAGAACAACCCGGTGCTGATCGGCGAGCCCGGCGTCGGCAAGACCGCCGTCGTCGAGGGCCTTGCGCAGGCCATCGTCAATGGCCAGGTGCCCGAGACGCTCAAGGACAAGCAGCTCTACACCCTCGACCTCGGTTCTTTGGTCGCGGGCAGCCGCTACCGCGGTGACTTCGAGGAACGCCTCAAGAAGGTGCTCAAGGAGATCAACACCCGCGGCGACATCATCCTGTTCATCGACGAGCTGCACACGCTGGTCGGGGCGGGTGCCGCCGAGGGCGCGATCGACGCCGCCAGCATCCTCAAGCCGAAGCTGGCCCGTGGCGAGCTGCAGACCATCGGCGCCACCACCCTCGACGAGTACCGCAAGTACATCGAGAAGGACGCCGCCCTCGAACGCCGGTTCCAGCCGGTGCAGGTCGGTGAGCCGTCGGTGGAACACACCATCGAGATCCTCAAGGGTCTGCGCGACCGCTACGAGAGCCACCACCGGGTGTCCATCACCGACGGTGCACTCGCCGCGGCCGCGACGCTGGCCGACCGGTACATCAACGACCGCTTCCTGCCGGACAAGGCGATCGACCTCATCGACGAGGCGGGCGCGCGCATGCGTATCCGCCGGATGACCGCGCCGCCGGACCTGCGTGAGTTCGACGATCGCATCGCCGACGCGCGCAAGGAGAAGGAGTCCGCGATCGACGCGCAGGACTTCGAAAAGGCCGCCAATCTCCGCGACAAGGAGAAGCAGCTGGTCAACGAGCGTGCCGAGCGTGAGAAGCAGTGGCGTAGCGGCGACATGGACGTCGTGGCCGAGGTCGACGACGAGCAGATCGCCGAGGTCCTCGGCAACTGGACCGGAATCCCGGTGTTCAAGCTCACCGAGGAGGAGACCACCCGTCTGCTCCGCATGGAGGACGAGCTGCACAAGCGGATCATCGGCCAGGAGGATGCGGTCAAGGCCGTGTCCAAGGCGATCCGCCGTACCCGCGCCGGCCTGAAGGACCCGAAGCGCCCGTCCGGTTCGTTCATCTTCGCCGGCCCGTCCGGTGTCGGTAAGACCGAGCTGTCCAAGGCGCTCGCGAACTTCCTGTTCGGCGAGGACGACGCGCTCATCCAGATCGACATGGGTGAGTTCCACGACCGGTTCACCGCGTCGCGGCTGTTCGGTGCCCCTCCCGGCTACGTCGGCTACGAAGAGGGCGGCCAGCTCACCGAGAAGGTGCGCCGCAAGCCGTTCTCGGTGGTGCTGTTCGACGAGATCGAGAAGGCGCATCAGGAGATCTACAACACGTTGCTGCAGGTCCTCGAGGACGGCCGTCTCACCGACGGTCAGGGACGCACGGTCGACTTCAAGAACACCGTGCTGATCTTCACCTCGAACCTCGGTACGAGCGACATCTCCAAGGCCGTCGGCCTGGGCTTCACCTCCGGTGACGACTCGACGTCGAACTACGAGCGGATGAAGCTCAAGGTCAACGACGAGCTGAAGAAGCACTTCCGGCCGGAGTTCCTGAACCGTATCGACGACGTGATCGTGTTCCACCAGCTGACGCAGCAGGAGATCATCGAGATGGTCGATCTCATGATCACCCGCGTCGAGACGCAGCTGAAGAACAAGGACATGGCGATCGAGCTCACCGACAAGGCGAAGGGGCTGCTCGCCAAGCGCGGCTTCGACCCGGTGCTCGGTGCCCGGCCGCTGCGTCGCACGATCCAGCGTGAGATCGAGGATCAGCTCTCGGAGAAGATCCTGTTCAACGAGCTGACCGCGGGTCAGATCGTGCTGGTCGACGTCGAAGGCTGGGACGGCGAGGACGACGGTGAGGACGCCCGGTTCGTCTTCACCGGATCGGAGAAGCCGCGTGAGCTCCCGGACGCTCCCGCCGAGCTGACCAAGGCCGGCGAGAGCAAGGGCGAGGCGAGCTAGCCTCCGCTCAGATACTCCACAACGTCGAAACCACCTTGCTTGTGAAGCAAGGTGGTTTCGACGTTCAGGGGTGGCTCCACCCGCTGGTCGAGTAGCCGCGAGCCCCCACCCGGTGGTCGACTAGCCGCGAGCCCCCACCCGGTGGTCGAGTAGTCGCGAGCCCCCACCCGGTGGTCGAGTAGCCGCGAGCCCCCACCCGGTGGTCGAGTAGCCGCGAGCCGCTAGGCGAGCGGCGTATCGAGACCGCTTGAGCCGCACTAGATCTCGATACGGCCTCGCCTAGCGGCTCGGCCTACTCGATCAGCGGGATAGTGGGCCGTCACAACGCCGCGATCCGGCGCGCCTTCGCGCAGTGCTCCACTCCGCGCCGTCGGCCCGGTATTACCTACAATGGGTGCATGTCGTCATCGGGGGAGACGCAGACAGTGGGGTCCAGTCGTCAGATCGGAACATTCCTTCGTCGTCGGGGTCTGTGGGCGGGGATCACCGCGACACTGTGGTTGGCGGGAACGTGGGGCGTCATCATGTTGCTGTTCCTCGCCCCGCAGCCGACGAAGGCTGACGGAGAGGTCACTTTCTCGTGCAATTCGATCATCGGCGACCAACACAGCTCGGCCCAGGTCGATTACATCGAGAACCGAGACGGTGAGCGCGTCTACCGGGTGTGTGCCGTGGCGCGTGACGAGCGACTGGGCTGGGCCATCGTGCTCGCCGGCCCCACACTCATCGCGGCCACCGCGTGCCTCGTGATTTTGGCAGGCGGCCGATCCGCGCCGTTCCGCGAGGTATCAGGCCATAGCCCTCGTGGAAACGGAGACTCTAGGAACGATCGCTCGGTCGTCGAGTAGGTGATCGGCGTATCGAGACCGCTTGAGCCGCACTGGATCTCGATACGGCCTCGCCTAGCGGCTCGACCTACTCGATCAGCGGGTGGGGGTCGGCCTTCTCGATCAGCGGGTGGGGGTCGGCCTTCTCGATCAGCGGGTGGGGCTCGGCCCACTCGACCAGCGGGTGGGGCTCGGGTTTCTTGATCAGCGGTGGGGATCAGCGGTTGGGGCTCGGGCTTCTCGATCTGCGGTCCCGCCGACTACAACGCCGCGATCTTCTCCTCCAACACCCGGCGCTGGTCGCCGTTCGCGGTCAGCTCGACGGCCCGGCGCAGCTCGGACCGGGCCTCCTCGGTGCGGCCCAGCTGGGCCAGCAGTTCACCGCGCACGCTCGGCACCAGGTGTGAGCTCGCCAGCTTCTTCGTATCGACCTCGGTGTCGAGCAGGTGGAGCGCGTCGTCGGCGCTCGCTGCCATCGACACCGCGACCACCTTGTTCAACGTCACCACCGGATTGCGGGTCAACTCTTCCAGAGCCTCGTAGATGATGACGATCTGCGCCCAATCCGTGGCGTCGACCGACGTGGCGCGCGCGTGGCAGGCGGCGATCGCGGCCTGCAGGGCGTACGGCCCGCGGCCGCGGCCCAAGGTGTCGACGTGGTCGAGGGTGGCGAGCCCGCGGGAGATCTGGCCACGGTCCCAGCGTCGCCGGTCCTGATCGGCGAGCAGCACGGGACGCCCGTCGGCCCCGACGCGCGCCGCAAACCGCGACGACTGAAGCTCCATCAGCGCGACCAGCCCATGCACTTCGGGTTCGGACGGCACCAGCGCGGACAACACACGGCCGAGCCGCAATGCCTCCGCGGCCAGCTCCCGGCGCATCCAGGTGTCACCCGAGGTCGCGGAGTACCCCTCGGTGAAGATCAGGTAGATGACACCGAGCACCCCGTTGAGGCGTTCGGGCCACTGCGCCGGCTCGGGTGCCTCGTAGGGCACCCGGGCCGCCGACAGCGTCTTCTTGGCACGCACGATCCGCTGCTGGATGGTCGGCACCGTCGTGAGGAACAGGCGCGCGAGTTCCTCGGTACTCAGGCCGCCGACGACACGGAGCGTGAGCGCGACCTGAGCGTCGCGCTTGAGGACCGGGTGACAGGCGACGAACACCAGTTTGAGGACGTCGTCGCGCACCGGCTCCCACTCTTCCTCGGCCACTTCGGAGAGGTCGCGGGCGATCATCTGATAGCGGTCGTCGAGCCGTTCCTGCCGTCGCCATCCGTCGATCGCGCGGCGCTTGGCAACCGCGGTCAGCCAGGCGCCGGCGTTCCGCGGAACGCCGGCGTCGGGCCATTGCTCGAGTGCCTCGGCGATCGCCTCCTGTGCGAGATCCTCCGCGAATCCCACATCTCCGACGACGCGTGCGAGCGTCGCGACGATCCGGCTGCCCTCGATACGCCACACCGCATCGACGGACCGCCGGATGTCGTCGTCGCTCACTTGGTGCCGAGTTCCTCCCGCCACCCCTTCTCCTTCTGGATGTACTCGTTGTCGGCGTAGTCCTCGAAGTCGGACTCGTCGGTGACGCGGCGCACCTCGAGCTTGGTGCCCGGGCCGAGCGGGGCCTTCTTCGCCCACTGCGCGGCCTGTTCCTTGCTGGAGACCTGCAGAATCCAGAATCCGTTGAACATCTCGTGGACCTCACCGTACGGACCGTCGGTGACCAGCGGGTCTTCGTCAGCGGAGAAGCTCACCACGAATCCCTCGGACGGATCCGCGAGTCCCTCGCCGGAGAGAAGCACCCCTGCGTTGATCATCTCCTCGTTGAAACGCCCCATCGCGTTGATGATCTCCTGGAAGTCGACGTCGGCGGCAGCGGCTTCGGCAGCCTCGGTTGCGCGCATGATCAGCATGTACTTCATCGTGTTGCCTTTCTCTCGGATTGTCGTGCGGAACGGGGTCCCTGGTGAAACCCTCTACCCTGACGTCGAACGAGTGCGAGTGAAATCGACACCGCGCTCAGAATAGTTTTCGACAGTGGTCAGATGGGGCCGACCGGACAGCCGATGCACACCTGGATGGGTCCGCGTTCGCGAGACTTCACGAACGATCGCTCGGTCGTCGAGTACGTTGGATCGGTGACCTCTCTGACCGAGCAGACCGCCGAAAAGCACATCGTTCTCGAACGTGACGGTGACGTCGCGATCATCCGCCTCAACCGGCCCGACCGGCTCAACGCCTTCACCCACCAGATGGGGGAGGAACTGATCTCCGTCTTCGATGAGACCGACGCCGACGACTCGGTGCGTGCGGTGGTGATCACCGGGACCGGCCGTGCCTTCTGTGCGGGCGCCGACCTCGGTGGCGGTGCAACCACTTTCGAACTCGAGCAGCAGGAGTCGGGTGACATCCCCCGTGACATGGGCGGGCAGGTCACGCTACGTATCTTCGAATCACTCAAACCTGTGGTGATGGCCATCAACGGCGCGGCCGCCGGCGTGGGGGTGACCATGACCTTGCCCGCCGACGTCCGCATCGCCTCTGACGACGCCAAGTTCGGTTTCGTCTTCGCGCAGCGGGGGCTGGTCCCGGAAGCGGCATCGACCTGGTTCCTGCCGAAACTCGTCGGCCTGCCCACCGCCCTGCAGTGGACGATGGGCGCGAAGATGGTGCCGGTGGCCGAGGCCCACGAAAAGGGGCTGGTGCAGCAGGTGGTGCCCAAGGACGAGGTGCTCTCGACGGCGATCGCGGTGGCCCGGGAGATGACGTCGACGACGGCGCCGGTGTCGGTGGCGTTGACCCGGCAACTGCTGTGGCGGATGGCCGGCGCATCGAGCCCCTGGGACGCCCACCGCGCCGACTCCAAGGCGATCTACTACCGCGGCACCATGGCCGACGTCGCCGAGGGCGTCACGTCGTTCCTGGAAAAGCGGCCGGCGACGTTCACCGATCGTGTGTCAACGGACCTGCCGGAGATTTTCTAACGGCTCGGGTCTCACATCGGCAGCGGCTGCGCGTTGCGCTCGCGCAGCATCAGGGTCATCTGGCCGATCTCGTCGCCCTGCTCGCCGATCATGGTGAGCGCGAGCTGTTTGGTTGCCGAGCTCGACCGCGGATCGTTGTAGGCGGCCTGTGCCATGTCGAGGCCACCGTGATGGTGTCGAATCATCAACTGCAGGAACAAGACCTCTGCAGCGCGTCCGTGAGCGGCGGCGAGCCGGCCGAGCTCGTCGGTGTTGGCCATCCCGGGCATGGGAGGCCCGTCGGAGTCGGTCGGGCCGTGTCGATGGCCGGGTCCATCGCCCATCCATGACATCGGTTCGTCGGACGTCATCGGCGCGGCGAACCAGGTCAACCAGCCGCGCATGGTGGCGACCTCGGCCGTCTGCGCCGCGACGATGCGGTCGGCGAGCCCGCGGACCTGAGGTGCGACGTCACGGGAGAGGCTCTGCGACATCAGGATCGCCTGGTCGTGGTGAGTCGCCATGTCCTGCGCGAACCCGATGTCGGTGACACTCGGCGTGCGGTGCCCGCCCGAGTCGCGATGATTCTCCCAGGCCACGCCGATCGCAACCCCCATCGCGAGGAGGAGCGCGGCGACCCCGACAACTCCGACGATCCGTACCACGGTGGTGCTCATCCGATGTTCGAATCCTGATCGTCGGGTGGGGTGTAGACGCGCGGACTCAGTTGCAGGGCATAGAACCCGCCGTCGGAGCAGGTCGTCCAGATCTGGTTACCGCGCCACTCCGGAGGCGACAGGCACCAGTCGGTCGCCATGTCGCCGCCGATCAGCATGTGGGTGCGGGGTCCGATCATCTCGTGAAACGCCACTTTGCCGTTGGCGATTGACATGCCGAGGCTGAGGAACTCCACCGCGGGGAATCCGGCCGCAGACGCGAGAACGTGCGGCGAATTCGGCAACTCGACGATCGTCGCGTTCTTCTGCGCGGGTGGGTTGAAGTAGCCGATCTCCCTGATCTGCTTGATGTTGCGGATGTCGAACACTCGAATACCCGATGACTCCCAGGAACATGCGAGGGCGGTGGGGTTCTGCGGGCGATCCACCGCGCAGTAGTGCGGATTGCTGCTGAACACACTTCCGCCCATCGACGACCGGAGGTTGGTGTCGAGGTTGCTCGGCAGGTTGATCTCCAGTTTGATCTGTGCGACGTACCCGGGCTCGTTCACCTTGCTGACATCGAAGAACTTCACCCCGCCGGAGCCGAGTTCGTCGATCGTGATGATGTGCGGTCGGCCGCGGTAGGTCACCGGGATGGTGTGCTGGTTGACCTGTCCGTCCGGCCACAGGTAGGCGACGACGTGGGGCACCTGCGGATAGGGTGAACGACGTTGCACCGCACTGATATCCAGTACCGTCACCCCGGCCGCATTCGACAGGTACATCCGGTTGCCGTCCGGGGTGATGCCGAAACCGTGTCCGAGGAAACTGTGCAGTCCCTGCCAGATCACCGTCGGTGCGGCCGGATTCGAGACGTCGATGGCGCTGAGGTGGCCGGGGAAGATCCCGGACGCCCAATAGGTACGACCGTCTGGCGAGAACCCGCCCTCGTGCGACGTGAACGGAAGCGGTGACGATGTTCCCGGGCCACGGTTGAGCAGCTTCGGCTTGTCACAATCGGAGATGTCGTAGATCGAGAAGAATCCGCCGCCCCAATTGAGTGGAACGGATGTCGCGGCCAGCAGCTTTCGCTCCTTGTTGACCTTGAGGGTCTCCCAGGTGCCGCCGCGCATGGCCGGTTCGGCGAGGGAGCCGACGATCCGCGGGTTCCGAGGGTTGGTGACGTCGACCACCTGCACACCGGGTTGCGGTACCAGGTTGGTGCCCGGGAAGAGGCTGCCGGTGTAGCTGCAATGGTCGAAGGTCACCGACACGATGCCGCCGCCGGCTCCGCGCACGGTGCCCAGCTGCGACATGTTGCATCGGTATCCCAGTCGGCTCCGTCCGGAGTTGCGGTCCTCGGCACTGACGTCGCCCTGCAGGCCGGGCTCGGGCAGCGAACCCGGACCGCACTCGGCCTCCGGTACCGCGACCTCGGAGATGTCGGGGAAGTAGTGGGTGGCCGCGGCGGCCGGAGCGGTGCCGAGGATCGACAGCACCATCGCGATCACGGCGACCAGGCAGGACAAGCCGATTCGGCCGCGGGGCCGTCCTCGATGCTCGTCGGGCATCGATCGGTCAGACATGCCGACTCCCCCTGGAACTGGATCTGTGTGGTGGATCACATTAGACGGAAAGCCAGATCCGTCTCGCGAGAATGAGAATTCTCGACACGGTCGGACGACACCGCGCTAGAGCGACCCCTCGGTCGGGCGGAGTCGTACGGGACGGCTGCCACCCTGTCGCCGCCATGCGACAGCCCCGAGGAGTGCGGCGACAAAACAGGTGGCGGCACCGACACCGAGTCCCACTCGCGCGTCGGTGGCCTCGGAGATCGCGCCGATGATCGGGCCGCCGATCGGCGTCGAACCCATGAATGCCACCGACCACAGCGACATCACGCGCCCGCGCATCTGCGGGGTAGCGGTGAGCTGCAGGGTCGCGTTGCCGGTGGACATGAACGTCACGCTGAGCCAGCCGACGAAGAACAGCGCGATGATCGCGAAGGGCAGCGACGGGGCGAGCGCGGTCGCGGTCATCGTGACACCGAATCCTGCGGACGCGATGGTCAACGGTCGCAGTCCGGTGGTGCCGCGGGCCGCCACGAACAGCCCACCGACCACGGCTCCGACGCCCATCGCCGAGGTCATGTATCCGAGGGCCTGTGGGCCGCCGGCGAAGGTGCCCTCCGCGGCGGCCGGGATGGACACCTGGAACTCGTAGGTCAGCGTGCCGACGAGAGCCATCATCACCAGTGGAATCCACAGCGACGGCGAACCACGCACGTACCGCAGACCCTCTCGGAGTTGGCCTTTGGCCCGCGCGACCGGCGCCTCGTACTCGATGGTGTCCGTGTTCATTGCCACCAGGGAGATGACGACCGCGACAAAACTCGCCGCGTTGATCGCGAAACACCACCCGGCGCCGATCGTCGCGACCAGAACACCGGCCACACCGGGGCCGATGGCCCGGGCGGCGTTGACCATCACCGAGTTCAGCGTGACCGCGTTGCGGATCAGGTCCTCACCGACGACCTGGTGGATGAACGCCTGTCGGGCGGGATTCTCGAATGCGTTGTTGAGTCCGAGCAGGAGCGCGAGGACGGCGATGTGCCAGATCTGCACCCAGCCGCCGACGGTGAGCGCCGCGAGCGCACCGGCGAGCAGACCCATGACGGTCTGGAGGGTGATCATCAGGCGGCGGCGGTCGACACGGTCGGCGATGACCCCCGCATATGGCCCGAGGAGCAGGATCGGCAACGCCTGCAGCGCGACGATGGCACCCAGTACCGACGCCGACCCGCTGAGCTCGAGGACCAGCCACGCCTGCGCGGTCATCTGCATCCACGTGCCCGTCATGGACAGCGTCTGGCCACCGAAGTAGAGCCGATAGTTGGGGTTGGCGAGGGACGCGAAGACTCCCGTCGCGGGTCCGCCGCCCGTACTCAGTCCGGGCGTACGTTCGGTGGACACAAGGTTCCACTGTATGCTTTTGCCCTCGCTGGTTGAGTAGCCCGAGCCGCTAGGCGAGGGCGTATCGAAACCCCCCTCACGCCACCGCACTCACCCATTTCGACGACTCCCGCCCGGTCCAGTTGGCCAGGCGTTCGGTGGGCCCGGCCTCGGCGCGGGATTCGACGACCGCACCGAATGGCACCGCGTCATCCTCGCGGATCTCGGCCGGGATGAACTGCCGGGCGACGGCGAGTACCGGCTCCACGATCGTTGGGTCGGCCTCGGCCGGCTGCCCGGTGGCGACCGCGAGATCCCACCCGTGGACCAGCGTCTCGCTGACGTACCCCCAGAGCGCTGCGGCTCCCGGTACCTCGCCCCACGGCACCTTGACGGTGCGCGCGAGCGTGGAGTCGTCGGACCAGACCTCGACGGCGCGGCCGACGGTCTCGACATACGCCGCCGCGTCGTGCCGGTCGGCGAACGACGGCAGGGCCAACGCATCGGCTCCCGACCCCAGCGCGACGGCCTTGTTCGCCGTCGCGACGAGGTGTGCGGCCAGCGTCTGGACGTCGAAGTCCTCGCACGGCGTGGGGGAATCGAGCTGGTCGTCGGACACCGCGGACAGCAGCTCGAACACCCAGGTGGTGGCTGCTGCGTAGGCGGGTCGCGGATCGGATGGTGCGGTCATGACGATTCCTCTCGTTGTGGCTGGTGACTCCCAGTGAAGGCAATAAATACGACATCTTCTGTCATGTTTTGAGGGAAGATTGGGGACATGCGGGCGGAACGTCTGATCGCGGTGATGATGCTGTTGAAGAGGCACGGTCGAATGACTGCGGCGGCGATCGCGGATGAACTGGGTGTCTCCGAGCGCACCGTCCTGCGCGACATCGACGCCCTGTCGCTCTCCGGGGTGCCGGTCTACGCCGAGCGGGGCCGGCATGGCGGGTTCGCGTTGCTGCCGGGCTATCGCACGGATCTGACCGGGCTGACGGTGGACGAGGCGACGTCGCTGCTGGCCGGGACGGGCCGGTTCGACTCACCCGCCTTCGCCAGCGCGATGCGCAAGGTCGCGGCGGCAATGCCGGAGGCCCATCGTGATCGGGCGGCCGGGGCTGCCCAGCGCGTGCTGGTGCGGCCGGAGGGATTCGTCCGCGCACCTCAACGTCAGGACGCGCTCGCGGAGCTGCAACAGGCGGTCTTCGACGGACGACGCATTCGGTTGACCTATCAGCGACCCGACGCCGAGCCGCGTCGACGGGTCCTCGATCCGGTCGGACTCATCGTCGCAGGCGACACGTGGTATCTCGTCGCGAATTCCGAAGGCCGCGAACGCATGTATCGCGTCTCACGAATGTCCCACGTCGAGGTCCTGGACGAGCCGGCCCAACGCGAGGCGGAGGTCGACCTGGAGGAGATCTGGCAACGGCACCGGCGGGAGTTCCGGGCGTCGTTCGAATCGGTCGACGTCATCGTCGAATGTGCCCGCGCGGACATCGACCGTCTCGGCCGGATCGCGACCCTGACAGAGGTGGAAGCAGTTGGTGACCGCGACGCGGTACGGGTCGGCCTGCGATTCGCCGACGGCTCCCGTGCAGCGACTCTCATCTGGGCCGCGTGCTTCGACGTTTCGTGCGAGGTCGTGGCGCCCGAGTCGATCCGCGACGCCGTGCTCGAGCGTGCCCGCGCGATGGTCGGCGGAAAGTCTTCGTGAGCGTCGACCGTTCACCGGACGCGGGACGAGGCCGCCAGGGCATAGGATCTCCGGAGCCAATCGGACACGCCTGAGACGGGGGTATCGAACACCATGGCCAAGCGCCTGATCGTGTGCTGCGACGGAACGTGGAACGCCTTCGGGCAGAAGAATCCGACGAATGTCGTGAAGATCCACACCTCGATCGCGCCCACCGATCGAGACGGTGTCATCCAGAAGCCGTTGTATGTCGCCGGAGTCGGCACCAAACCGTGGCAGAGGATTCGTGGCGGAGCGCTCGGATGGGGACTGTCCAAGAACCTCAAGAAGGGATACGGCGAACTCGTCGACCTCTACGAGCCCGGTGACGAGATCTTCCTGTTCGGATTCAGCCGCGGCGCCTACACCGCCCGCAGCCTCGCCGGTTTCATCCGGAACAGCGGAATACTCAAGCGGGAGCACAAGGACCGGATCGATGAGGCGTTCGAGCTCTACCGCGACCGTGACGGATCGTCGGCGCCTGCGCAGCAGCGGGCCACCGAGTTCCGAGCGGCCTACTCGTATGAGACACCCATCGAGTTCATCGGGGTGTGGGACACAGTCGGGTCACTGGGGATTCCGCTCGACGGGTGGAAGATCTTCGACAAGTTCAACGAGCGCTGGGCATTCCACGACACGCAGCTGAGCTCCACGGTGAAGGTGGCCTACCACGCACTGGCGATCGACGAGAAACGCCGACCGTTCGAGCCGACGCTGTGGTCGCCCAAGCCGGATCGCCCCGACGACCAGATCATCGAACAGGTCTGGTTCTCCGGCGTCCACTGCAACGTCGGCGGCGGCTACGACGACAGCCAGATCAGCGATATCCCGCTGGTGTGGATGATGGATCGGGCACGCCAACACGGACTCTGCTTCACCGAAGGCGAGTCCGAGGATCTTTCGGGTGCCACCAGGCTCAGGGCGACCGCGGTCGACGCGATCACGACGTTCCTCCTCGGCACGAACGCGTTTGCCACACCGCTGCAGGAATCCCGGAAGGGCTTCTACCGCTGGTTCTTCAAGCCCTTCTCTCGGACGATGGCGCACGCCGACGAACAGCACGAATATGCGGCGAGCAGCGCGACCCAGCGCAGAGCCCACGTCGACACCTACGATCCGGAGAATCTCGCGGCTTACCTGAAGCGGGGCGGGAAGGAGATGGAAGTCGACTTCCGGCCGACGCGGTAGCGAATCAGGCTCGAGTCCCTTCGGCGCCGACCGGTTCGCGAGGCCGCGTCAGCTTCCGCACCGCGAACCCGAACAGAGCGGCCAGCGGGAACATCAGGATGCCGTAGACCGCCGGGGCGATTGCCATCTCCGAGTTGTCGAGCGCGGTGAGCGCCACGGCGATGGCCAGCGTCGAATTGTGGATTCCGACCTCGAAACCGCTGGCGATCGACTGACCGCGGGTCAGTCCGGCAACTCGCGGCACGAGGTAGCCGAGGAGTAGCGAGAGTACGCAGAACAGGGTCGTGACGACTCCGACGCGGGCCAGGTACTCCATGGCCTTCTCCTCGCCCAGCAGTGCCCCGAGGACGACGCCGATCAGCAGGACGATGGACACGATCCGCACCGGCTTGTCGGCCCGTGCGGCGAACTCGGGACGGCGGTGTCGGACTACCATGCCGAGGATCACCGGGATGAGGACCACGGCAAAGACCTGCAGGAGTTTGGCAGGCTGCATTCCGACGGATTCGTCGGAGCCGACGAAGTGGTTCAGCGCCAGGTTGACGACGATCGGCAGGGAGATGAGGCCGAGGAGCGAGTTGATCGCCGTCAGCGTCACATTCAGTGCGACGTCACCGCGGAAGAGGTGGCTGTACACGCTCGACGTGGTGCCGCCAGGAGACGCGGCCAGGATCATCAAGCCGACGGCGAGATAGGGCTCGAGGTCGAACACGACCGTCAAACCGAACGCCACGAGCGGCAGCAGCAGCATCTGGCAGCCCAGGATGACCGCGATTGCGCGCGGGTTGTGGGCAACCCGCCGGAAATCGGCGACAGTCAGCGACAACCCCAACCCGAACATGATGACCGCCAGGGCGATGGGCAGTCCCACGGCGACGAACGACGATTCCATCAGCTCTCCTCGGCTCAGGGTGAATCAGATCGATCATGACATCGCGTACCCGTGCCCGGGCGCAAACCGTTCCGACTCAGTACCTGTCGCGACCAACCAGATGAGGTACTGGCATCAACTGGGGCAATTCCCCATGTGGTTTACCTCTCGGAGTTCAGGGATCATCCAGGGTTGCACCCCGATGTGGTTGCGCCAGAGTGCGTGCGACCGTGGTCGCATGGCTGTCTCCACTCCGATTCGCCGGGCCCGACAGGTCCTGGTATGGCTGCACGTGCTCTCATCCGTGAGCTGGATGAGCCAGGCCCTTGCGATGATGGTCCTGCTGTTGCAGCACAACAGCGCCGATTCCGCGGCCGCGCATCTCCTGGACACCACCGTGCTGGTGGTGTCGGCCAACGCCTCTGCCGCCACCGGGTTCCTGCTCTGCGCGACGACGTCGTGGGGATACTTTCACCACTGGTGGGTGGCGGTGAAGTTCGGTATCACCGTGGTCCAACTCTTCGTGGGTATCGCGATCCTGTCACCGGCGCTCAACAGTGCGGGCGGTTCGCCACCACCCCAGCTGATCACCGGGACCGTGATCATGGCCTCGCTGATCGCCTTTCAGGGTTGGCTCTCGATCGGCAAGCCATGGGGCCGCATGTGGTTCCGGGTTCGCGGTGGTTCGCCCGGCCGAGCGCCGATGCCGCCGACGGGTGTGATCGTCGTGGCCCCGGCCGCCGTGCTCGGAGACGTCGCGATCTTCGTCGTTGTCGGACAGCCCATTCCGATCTGCTCGTTGGTTGCGCTGGTGATCGCCTTGGTGACGCGACGCGATCGGCATACGGGCCGGTCTCGACGGCCTGCAGCGGCCGCCGACATAGCGAGGGCGCAAGCCAGCGGCGGGGCGTCGTAGTGCGTCTGCTTCGGTCGTCCTATCCGGTCGGCGTCGTCGTGACCCGTTCCTGGGCGAGGGCGTTGATGACCTTGCGCGCATTGGTGATACCGGACTCGATCGCACCGTCCACGACGACGCCGTTCCACCCTTTGGCGTAGTCGGCACCGGCGAAGCGCAGTCGGCTGGCGTCGTCGGTGTCGAAGTTGCTCCAACCGTCGAAGAACTGGCCGGAACGCAAGGTCGCCCAGGTCTGGCCCGACCATTTGTCGGCCACCCAGTCGTGCCCGCCGCAGTCGATGACGGTCAGGTCGTCGCGCCAGACGTTGATCGCTTTCTGGGCGGATGCTTTGTCGTCGAGGTCGATGGCGGTGTGGTCGGAGCCGAACCCGACCAGAATGGTCGCGTCTTCGTCCTCGAGGAAGTATTCGCTGCGCAGCAACGAGATCGGATTGTCGCCGGGTGCCCCGGCAATGATCGAGTGGTGTCCCGGAACTTTGATCCAGATCTTGAAGCCGACGGAGTTGGTGCCCTCGTCGATGACCTTCTGCTGGGCTGATGGAAGCGGCGGATCGAACGCAACATGCTTCAACGCTCCGATGGGCACGGTCACGATCACAGCGTCAGCGGGCACGACGCTGCCATCAGTCAGGGTCACCTCGACATCAGAGTTGCGGTGAGCGATCCGCGTAACGGCGGTGTTCAGGGAGACCTCGGTGCGGAGGTCGGCGGCGATGGATTCGTACAGGCCGCGCATACCGTTGGTGAGCTTGAACCGTAGCGTCTGTTCGTCCATCAGCGAGCTGCGGTGGTCGCTCAGTGCCGCCCAGTGTTTGGCCATGAGCGGTGATGCTGTCTTCGTCGAACCCTGGTAGCCGGCCGACCAGTACGAATCGGCGAGGTCGATCTCCTCCTGCGTGAAGTCGCCGTTGCGCAGACAGTCGAGCACGCTTCCCTCATCGGCTCGGCGGAAGCGATCCAGCAGTTCCGGATCGGCGGTCGGGTCCTGCAATAGGGCGAATGGATTGTGCGGGTAGGGAAAGAACTCACGCGACCCTTCGAAGATCTTGTCCTGAAGGCGGGTCAGCGCCTCGTCGAGGTCGTGCTCGGTCCCGCGGTGCACTGTTCCCTGGCTCACCCAATAGGCGTCGGCGATATCAGGGCTCGGATAGATCTCCTGCCCGTAGCGGGTGATCTCTGTCCAGACGAACGGCTGCATCCAATGCACCCAGGTGGCGCCCATCTCGAGCGGATGCCCGCCGAGCCGTTCGTCGGTCCATGCTCGGCCGCCGACGCGGTCGCGGGCTTCGACGATTCGCACGCTGACGCCGGCGGCTTCGAGTTCGCGTGCTGCGATCAGTCCGGCGAAGCCGGCGCCGACGACGACGACCGAGGGGCGGTTGGTGGTCATGAGGTAAGTCCTTGCTGTGTTCGGGTTTACGGGGCGGGCTGAGTCGTAGGTCGGCCTGGCATCAGGCGGAGGCCAGTTCGCGGCGCCTGATCACCCGCTCGGCGAGGCAACCGCCGACAAATGTGGCGGCGATGATTGCCAGGAAGACTCCGGCGAGAGCGGCGGACCCGCTGATCAGCGTGGTGAAGTTCGCTATCACGAGTGTGGTGATGCCGAGCAGCCCGATTGTGCCGAGCACCGGCGCGATTTTGGTGTGCCAGACCCGGTTGTCGGTGTCGCAGCGACGGAAGTAGGCGATGATCGCGATGCTGGTGAGGATCATGAGGAGCAGGATCGCGACAATCGCCACGCCGGCCATCCAGGTGAACAGTTGCAGGACGGGATCGGCCCCGGCGAGAGCGAATACGCCGACGAGCAGGAATGCGGTGATCGTCTGCAGCGCCGAGCCGGCATGCGGAGATCCGTGCCGGCTGTGCACGGACATGAACCTTTGCGGTGCGACGCCGTTGCGCGACAGCGCGAAGGTATACCGGGCGATGGCGTTGTGGAAGGCGAGTAGTGCGGCGAAGAGGCTGGTCACCAGCATTACCATCAGGATGTCGGCGGCGACCGAACCAAGAAACTCCGAGGTGGCGATGAAGGTGAGGTCGGCGGTGTCCGACTGGGCCGCGGCGGCGACGTTGTCGCTGCCGAATGCCAGCACCACGGCCCAGCTGGCCAGAGCGTAGAGCACCCCGATCGAGATCACAGCGGTGTAGGTCGCGATGGGCACGGTGCGCTTCGGATTTCGGGCCTCCTCGCCGTAGATGGCGGTGGCCTCGAAGCCGACGAAGGAGCCGATGGCGAACATCAGCGCGATGCCCGGCGAGCCGGACAGGAAGGCATCCGGGGTGAACGACACGGCGTCCACGCCGTGCGCACCTCCCTTGACCACGACCCCGACGATCAGCGCGACGATGAGCGCGATCTCGGCGATGAGGAGCACCCCCAACACCTTGGCGCCCAGATCGATGCTGCGATATCCGAGCACCGCGGCGAGTGCCATCAGGGTGAACGCCCAGAACCACCAGGGGAGGTCGGGACCACCGAAGCGGACGACGACGCTCTGCATGGTGGATGCCGCCAGGCCGTAGATCGCGGCCTGGATGGTCGTGTAGGCGAGTAGGGCCAGCGCGGCTGCACCGAGACCGGTGGACCGGCCCAGGCCCTTGCTGACGTAGGCGTAGAACGCGCCGGTGTCGGTGACGGAGCTGCTCATCGCCGCATAGCCGACGCTGAACACCAGCAGGACGGCTGCCGCGAGAATGTACGCAGCCGGTGCACCGGCGCCGTTGCCGATCGCGATCATCACCGGAAGTGATCCGGCCACCGCTGTCAGCGGTGCGGCGGCCGCGATGACGAGGAACACGATCCCGGCGACGCCGATCGAGCCGCGGAGCGAGGCACTGGATGACGGCGGGGAGTTGGTGAGGGAGTGGTCGATCATCGAGGCTTCCTTCGAGCGCGGAGGGCTGTAGTTCTACGAACGTAGAACGAAGTGTTGTGATGCACGCTACTGCTTCGAGCAGCTCTCCGGAAGGTCTGTGGAGTCGGGAATACCTTTACAACGACCGATAGCGACGAAAACCGGGGTGGGCGATGGCTTGTCGCCGTCGCGCACCCCGGTCGTGTTTCGGAGAAGTCGGTTCCTTACAGCACCACGGTGACTGTCTTGGTCTCGGTGTAGGCGAGAATGCCCTCGTAGCCGAGCTCGCGGCCCACGCCACTGGCCTTGACGCCGCCCCATGGGAGCTGTGGCGCGAGCGGCGACCAACCGTTGACACCGATGGCTCCGGCCTCGATCTGCCCCGAGATCGTGTGTGCTCGAGACACATTATTGGTCCACACGGTCGCCGACAGTCCATACTGGTTGTCATTGGCGAGCGCGACGGCCTCGTCGTCGGAGTCGAACGGCACGACGATGCCGACCGGTCCGAAGATCTCCTCCTGGGCCACGGTCATGCTGTTGTCGCCGGCGAGCACTGTCGGTTCGACGAAGTAGCCCGGACGGTCCGGTGCGGAACCACCTGCGATCAGCTCGGCACCCTCGTCGGCGCCCTTCTTCAGGTACTCGACCACGCGATCACGCTGGCGTGCACTGACCAGCGGGCCCATGGTGGTGGCCGAATCGAACGGGTCGCCGATGACTTGGGCTTCTGCCGCGCCCTTCAGTCCACCGAGCACCGAGTCGTACACGCTGCGGTGCGCGAGGATTCGCGTTCCGGCGGCGCATACCTCGCCCTGGTTGAAGAACAGGCCCATCGCGGCACCCTGGATCGCTGCCTCGAGGTTGGCGTCGTCGAAGATGATCTGGGGTGCCTTGCCGCCGAGTTCGAGCGCAGTCCGCTTGAAGTTGCCGGCGGAATTGCGCAGGATCGCGCGGCCGGTCTCGGTCGATCCGGTGAACGAGATCTTCTTGATGCCGGGATGGACGGCGAGGGCTTCGCCTGCAACCTTGCCGAGTCCGGGCAGGACGTTGACCGTGCCGGCCGGGAAGCCGGCTTCCGCAATCAGCTCCGCGAGGCGCAGGATCGACAGCGAGGCGTCCTCGGCGGGCTTGATGATGACGGTGTTACCGCACGCCAGCGCTGGTGCGAGCTTCCAGCCCAGGATCATCAGCGGGGCGTTCCACGGCACGATCGCGGCGACGACGCCGAGCGGCTCCCGACGTGTGTAGGCGTGGGTGGGCGCCGGGCCACCCATGTAGCCGTCGTTGGAGATCAGCTCGCCGTTGATCTTGTCGGCCCAGCCCGCGTAGTAGCGCAGGGTGCCGATCAGATTCGGGATCATCAGGGCGGCGCTCGCGCCGACCGGACGTCCCATGTCCAGCGATTCGAGGGCGGCGAGCTGGTCGAGGTCACGCTCGACGAGATCAGCCAACTTGTTGAGCAGCTGTCCCTTTCGCGAGGGGGCGAGTGCGCCCCATTCGCCACGAAAAGCGGCAGTGGCGGCGTCAACCGCGGCGTCGACCTCGACGGCGTTCGCCGACCCGAGCTCGGCGAGCGGCTGCCCGGTGGCCGGGTTGAAGGTGGTGAACGATTCGGCGGCAGCGCGCCATTCACCGCCGACGAACAGGCCGGTGTTGAGGGTGGAAAGGTCGATCATTTCCGGTACTCCTTGTTGGGGACTGTGTTTCAGGAAGCGCTGATCAATTCGGCGGCACGCTCGGCGATCATCGCCGTCGGCGCATTGGTGTTGCCGGTGGTGACCGCGGGCATCACGGAGGCGTCCGCGATGACGAGGTTCTCGACGCCCATCGCACGGAGATCTGGTGATACCACTGCCATCTCGTCGGTGCCCATCCGGCATGTGCCGGCCTGGTGGTGGTAGGTGTTGACGCCGCGGCGAACCCATGCCTCTATGGCCTCGTCGGAATCGTCGGCGGTTGCGCCCGGCAGGGCCTCATAGGCGCCCCACTCGTCGGCGAGAGGTGACTGTCGGCCGACCTCGCGGCACTGACGCACCGACGCGATGAGGGCGTCGAGATCACGTCGGTCTGCCAGCACGTTGAAGTCGATGACCGGGTGCGCGGTCGGATCGGTGCTCGACAGAGTGACGCTGCCCGCACTGTGCGGCCGGATCAAACCGGCATGCAAAGTGAAACCCGAAGCAGGTCCGGTCATTCCCTCGTCGTAGTAGAAAGGAATGCTGAAGTTGATCGGCTGGGTGTCGGGCACCTCGAGCTCTGGGCGGCTCTTCCAGAACCAGTGCGTCTGGGTCACCGGCTGGAACGGGTTCGGCGGCGCGATCGGCCGTTCGGTGCCGAAGATGACCGGCACCAGGAAGTGGTCCTGAAGGTTCTTGCCGACGCCGGGGACATCGGCGACCACGTCGATCCCGAGCGCCCGCAGTTCGTCGGCCGGTCCGATACCGCTGCGCAGAAGGATTCCGGGCGAACCCAGTGCGCCGGCACACAACACGACCTTGTCGGCACGCAACTCGCGTCGCCGGCCATCCTGAACGATCCGAACTCCCACCACGGAGCCATCGGCGACGATGAGGGAGTCGATCAGTGCGTTCAGCTCGAGGGTGAGCTTGGGGTGCTCCAACTGGGTCCGCATGTAGGCCGCCCACGTCGACAACCGCTTCCCGTCACGCAGGTTCAGCTTCATCCGCGACACGCCTTCTTGGTCGCCGGAGTTGTAGTCGGCGTTGAGCGGAAGCCCCCACGCCTGGGCCGCATCGAGAATGGCCTGCTGGATCGGCGAGAGATCGGGTTCCACCGCGTCGACGAGACCTTCCGCGGTGCTTCCGCGCTCGAGCCGTTTGAACAGCGGTGCGACGGATTCCCAGTCCCACCCGGTGTTGCCCGCAGCCGCCCACTGGTCGTAGTCCCAGGGCGAGCCGTGCACCCAGATGGTCCCGTTGAGCTGGTTGGAGCCGCCGACCACTTTTCCGCGGGGCACGTGTAGTCGGCGACCGAGTGCCTGCTCTTGAGGTGCCGAGAAGTACCCCCAGTCCTCCGGTCCGAGCCACAGTTCGCCGACACGCGACAGGTCATGGATCGCCGGGTTGGAGTCGAGTCCACCGGCTTCCACCAAGGTCACCGAGTGTCCGGCATCGATCAACCTGCGGGTCACCACCGAACCGGCGGTGCCGGAACCGAGGACGAGTACTTCGGGAGTGGACATGACATCTCCTTGATGTGGCACCGCGGTGCCCCTCCCTCGTGACCCGCGTCACTGAGCGACGGTGAATGTGTCTGGTCGGGAGCAGGTTTGGACGTCGGTGCGGCCGATTGATCGCGACGTCGTTGTCGGTGCAGCCAAACCTAATCGCGTGCGCGGATGACGACCACTAGATCAAACCAACGCTGTGCTACAGGTACCTTTACCGCAGCCTGAAGTCGCCGATCAGAAGTTTTTATCTGCCAATGGTAGAACCAAGCGTACCTCGGTTCCGCGAGGGTCGTTCGGGAGGTACTCGATGGAGCCGCCGTGCCGCTCGACGATGTGCTCGGAGATGATCAGACCGATGCCGGCGCCGTCTTGTTTGGCGGAGAAGGCGCCGGAGGTGAGCCGATTGGTGGGCGCTGTGCCCATGCCGCGACCCTGATCGCGGATGGACACGAATACGTGCCCGTCGGCCTGGCCGGTCTCGATGGCGAGTTCTTTGACCTCGGTGGTCGGTCTGACGATCTCCTCGATGGCGTTGACGCAGAGATTGATGATGACCTGCCCGATGAGCACGCTTTCGCCGTGGACGTACAGATCGCGCTCGGGAATTTCGGCGAAGACACGAACGCCCTGTTCAGCGGCGCGTAGTCGCACGAAGTAGAGGCTTTCCTCGATCGTCTCGTTGAGGTCCATCAGGACCGCGGTGCTCTCGATCCGTCGCACGTAGCGCCTCACGGAGGTGACGATCTCACCTGCCCGCTTGAGCTGCCGTTCGATCTGATCGATGCCGTACGACAGGCTCCGCGCGTCGACTGTCTCGGCTGCCAGCCGCGACTTCAGGCCGCTCAGGTAGTTGGTCGAGGCCGCCAGCGGTTGCCCGAGTTCGTGGGCCAGGATCATCGCCATGTCACCCATCGCGTGGTAACGGCTGAGGTACTGGAGGTTGGCTTCCTGGTAGGCATGCCGCCGTTCCCACTCCACCCGGTCGGTCACATCGCGCATCGTCAACACGCGAGAGCGGATGCCGTCGTGCGCGACGATCTCCAATTCGCCGGCCAGCCAGGAAGTGGTTCCGTCGTCCTTCCCGATCTCCTGGAGAATGCTGACGGAGCCGGCTCCGGCAGCCAGCCGCTCGACCACGTGATCGCTGGTCAGCCGGGGTTCGCACTTGCCGAGGTCCTCCAGGTGGACGCCGGAGAGCTCGGCCGGTGTACGTCCGAAGAGACGGGCGGCCAGCGGCGAGATGTCGTCGATGCAGTTGTCGTCGTCGAGTATCACCAGACCGGCCGCAGTATGCGTCATGATCCGCTGGAGCGACTCCGACACCCAAGTCAGCTCTTCCTGGAGTTCGACCTCGTCCGAAATATTGCGGAACTCCACCATCACCACCGGTCCGTCCTCGCATCGCACCAGGGTCGCGCGGGCGTCGGTCAGGAAATCGACACCATCCTTGGTGCGGTACTTCCACTGCTTTCGACTCGAACCGTGGACGACTGCCGATTGCAGCCATGCGACCCCGACCTCACGTCGGTACTGGCGTTCCTGCGCACTCATGTGATGCGCCTTCAAGGGCTTCAGCTCTTCCAGGGTGAAGCCGAACATCCGGCAGGCCGCCGGATTCGCCCACAGGATGTTCTTCGACGCTGCCTCGTGAATGAGGATCCCGGTCCCGGTGTTCAGGATCATCTGCTCGAAGTCACGGCGTGCCGGGAACATCGCTCACCTCGCCTTCGAACCACTCTGAACACCGAGCCTCGACCGGTTCGCCCGATGGTGCAAGTAAGGAATTGCTTAGCCCTCGCGGAGGAACTCCCGATACCGCCGATCACGACTCGTCCATAGTGTAACGCCCATAAGGATTCTCGAATCTGAATGGAGACACCTGATGACCACGGAGAGCATCGCCGATCGCGCGGTTGCCGCACCTGCGGGTCCGGAGCGGGCAGCCGCGTTCGATCACGCACTCGACGTGCTTCGCGATCGCCGCGAGGAATTCGAGGAACAGCGATTCGTGCCTCGAGATTTCATCGCGCTCCTGAAGCGGGCCGGTATGTATCGCGCGTCGACACCGGCCGCGTTCGGCGGGGAGCCGATGCCGCCGGCCGCATTCATGAAGATGGTGGAACGGGTATCGGCGGTGGATCCGGCCACCGGCTGGGTGTCGAGCTTCGGTTCGTCACTGGTCTACTTCGCCGCTCTGCCGATCGAGACCCAGCAGAAGATCTACGCCGCCGGTCCCGACGTCGCATACGCCGGTGGTCTGTTCCCGATGCAGGAGGCCGAGAAGGTCGACGGAGGCTACATCTGCTCGGGACTGTGGCAGTTCGCCAGCGGATGCCGTGGCGCCGACATCCTCGGAATCGGCCTGGCCGGCGGACCCGAATCCGAGGGGAAGCCGCTCACCGCGCTGGTCGACCCCGCCGATGTCGAGATCATCGACAACTGGGACGTCGCCGGAATGAAAGCGACGGGCTCGCACGCGATCCGCGCAGACCGGCTGTTCGTTCCAACCGAGATGACGTTCGTCCGTGGCGGTGCCCCGCAGATCGATGAGCCGCTCAATCGGTACCCGGCGCTCGCATATGCGGCCCAGGTGCTGGCCGTGGTCACCCTCGGTGCCGCGCGCGGCGCCCTCGACTACGCCATCGAGGTCGGATCCAGCCGAACCTCCATCACCGGAGGCGCGAGCAAGGGCAACCGGCCGGTGTACAAGGTCGGCATCGCCGAGGCCGAGGCCGAACTGCGCTCAGCCCGAGCGTTCTTCTACGAGACCACCGAATCGCTCTGGGCGAAGGCTGTGGACGGTCTGGAGATCTCCACCGAGGACCAGGCGCTCCTGCGGCTCAGCGCGACTCACGCGGCGCACGCCGGACGTCGAGTCGTGCTGTGCGCCTTCGACCTTGCCGGCACCGGTGCGATCTACGAAACCCACCCACTGCAACGTTTCCTGCAGGACGGGCTCGTCCCTGCTCAGCACGCCATGTTGGCCTCCAACACCTTCGAAGCCTCGGGATCGCTTCTGCTCGGACTCGACGCCGGTATCCCGAGCTTTCCCTGATCGCATCCTGCTGACCTGACGCAAACCGCACCGAATACGAGGAGCCACCACATGGCCACCGAGCCGCTACGCACACTGTTCTGCATCGGTAACAACCAGAACTTCTTCGACCTGCCGAAGGCGGAGATCGGCCCCGTGTGGGTGGGTATCTCCACAATGCTGTCGAATCTCAAGAAGATGGACGGCGTCGACATCATCGGCACATTCGACGACGACGCACACATGGTCGGCCCCTCCGACGGCTGGCCGTGGACCTGCTACGTCCTCGCCGATGTCCGCGATCAGCCGACCGTGCGCGAGGCCTGCAACTTGCTGCGTACCACCATGATCGGCGACCACGCCCTGTGGAAATACTTCAAGATCGAAGCCCGGATGGGACGCGAACTGACCATCCGCGACGACGTCGAACTCTGACCAACAGCAATCAAACCGTGCGCAGCCGCCCCATGGCTGCATCAGACGAGGACTACATATGACCACCATCGAACGGCCCACCAGGGCGTTTGCCGATCTCGCCCAGCATGATCGGGTCGCGGGCAGTCTGTACACCGATCCGGAGATCTTCGCCGAGGAGATGTCAAAGATCTTTCATCGCAGTTGGGTGTGGGTCGCCCACGAGAGTGAGGTTCCCGAGGCCGGGTCCTTCAAGACCACCCAGGTGGGTGATCAGCCGGTGATCGTGACCCGCGATCGCAAGGGAAACTTCAACACCCTGCTGAACCGGTGCCGCCATCGCGGTGCGACGGTGTGTGATCAGCGCAGCGGCAAGGCCAACGGCTTCACCTGTCCGTATCACAACTGGTCCTACACTCTCGACGGCCGGCTGCGGGGCATCCCGTATCCGGACGGCTATGAGGGCGTGGTGGAGAAGAACGACTTCCCACTGCAGAAGCTGCGTACCGAGAGTTACCTCGGCATGATCTTCGCGACCTTCAATCTGGACGCTGAACCACTCGAGGACTTCCTCGGCGACGCGAAGATCTGGATGGAACGATTCCTCAAGCAGTCCAACGGATTTCCCACCAAGGTACTCGGCAGCCACAAGTTCCGTTTCAAGGGCAACTGGAAGATCCAGCTGGAGAACACCACCGACGGTTACCACTTCCCGATGGTGCACAAGTCGTGGATGGCTTCGGTAGACGCCGAGACCGCCAGCATGATGTCGTTCATGGACGACCCCGAGGCCGAGACCCACGCGCTCGGCAACGGGCACAGCGTTGCGATCATGGCCGCCGCACACGCGGACCTCGACATCGACGACGGGAGCGAGGAGATTCAGCCCCGCTTCCAGCATCTCGTCGATGAGCTCACGGAGGCCGGCGAGAGCCCCGAGCGCATCCGGCGGTACATGAGGTCGATGCACGGATGTGGCTTCAACCTCAACATGTTCCCGAACATCGCGATGTCGTCGTCGTTCTTCCGGGTTCTCATCCCGATCAGTGTCGACGAGACCGAGGTGTGGCATATGGCGATCGGCATGGACGGCGGCCCGGAGAGCATCAACCGCGAACGGCTGCGCATCCACGAGCACTTCCAGGGTCCCTTCGGCTTCGGCAGCCCCGACGACGCCGAGGGCTGGGATCGCGTGCAGATCGGCGCCGGCGGAAATCCGAACATGCCGATCCTGGTGAACCGTGGCGAGAAGCGCGAGTACCTGACCGACGAGGGCTGGCCCACCTCACATGTCACCGACGAGACCGGCATGCGTGCGTCCTACGAGATGTGGAAGAAGATGATGACCGATGACTGAGGTGTTGTCCTTTACCGATCCGCGAGTGCTGCGAGCGATCCAATTGGTCTGGCAGGAGGCCGCAGTCCTCGATGCCAAGGACTATCGGACGTGGGAGACCATGTACACCGACGAGGCCCTCTACGTCATCCCCATCGACCCGGACACCGACGACTTCGAGTCGTCGCTGAACATGGTGTACGACGACAAGCGGATGCGGGAACTACGCGTGCAGCGCATGATGCAGGGCTACGCGCCGTCCGCGGTTGCCGCCGCACGCACCGTCCGGATCGTCTCCCGATTCACGGTCGACGAGGTCAGTGACACCGCCGTCACCATCAAGTCGGCGCAGATCCTCAATGCTTTCAAGCGTGACAAGTTCTCCACGATCGGTGCGGAGATGACCCATAAGGTCGTGCTCGACGACGACGGTGACAAGATCGCGCTGAAGGTCGCCCGCCTCATCGACAGCGAGGACGCCGTCAGCGCGTCCGGCTACCTGGTCTAGGGCGGCCACGATGTCATACAGCAGCAAGGGAATCGCCGTGGTCACCGGCGCCGCGGGCGGTATGGGCAGCCACATCGCACGGCGCCTGCACGCTGACGGTCACCGGGTTCTCCTCACCGACATCGCGGTGGACGCCGCGGATGCGGTAGCACGTGATCTGTCGCCGGATGGTTCCACGGCGCGCGCCGTGGAACTCGATGTGGCACATCGAGAGAACTTCGTCACGACCCTCGCGGACTGTGAAGAGGTGTGGGGCACTCCGACGATCCTGGTGAACAACGCGGCGGTGACACAGGCCGCCGACCTGATGACCTTGGGGGAAGACGACTTCAACCGTGTCCTGACGACAAACGTGGACAGCGTCTTCTTCGGCTGCCAGGTGATCGGGGCGGCGATGGCGGCACAGGGGTATGGCCGGATCGTGAACATGGCGTCACTCGCGGGGCAGAATGGTGGTACCGCGACCGGCGCGCACTACGCGACGTCCAAGGGTGGAATCCTCACGGTGACCAAGATCTTCGCGCGCGAACTCGCCGGCTACGGCGTCACCGTCAACTCCATCGCCCCGGGGCCGCACGACCTGCCCATCGTGAAGGCCACCGTTCCACCGGATCGTCTCGACGCGGTCATCGCCGGAATTCCGGTCGGCCGGATGGGTGATCCGTCGTTCGTCGCGGACATGGTCGCTCTGCTCACCGCGGACAACGCCCACTTCGTCACCGGCGCTTGCTGGGACGTCAACGGTGGACTCTACGTCCGCTAGATCTCGAACCTTCGACACACCCGCCCGATACCCAAATCAGGAGACACCATGGCCCTCATGGATGTGATCGTCTCGGACATCGTCCAGGAGACGCCATCGGTCAAGACTTTCTATCTGTCCAACCCCGATGGCACACCGATCGGGAAGTACACACCGGGAGCCCACGTCGACGTGGTCGGTCCGACCGCGATCACCCGTCAGTACTCGTTGTGCAGCCGGCCCGATGGCCAAGAGACCTTCGCGGTGGCTGTGAAGCGCGAAGAGAACTCGCGCGGCGGGTCGGCGGCGCTACACGAACTGGCCGTCGGTGACTCCCTGAAGATCAGTGAGCCACGCAACCTGCTCGAGATCGTCTCGCCGGCAGCACATCACGTCCTTGTTGCAGCAGGTATCGGGATAACCCCGATGCTGAGCATGGCGCGCTACATGGACGTCACCGGGATCAGCTTCGAGCTGCACTACTTCGCTCGGACCGAAGAGGATGCCGCATTCCTGCCCCTATTGCGAGACCGCTGCCCGGACAAACTGCACGCCCATGTCGGTGTCCCGCGCGACGAACAGGAGGCGATCCTGTCGGTGGCGCTTGCCGACATCCCCACCGACACCCACGTGTACGTCTGCGGTCCCGAGGGGTTCATGGCGAAGGTGATCGCGACGGCAGAACGTTTCGTACCTGCTGACGCGGTGCATTCCGAGAACTTCCATGCTGCCGCCCAACCGGAGACCAGCGAGAACTCCGCCTTCGAGGTCGAGCTCGACGGCGAGACGTTCGAGGTGCCTGCCGACCGCAGCATCGCGGATGTGCTACTCGACAACGACTGCGACGTGGACACATCGTGTGAAGAAGGGATCTGCGGGACGTGCATCATGCAGGTCGTCGAAGGCTCGCCCGAGCATCGTGACAATGTTCTCTCCAAGGCGGAGAAGGAATCCGGTGAGGTCATGGCGGTCTGCGTCTCCCGTGCGCTCGGGAAGCGGATCGTGCTGGACTACTACTGAGATTCGCTCCTGGGTGCGAGCGCACCTCAGGGATCGACGGTCTACCTTCTACGCCGAATCGACGGGAACGTTCACGTCGAACCGCAGGATGTCGCGCACCAGCGTGTTGATGCTGTCCGCGTCGGTCTTGCTCTTGATGCGGGTCCGGTGCACGTCGACCGTCTTCACGCTCATCCCCAGGCGGCGGGCGATATTCTGGCTGGGCAGCCCCTCGATCACCAGAGCGAGGATCTCCCGTTCGCGCGGGGTCAGCAAGTCGACCTTCGCTTGGATCGACTGACGCGACTCGAAGACCTGAAAACGCTTGCGTGCCTCCTCAACCCCACGTTGAACAGCGTCCAGAAGACGCTGAGGGTCGTACGGCTTCTCGAGAAAATCCATCGCGCCGGCCTGCATGGTGGACACCGACATCCGGATGTCGCCGTGGGCGGACACGAAGATGATCGCAACATGCGGCGCGAACTCGTTGAGCTTCTCCTGCAGTCGCGTTCCACTCATCTGTGGCATGCGGACGTCGAGGATGATGCACGCTGGGTGATCACCGGTGTAGGCGGCGAGGAACTGGTCCGCGCTGTGGCAGATCGTGGGCTTGATCCCGATGCTGTCGAGCAGCCAGTCTACGGACTCGCACAACTCCGGATCGTCATCGACGACATAGACCGTCGCCGGACGCTCGGCAGCGGCCAATGACTCAGTCATGGCGAGATTCTATCTACTCGGCCCAGGCGGCGTCGGCGGTCCAGTAGTTCATCCCGAGGGCACTTACCTGGTGCTGCCACTCGCTGGTGCGCAGCAGCCAGGGCTCCTCACTACGCACGGACTCGTCGGCAGCTTCCGGGCCGTCGGCCTCGACGGTCCAGTGCACCCAGTTGACTTCGCGGCCGTACTCGTCGTGGACGAACAGATCGACGTGATGCCACCCGTAGTTGAAGGTGTCCTCGTAGCAGGTCAGGAACATGCGGTGGTGGGTCACCGGGCGTGGCTTCATGACCGGCTCGTTCGTCGGCGCCGTTGATGTACTCATTCTCTTCGTGACCTTTTCACTCTTGTTCCTGGATGGCTGGTGTCGCTCGCAGTACTCGTTCGAGACGGATTGCTGTCTGCAACAGGACATCCTCTCGACCGGGTTGCGCGATGAGTTGCAGGCCGAGCGGGAGCCCCTCCTCGGTTCGCAGTCCCGGAACCACGACGACCGGTGACCCGAGGAGTTGCCACGGGCGGCTGAGCACCGGGGATCCCGTGGCGGTCAACCCACGTGGTGCGGGACCCAGCGCTGCCGGTCCAACGATGATCGTGTCCATCCCGAGCCGTTGGTCGAGTTCGGCGCGGGAGCGGTCGCGCCGGACGAGCGCTGCCTTGTGGGCATCGGCCTGCACGCGCTGCCCGTCAGAGACGAGTTCACGCAGCTGCGGGCTGAGCTGATCTGCCTTTTCGTCGTACACCGCACGGAGTGTCGCGGCCGCCTCTTTCGACATCACGGTCACATGATCGTCCGCCAGGGTACGAACATGATCGTCCCAATCCAGGGTCGCCGGTTCCACATCGATCTTCCGGAGGAGGTCGGGAACGATCTGAAGCAGGCGGGTCATGGTCGGGTGCAGGGTGCCGAGTTCGCTGCCGTCCCAGACGAGCGCGGTTCTGGCGGGGGCCACCGTCCGCGTGGGCGCGCCCGCGAATGCCGTGTAGGCGTAGTGCAGGTCGACGCTCGTTCGAGTGAGGATGCCGAGACTGTCCAGGGACTCACTGAGGCCGGTGATCCCGGCGAGGCTGGTGGCGCCCTGGGCCAGCACCATTCCGGCCGTACCGCAAAAGGCTGCGGGCCGGGTCAGTGAACCGGCCGTCTGGGTTCCCAACGCAACGGGGACGACGCCGGCACCGACCGCGGCCGCCGATCCACTCGATGATCCGCCGGGCGTGTGGTCGGGGGCGTGCGGATTCCGTGTCGGCCCGGGCGCGAAGTATCCGAACTCGGTGGTGACCGTCTTTCCCTGAATGATCGCGCCGAGCTCTCGAAACCGGCTGACACAGTCGGCATCTGCGTCGACCGGAGCGCTCGATGTGATCACGGAACCGGCGCGAGTGGCCATTCCGGCGACGTCGATCAGATCCTTGACGCCGAGCGAGATGCCGCGCATCGGTAACGACGTACCTACATGATCCTGAGCGCGAGCGACATCGGCGTGGTCGCGGACCAGGTCGACCCACGCCGACAGGTCGGCTTCGCGACGTTCGATCTCGTCGCGCACCTGCACGACAAGGCTTTCCGATGAGACGCGCCCCGAGTTCACAGCGCTTACCTGGGCGCTGATGGGCTGAGTCCAGTAGGCCGAGCTCACCGATCCTCCTTCATCCGGTGCACACCAGTGTGCCCGCATCGTGCCTGCCGCAACAGTAAAGATTTCCCTCCTATCTCTGTAGGGAGATCGCGACCTAGATTCACGTCAGCTCATCAGCCGTGACGGGGGAGTCCTCTGTCGAACTGCCAAAGGAAACAACGATGGCCACCAAGACAACGGAGATCCGATCGGTCGACGCCGCGCCGCCGCGACGCGTCGATTTTCGACGAATGAGCCGGCGTGCGTGGTTGGTCACCGCCCTGCTGGTGCTTTTTCAGATCGTGGCGTTTGCCGACAAAGCGGTGCTCGGGCTCGTCTCCGCGGATGCGATGCCAGAACTGGGATTGACTGCTGTCGAGTTCGGTTTCATCGGCAGCTCGTTCTTCTTCCTCTACGCGGTCGTATCCGTGGTGACCGGGTTTCTGGCCGCGAAGTACTCGGTCAAGTGGATTCTGTTCGCGATGGGGCTCACCTGGGCGGTACTGCAGTTCCCGATGCTCCTCGGCGGCGGCGCCGCAGTCTTGCTGGTGACTCGGATCGTCCTCGGCGGTGCGGAGGGCCCGGCAACTGCGATGTCGCTGACGTCCGCCCAGGGCTGGTTCCCGCCGGCGCGGCGAGCGCTACCGTCGAATCTGGTCGCCGCCGGATCGACCCTTGGCCCCGTCATCGCTGCACCGGCGCTCGCGTGGGTGATCGCGGCGTGGGGTTGGCGGTGGGCGTTCGGCGTCCTCGGCATAGTCGGGCTCCTGTGGACGATTGCGTGGCTGCTTCTCGGTGCCGATGGCCCTCACGGTAAGGACAAGCGCGAACAGCCGGAGTCCCACCAGGACGAGGTCGATGACGAGCGAGACAACGATCGCACCGAGATCGCGACCGAAGCAGTCGACGATCAGAAGCCGGTCGCGATCTGGCGGGCGCTGCTCAGCATCGCCTTCATCTCCGCGGTGATCGGCGGGGCATCGAACTTCTGGGTGCAGGGCTTCCTGACCACCTGGCTGCCACAGTATCTCGGCACCGTCGTCGGGATGTCCCTCTCCGAGGTGGGCACCGTGACCACCTTCCCATGGGTGATCGGTGCCCTCGTCCTGCTCGGGTTGGGCGCGCTCGGTCATCGTCTCCTGCGCAACGGCCGTACCGCCCACCTCGCCATCGCCGTCCCGTTCGGATGTGCCGCGGTGGTAGCCGGGCTGTGCTTCATCTCGATCCAGGCCACGTCCGGACCCGTCGCGGTCGCGCTGCTCTGTATCGCCGGAGGCTGCAGCCTTGCATATCCGATGACCGCTTCGGCGATCGGATACGCGGTCGGTGTCAAGCAGCGACCGATCATGATGGCCACCCTCGGAGGTGTCGCCTCCTTCGGCGCCGTCATCTCACCGATCCTGGTGGGCTGGTTGATGGGTCGTGCCGGATACGTCTCCCCGCCGAAGGGCGAAAAGCCCTCCGACGAGATGGCCGCCAACATGGCGGAGGGTGTGCATCAAGCATTCACCATCACCGGCATCGTGCTACTGGTCGGCGGTGCGCTCTGCATAGCCTTCCTCCGGCCGGAACGTCTTGCCCACACCCTACAACAGCGATTCGTTCGCGCCTGACCTCCCACGAGTACGAGGAGTCCATCATGACCAGTTCTGTATCCGCCCCCAGCTCCGTCGACCGCAAGGTGTTCCGAGATGTTCTGGGCCACTACCCAACCGGGGTTGTCGTCGTCACCGGTCGGGAGGCCAGCGGTGAGATCCTCGCGATGGTCGTCGGCACCTTCAGTTCGGTGTCGCTTGACCCGCCTCTGGTGTCCTTCATGCCGATGAAGACGTCGCGCACCTTCGCCAAGATGCTGGACTGCTCGTCGTTGTGCATCAACATCCTCGGTGGCGAACAGGAAGACATAGTGCTGACCGTCGCGCAGCGGTGGGAGGACAAACTCGACGGCATCGACTGGTTCCCCTCGCCGTCGGGCGACCCGGTTCTGACCGACTCGGTCGCATGGATCGACGCCCGGATCGCGAACACCGTCGAAGCGGGCGACCACTGGATAGCCCTGTGTGAGGTCCATGACATGGCCGTGACGAACCCGGTGTCGCCGCTGATCTTCTTCCAGGGTGGCTACGGCAGCTTCGTCTGCAGTTCGCTGATGGCGCGGATGGATCACGAGATCCTCCCGGCCATCCATGCGGCGCACGCGGCGCGCCCTGACGTGGAAGCACTCGCAACGGAAATAGGTTGCGAGGTATCGGTGTTCACCGCAGTGAGCTCCGACGAGATGGCCACAGTGCTGTCGGCGACAGGTCCCGGAATCGATCGCGAACTCGGGTTGGCCGGCCGCATCCCGATGGTGCCCCCCATTGGTGACACCTACCTGTTCGACTGCGACGGCGAACTCCAGGATCGCTGGGTCGGCAAACTCGCAGGCGCGCCCGATGAGATCAAACAGCTACACCGGGACCGACTGACGTTCGTCCGGGATCACGGGTATCTGGTTTCCCTCCTCCCTTCCGAGGGCGACTCGGCTTACGACGACTTGCGCCGTGCCACGCGAGAATACGACACCGGGAGGCTGACGCCGTCACAGGAACGCCGAATCCGAGAGTCGATCGCCGGGTCGGCCGTGGACTACCGGCCGCGGCTGATCGCGGACGACGAAACCTACGACATCGGTTCGCTCGTGCTGCCGATCCGCGACGGCAACGGTTCGTATTCGATGACGCTGCGGCTCGCGCAGTTGCCCGCAGGTCACACCGGCCGTCGGGTGCAGCAGTGGCTGGCGCGCGCACGTGAAGTGGTCGCGACGCTCGAGGGCTCTGTGGCAGACGGGGTTCACGCGTGAGCGCGGACACCGTTGCCGCGTTGGCCCGACGGGTTGCGGTGCTCGAGGCCGAGGCCGAGATCAGACGTATCCAGGCGCGGTACATGTTCCTCTGCGACACACCGTGTCCCGAGTTCGGTGTGCACGACGACGCGTACCGTATCGAGCTCATCGTCGACCTCTACACCGACGACGCCGTCTGGGAGGGTGTGGGTGAATACTACGACGGACAGTTCGGCCACGCCGACGGCAAACAAGCCATCCGTGAACACTTCCAGCGTTTCTGGGATGAGAATCGCGATCCGAAACTGGTGCTCAACGCGCACTACCTCACCTCTGAGCAGATCCACGTCGACGGGGATGAGGCCTCCGGGCAGTGGATACACATGCAGCCGTGGCTGTTCTCCGACGGCACCGGACTGTTGAGGTCGAGTCGGCTCAACAACAGCTTCCGGCAGACCCCAGACGGATGGCGGATCACCCGTACCCGGACCGAGAACGTGTTCGTCGCCGACCTGCCGAGCCGATTCGCGCAGAGCCACCCGTCGACATCGGTGCTGATGGACGGTGGAGCCGCCACCCGGGTGAGTAACTGACGAGGGGCGGCGGCCGGATCTCTCGACGCGTCGTCGCGTTGCCGTACGCTTGTAGAAACAACGGGATGCGACGGAGGGGCGATGCCGCGGCTGGTGGATCATGCGGAACGCCGGGAGGCGATCATCAGTGCGGCGTGGCGGCTCATTGCCGCTCGCGGGATAGACGGCATCAACATGCGTGACCTCGCGGCCGAGGCGGGATACTCGAACGGTGCCCTGAGTCACTACTTCTCAGGCAAGGACGAGATCCTGCAAAGTGCTTTCGAGCACGTCCTGGTGGCCACGAACAACCGGATCGCCGCATCTTCGCACGGATTACGCGGTTTGCGGGCGTTGCGCAAAGTGTGCCTGGAGATCATGCCGTCGACCGAGGAGGCGCGGTTGGAAGCTCGGATCGCCATCTCCCTGTGGCAACGCGCGCTCACCGACCGTCAGATGGAGTCCGTGAACAACACTGCGGTCCGGGAGTGGCGCGCTCTGATGGCCCGACACATCGATGAGGCGGTCGCTGATGGCGAGGCGAACGCGTGCGACGCTGCGGTGCAGGCTAATGCGTTGATGAACATGATGATCGGGTTGCAGGTGAGCGCGGTGCTCGATCGAGGGGCGACGACGCGCAAGTCTCAACTCGCGATGCTCGATGCGGCGATCGATTCCTTCACGACCGACCACACTTAGCCCGCGTCCCGCCCGCTCAACGTCTCGAACAGCGGCACCACGCACACCCCGACGATCTCGCCGATCCCGGCGTCGTCGAGCTTGCGCCGCAACAGCGTCTCGTTCCGCAGCAGATCCATGGGCAGGGCCAGCGCGCGGGTGGGGATCGGGTGGGTGCCGAGTTCTCCTCGAGCGCAGGCCCGCTCGACGATCGGACGGACGATCTCGGCCGATCGGCGGAAGATCAACTCGCGCATGGACCAAGCCGTGTCCTCGTCGGTATCGGACAAGATGCCGAGGATGATGTCCCGCCCACGGTGGGAGAACAACTCGTTGCCGTCGTGCAGGAGTTGCGTGAGATCGCCGACGAGCGATCCCGTGTCGGGTGTGGCAAGCGGCGCCTTGTCCTTGTCGGTCATCGAGGCGAACACCATCGCCGCCTTCGTCGGCCATCTCCGGTACAGGACTGCCTTGCTGGTCCCGGCGGAGGCGGCGACGCCTTCGAAGGTCAGTGCCGCGTAGCCGTGCTCCATCAACTGGCTCTGGACAGCGGCGTGGATCGCTGCTTCGAGATCCTCGCCGCGCCGTCGCGTCGCGCCCATTCCACACTCCAATAAGAAACGTTGCGTTTCCAATGACAATAGCCTACGGTCTTAGGAAACGAACCGTTTCTTAAGGACCTCTCATGGCAATGCTCCCTTCGCCGGGCGACGCACCGACCACGCCGTCACCCCGCACGATCATCGGCCTCATCGTGGGCGTCGCGGCGCTGCTCGCCGCGATGGTCACGGCCTTTGCCCTCCCGGCGGCCAACTCCGCCCCGCACGACGTCCCCATCGGCGTGGTCGCGTCCTCGACGCAGGCGGATCGGATGAGTCAGCAGCTCAACGGGTTCGACGTCACGCGATACGACGACGCCGACGCGGCTCAGGACGCAATCGAGCAGCGTGACATCTACGGTGCGTTGATCGTCGACGGCCAGGATGTGAACGCGATGGTCGCCTCGGCCGCGAGTCCCGCCGTCGCCACGGCGATCTCGACGATCGCCGCCAACGTCGCAGGGACGACCGGCGGGTCATCGCAGACCGTCGACATCCGGTCGTTTCCTCCCGATGATCCGAGGGGAGCGGGCTTGGCCGCAGGTGCGCTCCCCCTCGCGCTCGGCGGGTGGATCAGCGCCATGGTGATCATGCTGCTCATCCACACACCGGGGTCGCGAATCCTCGCCGCGCTCGGGGTGTCGGTGGTCGGTGGTCTGGTGCTGGTGGCGACTCTGACGTATGTGATCGGCACGTTCGACGGGAGTTACTGGGTGACGAGCGTGGCCGCGATGCTCGGCATCGCCGCCACCTGCTTCGCGGTACTCGGACTTCGTGAACTCCTCGGCGGTGCCGGCCTGGCGATCGCCGCAATCCTGTTGATCTTCCTCGGAAACCCGTTGTCGGGGTTGGCGAGCGCACCCGAGATGCTGCCCACGCCGTGGGGCTACATCGGTCAACTCCTGCCGCCCGGCGCCACCGGCACCATGCTGCGCGACGTGGCGTTCTTCAACGGCAACGGCGCCATGCACTCGATCCTGGTGCTGCTGTGCTGGCTGCTCGGCGGACTCGCGTTGTATCTGCTGGGCGTGTGGCGCAACCGGAGGTCGAACGAGGTCGACGAGGATGAGATCCACATCGGACGCCACGCCGTCGACGAAGCAACTGCGACAACGTGAGACCGTGCACTGTCCGGGTCAACGCTCCGGCGCGTGAACGGTATCCGGGTTCGCCGATCGTTCCGCGAACGTCCGACGATAACCGCTCGGCGTCGACGACGTCCGAATCCGCAATTGCTTGCGCAGTGCCGTCGTGCTGGGGAATCCCGTTCGGCGAGCGACTGTCTCGATGCTGATCGAATCGTCTTCGAGGAGTTCCCGGGCAGCAGCGACCCGCTGCTCGATGATCCATTGCTTGGGTGTCATGCCGACCTCGGCGAGGAATCTCCGGTTGAGTGTTCGGGTGCTGATGTGGACACGAGCGGCTATGTCGTCCAGGGCCAATGGCTTGTCGAGGTTCTCGCGAATCCAGGACTGGACCGGCCCGAGTCCGGCAGACGAAACCGGTGGCCGGTAGCAGGGTATGAACTGAGCCTGTCCACCTTCGCGGTGCGGTCCGACGACGTTCCATCGAGCCAGACGCGCCGCTGCTGCGGTGCCGGCGGTGCGCCGCACGATGTGCAGGCACAGGTCGAGGCCCGCGGCCAGGCCCGCTGATGTCAGGATGTCGCCGTCGTCGATGTACAGCGGTTCCGGATGCACCCGGATCGCCGGGAACTCGTCGGCCAGTCGTCTCGTGTATGCCCAGTGTGTCGTCGCGTCACGCCCGTCGAGCAGGCCTGCCTGCGCGAGAACGAACGCGCCGATGCAGATGCTGGCCACGATGGTGCCGCGAGCGTGCGCAGCATGGAGCGCGTCGATGACGTTTGTAGGTGCGGCTGCATCGACCGGGTGGCGGCCGGGGACGATGATGATGTCGGCGGCGGAGAGCGCCTCGAGACCCTTCGACACCTGCAAGTCGAACCCGTCGGGGCTCGGAATGATCCCCGGGGTCGGCCCGCACACCGTCAGCTCGAAACCGTCCGGTCGCCCGGCGGGCTCCGGCCCCCGGGCGAATGTCTGCACCGCACAGGCCAGATCGAAGGACGACACGCCGTCCAGCGCGAGAGCGCGCACTTGAATCACGCGATCATCTTGTCACAAAAGAGACTGTAGGTGTCTTTTCAGACACTGGTCGAACCCTGAGTGCTCCCGCAACACTGACGACATGCCAACACTCAAGAGCCTGGACTGGGACTGGGCCACCAGCACCGGTGGGACACTCAGTACCCGACAGAAGGTCGAATTGCTCGGGCCGTTGCTGCGGGCGGTCACCAGCTATCCGATGGTGCGGTTGCGGCTGGCGACATCGCTACGTGGTTCGGGGCGTGTGGATCTCGACGAACTGCGCTTCCCGGACTCGGCGCTGGCCCGGGACGCGGCAGCCGAAGCACGCGAGGTGGTCAGCCCGCATGTGCTCGAACACTCGTATCGGACATACATTTTCGGCCTGGCACTGGCAGGCCTGCAGGGGGCGCACATCGACGAGGAACTCAACTTCGTCGCCTGCATGTTGCATGACACCCACCTCGAGGATCCGACCCCGGGGCGCTGCTTCGCCGTCGTCGGCGGCGAACGTGCCGAGCGGTTCGCGCTCGATCGCGGGGTGGACGATGACCGCGCTGCGGCGCTCGGTGCCGCCATCGCCGGTCACATCAACATCGGTGCCGACTCGGACCTGGGTGACCCGGCCGGCTTCGTCGCCGCGGGGGCGTGGGCCGACCTGACCGGCATCGGTCTCGACCGATTCGACGGCGAGTGGGTCGACACGGTTCACGACCGTTATCCCAGGCGGGACCTGCGGCGGAATCTGCTCACCGCCTGGGAGGCGGAGCAACAGGCGGTTCCGCGAGGCCGCGCACAGTGGGCTACGCGGTGGGGAGGCTTTCCCACGTTGTTGAAGATGGCCCCGTTCGACGAGTAGTGCCTACCGCGCCGACTTGGATCGACGGTGCTCACACCGTCGTCGCGATGAGGCGCGAATCCGCCAGCGCCGCCGTCCGATGCCGCGACAGCGACTGGTACTCCGGGTCGGTGACCATGTCGAGAAAGGCCTGCGGGCTCGGATACCGGACCAGCAACATCGAGTCCCATTGCTCGTCGTCAGGGCCGATGACGGTCGGACCGCCGTCGCCGTGGAACAAGACCTGGGCACCTGTCTTCTCGATGTGCGGCATCGCCGCTGCGCCGTATCGGCGGTATGCCTCGGCTCCGGTGATCGGCTCGTCGGGTGCGAGCTCCTGGGCGTGCGAGTAATCGGCCTCGGCGCGGTACCGCAGCAAATTGAGCATCGTGACCGGTTGATCGGTAGGGAGTTGCGCCACCTGGGCGAACTGATCGCGCCGCGGATCGATGCTGCGACGGTCGGCGGGAGGGAGGAGATCGGAGCTCATCGCCCCACTGTAAACACTCGGGGGACGCGGTCCTTCCAGTTGCGATTACCCCGGCGAGACGGCACCGCGGCCCGGTCGGCAGGCCGTCGCCCGGTGCAGATGAACGCACGAGGCCTGCCGCCGCGCGATCGGCGCCGGTCAGGTCACCGGAGAACCGACGACTCCTCCTGGGTGAACATGGTGACTCCGCCGGTCGCGAAGTTGGCGACATCTGCGCCCGCCGCGGCCATTTCTTCAGAACCTGCGGCCGCGATCAAGGCGTCCTGATCGGCGAAGTAGAGGTTCGCAACCGCGTAGTAGGGCGGTTCGGAACCGTCGAGGGTGGACACCTTGCCCCAGGTGTACTCGGTCAGGCCGGGCACCTTGGAGGCGAGCGGAACGTGTACCTGTTCGTAGTACTCGTCGAACGCAGCGGGATCGTTGGGCTGCCCGTAGCAAACGGCGACGCGGATGGTCATCTGGTAACTCCTGTCTCGACAATGGACCGCGGTGGGCCCGGTGACCTCACCGTAGGTCGGTGGTCATCGTCGCGGAACCAGGATCGTTGGATTTGATTGGCGGCAAGCGCATCTGCGGCCACCTCGATGCGAACGGGGCCAGTTCGACGGCCCTTCGTGACGACCCTCCGCAGGCTCCGGGTCTGCTCAGGGGTCGGAGGGTGACGGCTCCGCAGGCTCCGGGCCTCCTCCGGGAGCAGAGGTTGCGATGGCCTGTATCGCCCGGTTCTGGGCGCGCCGGATAGCGTGACCGCCGTGACCATGGAAACCCGACGCGCCTTCGCCGATGACCTTCAGCCGGGAGGTCGCTATCAGTTCGGCACGTTCACGATCACCGAGGCAGGTCTGATCGACTTCGCGACCGCCTGGGATCCGCAGGGTTTCCACGTAGACGCGGCGACGGCCGATGTCGGCGCCTTCGGTGGTCTCATCGCGAGCGGTATCCACACCCTTGCGGTGTTCCAGCGACTGGCCGTGAGTGCGGTCTTCGATCACTGGCAGGTGATCGCCGGACGCCGTCTCACCGACGTCGCCTTTCGGTATCCGGTCCGACCCGGCGACACTCTCACCGGGTCGATGACGATCGCCGCCATCACGTTCGACAAACCCGGACGAGCGCTGGTGACCACCACCGGGCAGTTGGTCAACGGCGGCGCACGCGAGGTCCTGACGACCACCATGGAGGTGTTCGTCCGCGCACGTGATTGAGTGCCCGGGACCTGCCCTGTACTCCTTTACTAGGATATGCAACTATCTGTGGGGTAGTCGGACGAATCTGTGAGGAGATCAGCCATGGCGGATGAGCCGTCCGTAGTGTCCGCAATCGATGCCGGGGTGGCGACCCTGACGCTCAACCGACCCAAGTCGATCAACGCACTGGACCAGTCGATGGTCACCGTGATGGACGAGATGTTGCGTGATTGGGCGGCAGATCCGCAGGTCAACGCGGTGGTGCTGACCGGAGCCGGCGAGCGCGGTCTGTGCGCCGGCGGCGACATCGTCGCCATCCACCGTGACGCGTCGGCGCTGAGCGGTGGGGCCGCCGACGACTCCGAGGCCGCCGCGTCACCGTCGGCGGCGTTCTGGCGCGACGAGTACCGCCTCAACGCCGACATCGCGCGCTACCCCAAGCCCTACGTCGCCATCATGGACGGCATCGTCATGGGAGGTGGCGTCGGCATCTCGGCGCATGCCAACACCCGAATCGTCACCGACCGCACCCGCCTGGCGATGCCCGAGGTCGGCATCGGCTTCGTCCCCGACGTCGGCGGGACGCACCTCCTCGCGCGCGTACCCGACAACCTCGGCATCTACGCCGGGCTCACCGCGGGCCAACTGTCCGGCGCGGACGCCATCGCACTCGGCCTGGCCGACCATTACATACCGGCCGACGACCTGGACGCGTTCCGACAGGCGATCGGCGAGACCTCGCTCGACGAGGCGATCGCGAAGTACGCCCAACAGCCCCCGGAGTCGACGATCGCGGCGCAGCGTGACTGGATTCGCGAGGCCTTCTCCGCGGAGACGGTCGGCGAGATCATCGACCGCTGCCGAGCCGTCGGCACGGAGGAGGCAGACAAGGCCGCGGCCACCATCGCCGGCAAGAGTCCGCTGGCGCTGGCCGTCGCACTCCGTTCGTTGCGCGACGAGACGCCGTCACTCGTCGAGACATTGAAACGTGAGTACCGGGTGTCGCTGCGCAGCCTGCTCAATCCCGATATGGCCGAGGGGATTCGCGCCCAGGTGATCGACAAGGATCGCAACCCGGCGTGGCGCCACACCGGCCACAGCGCGGTCACCTCCGCGGAGGTTGACGCCTTCTTCGCGCCCCTGTCAGACGGCATGGAGCTCACCATCAACGTTGCACCTCAGGAGGATTCGAGTGTCTGAGCACGAGACCATCATCGTCGAGCGTGACGGCCGCGTCGGCATCATCACGCTCAACCGGCCCAAGGCGCTCAACGCGTTGAACACCACACTGATGAACGAAGTCGTCGGCGCAGCTGTCGATTTCGACAACGATCCGGATATCGGCGCCATCGTCATCACTGGATCGGAGAAGGCGTTCGCCGCCGGCGCCGACATCAAGGAGATGTCGTCGAAGTCCTACAGCGACGTCGTCGGGGAGCAGTTCTTCGCAGCCTGGGACGATCTGGCCCGCCTGCGCACCCCGATCATCGCGTCGGTGACCGGCTATGCCCTCGGCGGTGGGTGCGAGCTCGCGATGATCTGCGACATCCTGATCGCCGGCGACAATGCGGTGTTCGGTCAGCCCGAGATCAATCTCGGCGTGATCCCCGGCATCGGTGGTTCCCAACGCCTGACCCGCGCGGTCGGCAAGGCCAAGGCGATGGACCTGATCCTCACCGGCAGAAACATGAAGGTCGACGAGGCCGACAAGCTCGGTCTGGTGTCGCGGGTGGTGCCCAAGGAGAACTGTCTGACGACGGCCAAGGAAGTCGCCGAGACAATCGCGTCCAAGTCGTTCATCGCGGCATCGCTCGCCAAGGAGGCTGTCAACCGCGCATACGAGTCGGGGCTCGGCGAGGGCATCCGCGCGGAGCGGACCCTGTTCTACTCGACGTTCGCCACCGACGACCAGACCGAAGGAATGGCGGCCTTCGTCGAGAAGCGGGAGCCGAAGTTCAGCCACCGCTGACAGACATCTGCTTCGACAACACCACCTCGCTCGCTTTGCGGGTGGTGTTGTCGTGTGCGGGTGACTGCGAGTCACAAGTCCCTAACGAGATGCCCGCTGATGGTGATGGTTGAGCAGATCAACGATACCGTTTGTGACAAATGTGACTTGTGAGGCTGAAGGGACGACTCGTGACCGGTTTCGGGGGACGTCGATGGATGGCGTCGGTGGCGGCCGCAACGGCTGCGGCTATCACGTTCACGATGGGTGCGGCCGTAGCGTCGGCCGCACCCGAACCTGACCCCGCCGTCTCCAGGATCGACGCGGTCATCCACGACGGCAGACAGCAGGCGACCCTCGTCGTCTGGTCGGCGTCCATGCAGAAGATGATCCCGATCAACGTGCTGCGCCCCCGCGACACCAGCAAACCCCGCCCGACCTTCTACCTCCTCAACGGAGCCGGCGGCGGCGAGGATTCGGCGACCTGGGCCGCGAAGACCGACTATGTGAAGTTCTTCGCGGACAAGAACGTCAACGTCGTCACGCCGATCGGCGGCGCCTTCTCCTACTACACCGACTGGCGCCGCGACGATCCGGTGCTCGGCCGCAACAAGTGGCAGACGTTCCTGACCAAAGAACTCCCACCGTTGATCGACAAAGAATTCGAGACCACGAACGTGAATGCCGTTGCGGGCATCTCGATGGCGGGCACCTCTGTGCTCAATCTCGCGATCGCCGCACCCAAGCTGTATCGGTCGGCGGCCGCCTACAGCGGATGCGCCCGGACCAGTGATCCGCTGGGGCAGGCCTACATCCGGGTGGTGGTGGCCGATCGGGGCGGCGGCAACCTCGAGAACATGTGGGGCCCGGTCGGCGGCCAGGGCTGGCGCGACAATGATCCGTTCATCCATGCTGCGAAACTGCGCAGCACCAAGGTCTACATGACGGCCGGCACCGGTCTGCCCGGCCCCTACGATCAGATGAATGCCCGCCTGGTACAGGGCAATCCGCTGGTACTCGCAAACCAGGTGGTGCTCGGCGGCGTGATCGAGGCCGCGGTCAATCAGTGCACGAACGACATGGCGGCACGGATGCGAGCTCTTCGCGTCCCGATGAAGGTGATCTCCCGACCGACCGGAACGCATTCCTGGGAGTACTGGGAGTCCGACCTACGGCGTACCTGGCCGATGATCGAGGCGGATCTGAACCGGTAGAGGTGATCTCGATACGGGTCCTCGCAGGCTCGGTCCCTACTCGATCGGCGGGTTGGACGGGTCCTCGCAAGCTCGGTCCCTACTCGATCGCTACTACCGCTGGTCGAGTAGCCCGAGCCGCTAGGCGAGGGCGTATCGAGACCTCTCGATCGGCGGCGGTCTACCTACCGCTGGTCGAGTAGTTCGAGCCGCTAGGCGAGAACGTATCGAGACCTCTGCTAAGCCCCTACTCCAACCGATCCTTCAGCAACAGCCGCACGGTCAGTTCGAGCCGGTTGGTGACGTCGGTCGCCGATGCGCGACGGGTCAACCACTGGACCAGGTTCGACATCCAAACGTCCGAGATGACGCGGGCGATGGCGAGGTCCTCCTCGCCGGGCTCGCCGTCGTCGACCATGGCACCGGCGAGCAGTCGGTCGATGATGCCGGCGACCTGATCGACCTCCGCGGTGGCCGACGCGTCGGCGAACATGAAAGCTCGGGTCATCGCCTCGGTGAGCAGGGGATCGCGCTGCATGGCGTAGGTGATCATGTCGAGCACGTGACGCAAACGTTCGATCGCGTTGTCGCCGCGCAGTTGTGACCGATCCACCCGCGACTCGACTCGTTCGAACTCGCGCGCGAGCGCGGTGACGAGCAGGTGCACCTTCGACGGGAAATAGCGATACAAGGTACCGACGGCGACGTCCGCCTTGTCCGCGACGGTGCGCATCTGCACGGCGTCGTAGCCGCCCTTGGAGGCAAGCGCGAGTGTGGCATCGAGGATGCGGCGACGCCGCTCCCGCTGCGCGGTCGAGCCGCTCTCGGTACCGGTCGTCGGCGCGGGAGTGGCCGCCGGATCGACGGGGGCCTTGGCCGCTGCAGATCGTGCCATGTGCTCGAAGACATCCTCACGTGATCGGTCACCACGGTGCCTACCGGACTGCAGGCACACATGGCATATTAGAACAGGTTCTAATTGCCCGTCACAACTTGACATACAGAGGAATCACGTGACAATCGCCACGTCAACCGAACAGATCGCCGTCTGTGACGCGATCGCGACCTGGGCGCGCAGCGTCGCCACCACCGAGCTCGTTCGGGCCGACATCGACAAGCCGACCGACCAGTGGACCGGGCTGTGGGCGCAGCTCGCCGAGTTCGGCGTCTTCGCCGGGGCGCTCCCGGAGGACCAGGGCGGCTTCGGCGCGACGTTCCTCGACGTTGCCGCGATGGTCGAACAATGCGGCGTCGGACTGGTCCCGGGGCCACTCGCGCCGACGGTCGCGGCCGCGCTCGGACTCTCCCGCGCCGACGACGATCGTGCGCCCGAGCTGCTCGCCCGGATCGTCGCCGGTGAACTCGCGGTGGCCGCCCCCGCCGTCGCGGGTGGCGACACCGTCACCGTGCACGACGGGGTGCTCGAGGTGGGAGTGGTGCCCGGCCACGTCGACGACTGCGCGCTGCTCATCCCTTTGCGGAACGGTGGCGAAGACGCAGCTTGGGCGCTGCTGCCACCGGGATGCGGCTCCGTCGACGTCGTCGCCGAAGCGGTCATCAGCGGCCTCGAATCCGTGTCCCGGGTACGCGTGTCCGATGTCGGGCCGTCCGACCTGATCGACCTGCCCGACGGGGATCTCGTCGCGGGTGTGCTGTCCGCGGTGACCGCGGCCTATCAGAGCGGCATCGCCCGGTGGTCGCTCGACACCGCCGTCGACTACGCCAAGGTCCGCACCCAATTCGGCGTCCCCATCGGTTCGTTCCAGGCGATCAAACACATCTGCGCGGACATGCTCTGCCGCAGTGAGGAACTCACCGCAGTCGCGTGGGATCTGGCGCGCGCCGTGGACGAACGCCTGTCCGCGCCCGAGGACCCGCGGGTGCTCGAACAACTCGCGGTCAGTCGGTGCGCCGCCGACGTCGTCGCCGCCGACGCCGCGATCGCCAACGCCAAGGACTGCGTGCAGATCCTCGGCGGCATCGGCTTCACCTACGAACACGACGCGCACCTCTACCTGCGCGCCGCCATGACTGCGCGCGCCACGCTCGGTCAGGGGGCGCCGGCGGCGCGCGAACTGGCACGGCTGGGCATGGCCGGAGTCCGGCGCGACTTCCGGATCGATCTGTCCGCAGTGGAAGATCGGCGCGACGAGGTCCGGGCCGCAGTGGACGCGATCGCGGCACTCGACCCATCCCGCCGGCGTGCGGAGCTGGCCGAGTCGGGCTATCTGATGCCGCACTGGCCGCGTCCATACGGGCTCGCCGCCGAGCCGGCCCTGCAACTGCTCATCGATGCCGAGTTCGACCGCGCCGGCGTCGAGCGGCCGGACCTGGTGATCGGTGCCTGGGCCATCCCGACCATTCTCGAGCACGGTACCGATGATCAGCGGGAACGCTTCGTCCTGCCCACGCTGGCCGGCGGCATCGTCTGGTGCCAGTTGTTCAGCGAACCCGAGGCGGGCTCGGACCTTGCCGCCCTACGAACCAAGGCCACCCGCGTCGACGGCGGCTGGCGCCTGCAGGGCCAGAAGATCTGGACCTCGCAGGCACACAACGCCGACTGGGGCGTATGCCTGGCACGGACCGATCCGGACGCGCCCAAGCACAAGGGCATCACCTACTTCCTGGTCGACATGCGTTCACCCGGCATCGACATCCGTCCGCTGCGTGAACTGACCGGACGAGCGAACTTCAACGAGGTGTTCCTCGACGACGTAGTGATCCCGGACGACTGCGTGGTCGGCGAGGTGAACGGCGGCTGGCGACTGGCCCGCACCACCCTCGCCAACGAGCGGGTCGCGATGGGTGGCTCCGGCCTCGGCAAGGAGATGGACGCACTGCTCCGTCAGATCGACGGCATGGACCGGCCGCTCAAGCCGCACGAGATGGCTGCGCTCGGCAGGCTCGTCGCGGAAGCGCATGTCGGACGCGTCATCGATGCCCGCGCGGTCACCCGGCGCCTCGAAGGACATGACCCGGGTGCGCTGTCGAGCGTGCGCAAGCTGATCGGTGTCCAACACCGCCAGGCGGTCCCGGAGTTCGCTTTCGACCTCCGTGGTACCGAGGCGGTGGTGGGCGGCGAGGCGTCGGACCTGTTCCTGCAGAACCGGTGTCTCTCGATCGCCGGCGGTACCACCCAGATCCTGCGAACCGCAGCCGCTGAACGGATTCTCGGTTTGCCGCGCGGATGACCGCTCTTCCGCTCGCCAATCCTCCCCGAATCGGCTGTTGAGGGGCCATAACGCCCACGGCTGTCGACCGATCTGATACAACTAGAACAAGTTCTAATTTGGCGAGGAGGCAGTGGGGTGGACTTTGCCCTCGACGACACGGCAGTAGCGGTTGCCGACGCCGCCGCGGAGGTCTTCGCCCGGCATCAGCCGGACTGGGAGGACACGTTCGGCCGCCGCGATCCGGGCACCGGGCAGCGAGGCGGATTCGACGACGCGCTGTGGAGGGCGATCACCGACGCCGGCCTGATGGCTCTTCCCCTGCCCGCCGAGGTGGACGGCGACGACGTCGCGGTCGTCGACCTCCTCCCATTGCTACGCCGGATGGGCGAATCGGCCGCGGTCACACCCGCGCTCGGGACGCTCACCGCAGCGCTGGCCCTGCGGCACGCGTCTGCCGAGACTCGCACCAAATGGGCCCAGGCACTCGCCGCGGGCGGGTGGTGCGCGGTTGCCATCGGTGAGCACGGTGACGCACTGACGGCCACACCCCGCACCACGATCCGTGACGGCCAGGTGACGGGAACCAAGACCGGCGTGCTGCATGCCGAGGGTTCGGCCGCGCTGCTGATCGTCACCGACGACGGTGTCGCGATGGTCGCGACGGATGCGCCGGGCGTGACTGTCGTGCGGACTCCGGCGTCGAGTGGGTGGGGCGAGTACACCGTCCGTCTCGACGGTGTGGCCGTCGATGACGTCGACATCCTGGCCACCGACGGGGCCATCGCGCGAGACCTGTACCGCTTGGTACTCGCCGCCTACGGCGACGGTCTGGTGGCCGGTGCCGCGCGTCTGACCGCCGACCATGTGACACAGCGCGAGCAGTTCGGCAAACCGATCGCCTTGTTCCAGGCGGTCGGGCAGCAGCTCGCCGACATCTACGTCATCGAGCGGTCGTTGAATCTCGTGACCACCGCCGCGGCCTGGCGGATGACCGAAGGCCTCGACGCCGCACAGGATCTCGGAGTCGCGGGATATTGGCTCGCCGCCGAGGTGCCGGCAACGTTGCGGACGATGACGCATCTGCACGGCGGGATCGGGGTCGACGTGACCTATCCGCTGCACCGCTATTTCTCGATCGCCAAGGATCTCGCACGGCTGATCGGCGGGCCCGACGCCCGGCTCGACGAGATCGCCGACGAATCCGACGCGCGGCTCGACCCGAAAGGGCAGGCGACACATGTTCATTGATCTCACTCCAGGACAGAGGGCGCTGCGTGCCGAACTGCGGGAGTACTTCGCCGGACTGATCAGTCCCGAAGACGCGAAGGTGATGCTCACCGAACGGCACGGCGCGACCTACCGCAAGGTGATCCGTCAGATGGGAACGGACGGATGGCTCGGTGTCGGATGGCCGAAGGAATACGGGGGCAAGGGGTTCGGTCAGATCGAGCAGCAGATCTTCACCAACGAGGCGGTCCGCGCGGACGTACCACTCCCGTCGGTCACACTGCAGACGGTCGGCCCCACACTGCAGGAACACGGCACCGATGAGTTGAAGCGAAAGTTCCTGCCCGACATCCTCGCCGGCGAGGTCCACTTCGCGATCGGCTACACCGAACCCGAGGCGGGCACCGACCTCGCATCGCTCACCACCAGCGCCGTACTCGACGGCGACCACTACGTGGTCAACGGCCAGAAGATCTTCACCACCGGCGGTCACGACGCCGACTACATCTGGCTGGCCGTCCGGACCGACAAGGATGCGCCCAAACACAAGGGCATAACGATTCTCATCGTCGACACCCGCGACCCCGGGTTCAGCTGGACACCGATCATCACCGCCGACGGTGCTCACCACGTGAACGCCACGTACTACAACGATGTGAAGGTGCCGGTGTCGATGCGGGTCGGCAACGAAGGCGACGGCTGGAAGCTCATCACCACCCAACTCAATCACGAACGCGTGATGCTCGGCCCCGCCGGCCGTATCGACGGGCTCGCGGCCCGCATCCGTGCCTGGGCGCAACAGCCGGGTGCCGACGGGACGGTCATTGCCAAGCACGCCGATGTACGGCGCGCCCTGGCGGAGATCGAGGCCTACGCCCGGATCAACGAACTCCTCAACTGGCAGGTCGCGTCCACCGGCGAGTCGATCTCGATGGCCGACGCCGCCGCCACCAAGGTGTTCTCCACCGAACGCTTGCAACATGTCTGCCGCCTGATCAACGACATCGTGGGTCGCTACGGCGATTTCACCGACCCGCAGACCGCGGCGCTGGTGGACTGGCTCGACGTGCAGCAGAAGCGCAACGTGGTGATCACCTTCGGTGGGGGCGTCAACGAGGTGATGCGCGACATGATCGCCACCGCGGGACTCGGATTGCCGAGGGCGAAACGATGAGGGATGTGGCGGGGGATCTCGATACGCCTCCTCGCTGCCGCTCGTCGGCTACTCGATCAGCGGGAAGGGGCCTCTTGCGAGGATGCGGGAGTTTATCGGTCCCTGAGGAGCTTCCGAGCTTGCGAGGAAGCGTCACGAAGGGCCTTCGTGACGCACGCTCCTTCGTCGCGGGCTCCTCAGGCAGCGGGGGAGACGCACGCTCCTTCGTCGCGGGCTCCTCAGGCGGCGGGGGAGACGTGGCAGCGGCTCCCCTTCGCTGGTCGGATGCCGGTCCTCCCCTTCGCTGGTCGAGTAGCCGCGAGCCGCTAGGCGAGCGGCGTATCGAGACCCACCACAGCCAGGGGCGGAGGTAACCGATGAGCACACCCACCGACATCCTCGCCGCCGCCGACGCCATCAAGGCCGACGGGCCGAGCGCGCCCGTCACCGGTCGCGACCCGATCAACCAACCCATGATCCACAACTGGGTCGAGGCCATCGGTGACGACAACCCCATCTACGTTGACGACGACGCCGCCCGCGCGGCCGGACATCCCGGGATCGTCGCACCTCCGGCGATGGCCCAGGTCTGGACCATGCGCGGTCTGAACGGGCAGCGGACCGCCGACGACCCGCTGGGCCGCGCCACCGCACTGTTCGACGAGGCCGGCTACACCTCGGTCGTCGCGACCAACTGCGACACCGTGTATCACCGCTATACCCGCCCGGGCGAAGAGGTGTCGCTCTCGGCGGAACTCGTCGACGTGGTCGGCCCCAAGAACACCGCCCTGGGGGAGGGGTGGTTCTTCACGACACGCAACGTGTGGTCGGTCGACGACGAGGTCGTCGCCGAGATGTCCTTCCGCATCCTCAAATTCCGGCCGCCGGAGAAATCCGAGAAGCCGACGACAACCGAGCCGGCCCCGGTACCGGACGATCTCGACCCCACCCGCATGCTGAAGCCGAGCGTCTCACGCGACACCGCGTTCTTCTGGGAGGGCGTCGCAGCGCACGAACTGCGCATCCAACAGATCGACGACGGTACCCTGCGGCACCCGCCGATCCCCGCGACCTGGAAACCGCGCCAGGCCGACGGGACGGTTCCGGACACCGACTACGTCGTATCCACCGGGCACGGAACCGTTTTCAGCTACGTCGTCCACCGCGCGCCGAAGGTTCCCGGTCGGCAGCTGCCGTTCGTTGTGGCGCTCGTGGAACTCGACGAGGGCGCCCGTATGCTCGGCGAGTTGCGGGGCATCGACGCCGCCGAGGTCCGCATCGGGCTGCCGGTGCAGGTGACATTCCTCGACTTCCCATCCGATGCGGAGTCGGGCACCGACGCCTGGACGTTGTACGCATGGACACCGGCCGATCCGAAAGGGGAGAAGTGACCATCGTTGCACCGCAACCTGTTCGGGTCGCCGACACACTGCCGACACTGACCGTCGACGCGAGCCCCACGTTCGTCGTCGCCACCGCGCTGGCCACCCGCGACTTCCAAGATGTGCATCATGACCGGGATCTCGCCCAGGCCAAGGGTTCCAAGGACATCTTCGTCAACATCCTCACCGACACCGGACTCGTGGAGCGGTTCGTCACCGATTGGGCAGGCCCGACCGCACGAATCCGATCGATCAACCTGAAACTCGGTGTGCCCTGGTACGCCTACGACTCGGTCACCTACACCGGCGAAGTCACCGACATCTCCGACGATGTCATCACCGTGTCGGTCACCGGCACCAATTCGCTGGGCAAGCACGTGATCTCGACCGTGACCCTGACCATCGACGGAGCCGAGTGATGGGCGGACTCGCCGGAAAGGCTGCCATCGCCGGAATCGGCGCCACCGAGTTCTCCAAGGACTCCGGGCGCAGTGAACTGCGGTTGGCCGCAGAATCTGTGTCCGCAGCGATCGCCGACGCTGGTCTCACACCCGCCGACGTCGACGGCCTGGTCACCTTCACCATGGACACCAACGCCGAGATCGCGGTCGCGCGTGCGGTCGGGGTGAAGGAGATGACGTACTTCTCGCGGATTCACTACGGCGGGGGAGCCGCGTGTGCCACCGTGCAACAGGCCGCGATGGCGGTGGCCACCGGCGTCGCCGACGTCGTCGTCGCCTACCGTGCCTTCAACGAACGGTCCGGTCTGCGGTTCGGCCAGGTCAACAGTGCGGTGGCCAATCAGGAGAACTCGTCGGGCACCGACAACGCGTTCTCCTACCCGCACGGCCTGTCCACCCCGGCCGCGTTCGTGGCCATGGTCGCGCAGCGCTACATGTACGAATACGGCGCCACCAGTGAGGATTTCGGCCGCATCGCGGTGGTGGACCGCAAGCACGCCGCCACCAACCCGAACGCCTTCTTCCGCGGCAAGCCGATCAGCCTCGAGGATCATCAGAACTCGCGGTACATCGCCGAGCCGCTGCATCTGCTCGACTGCTGCCAGGAGTCCGACGGCGGGGTCGCGATCGTGGTGGTGTCCGCCGAACGGGCGAAAGACCTACCGCACACCCCTGCGGTGATCTCGGCCGCTGCAGCAGGCAGCGCCGACGACCAGTTCATCATGTCCAGCTACTACCGCGACGACCTGCCGGGACTGCCGGAGATGGGCCTCGTCGGCCGGCAGCTGTGGCAGCAATCCGGGCTCGGGCCGTCGGACATGGATCTCGCCATCCTCTACGACCACTTCACCCCGTACACGCTGATGCAACTCGAAGAACTCGGCTTCTGCCCGAAGGGTGAGGCGAAAGAGCTTGTGCGCGAACCCGGAGCGCTCGAGGTGGGTGGACGGCTCCCGCTCAACACCCACGGCGGTCAGCTGGGCGAGGCCTACATCCACGGGATGAACGGCATCGCCGAAGCGGTCCGCCAATTGCGCGGTGCGTCGGTCAATCAGGTCGATGACGCACAGCGCGTGGTGGTCACCGCCGGAACCGGTGTCCCGACCAGCGGTCTCGTCCTCACCCGATCCAATTGACATGGCAGCCCACCCCACAGCTTTCAGCAAGGAGAGATGATGAAGTTCAATCTGGCCGACGTTTTCGAGACCGTCGCCGACTCCGTTCCCGAGCGCATCGCACTGAGCTACGAGGGCAGGCAGATCAGCTATGCGGAGCTCGACAGTCTCGCCAATCAGGTCGCACACATGCTGTCGGGTGCGGGAATAGGCGCATTCGACAACGTGTCGCTGTTCCTCAAGAACAGTGTCGAGCATGTCACCAGCCTGCTGGGGCTGCTGAAGATCCGTGCCGTGCCGGTCAACATCAATTACCGCTACACCAACCCCGAACTCCGCTACATCTTCGACAACTCCGACTCCCGCGCGATCATCGTCGAACTACCCGAACATCAACGCAGCGTCGCCGCCCTGCTTCCCGAACTTCCCACGGTGCGTGCGGTGGTCGTGATCGGTGATGTCGTCGACGAATTGACCGCCGCGGTCGCCGACCTCCCGGACGGCCGCACCGTGCAGATCGTCTCGTTCGCCGACTCCGAGTCGAAGTCGACTGAACGTGATTTCGAGGACCGCAACGGCGAGGAACTGTATCTCCTCTACACCGGCGGCACCACCGGCTACCCGAAGGGAGTCATGTGGCAGCACGACGACTTCTTCCGCAAGCCGTTGTCCGGTGGTAACCCGTATGGCGACGCGCGCAAGGATCTCGCCGAGATCGGCACCGCAGTCAAGGATTTCCCGTCCATCGCCTTCTTGTTGGCCGCGCCGTTGATGCACGGTGCCGCGTCGTACTCGCTGTTCACCTTCTTCACGCTCGGTGGGCGTCTGGTGATCCAGCGGGACTTCAAACCGGCAGCCATCGTGTCGGAGGTGGAGAAGGAGCAGGTGCAGATCATCCTGATCGTAGGCGACGCGATGGGTATGCCGTTGGTGGAGGAGTTCGAGCGCCGCAAGGGGGAGGTCGACCTGTCGTCACTGTTCTCGGTCACCTCCGGTGGGGCGATCTGGTCGCAGCACGTCCGCGACCGATTCCTCGCCGTCAAGCCGGAACTGGTGCTGCGCGACAACTTCGGCGCATCCGAATCCGGCAACGACGGTGAGATTCTGATGGACGAGAACGGCAACCTCCGCGTGCCGCCGACCGACAAGATGATGGTCGTCGACGAACGTCTGAACAAGATAGAGCCGGGATCGGGCGACGTCGGCTACATCGCCCGCATCGGCAACGTGCCGCTGGGGTACTACAAGGACGAGGCGAAGACGGCGAAGACATTCCCCACCCTGCCCGACGGCACGCGCATCTCGATCCTCGGCGACATGGGCACGGTCGAGGCCGACGGAACGATCGTGTTCCTCGGCCGCGGTTCTCAGTGCATCAACACCGGAGGCGAGAAGGTGTACGCCGAGGAGGTGGAAGCGGTGCTCCACGCTCACCCGGCCATCGCCGACGCACTCGTGGTGCCGGTGCCCGACGCCAAGTACGGACAGCGGGTGGCCGCAGTGGTTGCCGTTGCCGACGGTGCCGTGGAGCCGTCCGTCGACGAGATCGGTGCGCACTGCCGCGAATCGCTTGCGGGCTACAAGGTTCCGCGGACAGTGGTGTTTGTCGACGAGGTCAAGCGCACCCCCGCGGGCAAAGCCGACTACAAGTGGGCGAAGAACACCGCCGCCGAGGTGGGGGAGAAGGCCGGCGCGGCAAGCTGAGTCACCTCGGTCCCTGAGGAGCGGCCGAGCTTGCGAGGACGCGTCACGAAGGGCCCCTTCGTGACGCCCGCTCCTTCGTCGCGTGCTCCTCAGGGATCGGGGGACGCCTGCTCCTTCGTCGCGTGCTCCTCAGGGGTCGGGGGAAGCCCGCTCCTTCGTCGTCAGTCGTCGGTTGCGCCGACGGACACTTCCTCTCCGGTGTCTCGGGCAGGTTCGGCCTTCTCCGGCACCACCCGACGCGGCGCCAACCACAGCAGGACCGCCGAGCTGGCCATGAGGACGGCACCGAGAACGAGATAGGCCTCGCGCATGGGCTCCAAGAAGGCGTTCTCGGCATCAGTGGCGATCTGCATTGCGAGCGGCCCGGCCTGATCACTCAGACGATCGACGACTGCAGACGCCTCGGCCAGCGACCGCCGAATGTACTCGGCCGCGTCACCGGCCTGCTGGATGAGTGCCTGGCCGGTGAGCTCGTCGCCGGCGGCGACCCGCTGCTCGCCGGCTGCGGTGAGCTGCGCCTCGGCGTCGTCGGCCACCGGCCCGATGCGCGACGAGTATCCGGCTGCCATGATGCTGCCAGCCACGGCGATTCCGATGGCGGCGCCGAGTTCTCGGGCCGTGTCGTTCACCGCAGACCCGACGCCCTGGTTGTCGGTGGGGGTGTTCGACATGATCGCCGTCGTCGACGACGCCGTCGCCAGCCCAATACCGACGGCGGCAATCACGATCATCCAGATCGCGGCCCAGTAGGTCTGGTACTCGATGATGCCCAGCAATGCGATCCCTGTGCCGCACAGCAGGATTCCTCCTGCGATGACGAAGCGCAACGCGTGGAAGCGGATGGCGATCCAATTGCCGACCAGAGCGAACACTCCCACACCAGCCACCATCGGCATCAAGGCGAAGGCCGACTGCAAGGGCGTGTAGTCGAACACCAGCTGCAACTGCTGCAGCATCAGATAGAAGACGCCGAAGGATGCGAAGAACTGCATCGCGATCGACAACGAACCCGCACCGAAGGCACGGTTGGTGAACAAGCGGACGTCGAGTAGCGGGGACGAACGCCGAAGCTCGAGGAACACGAACGCCACCGCCAACGCGAGGCCGCCGATCAGCCCGATCAAGACGACAGGGTCCGCCCATCCACGATGGGGGGCTTCGAGAAGCCCGAGAACGACGCCGGTCACGGCCAGTATCGATGTCAGCGACCCCGCGACGTCAAACCGTCCGGGGTTGCTGTCGCGCGAACTGCCGATGGTGAAACACAGCAGCCCGGTGACTACCGCGGACGCCGCGAATGTGATGAAGATGGAGTGCCAGCTGAAGAATTCGAGCAGAACGCCGGTCACCAGGAACCCGGCGATCGCGCCGCCGCCGGCAACGGCCGCCCAGATGCTGACCCCGAGTGCCCGACGCTCCTCGGAGACGCCGGACGTGATGAGCGACAGCGTCGCCGGCATGATCAACGCCGCGGCAGCACCGGCGAACACACGCGTCGCGATCAACTCGGTGGGGTCGTTGATCCAGATGGGCAGCATGGAGGCGATCGCGAAGACGAACAGCCCGATGATCAGGACGCCGCGGCGACCGAACCGATCGCCGATCGCGCCGGCCGGGAGGAGCAGCGCCGCCAGCGCGAGGGTGTAGCCGTCGACGATCCAGGTCATCTGGGCCGAGTCGGCACCGGTGTCGACCGCGATGTCGGGGAGGGCAGTGTTGAGCGCAGCCATGGCGGCGACCACCATGCTGACGGCCGAGCACGAGATGGCGATGAGCCAGATCGAACGGAAGTCGATGCCGTGCACGCTTTTCGTTGCCATCTTCACCGCATGTCCTCCGACGTGTTGCCTTTTCGTGATCATGACACGCGACGCCGGTACACGCGATCAGCAAGAAACATGTGACACATTTACCACTGCAGTAACAAGACCGGTGATCGCCGTCCTGCAGGTCAGCGTTGACCCGGACAACCGAAAGTGGGAAGTCATGGCGTCACCACAAGTCGCCTCGTCACAACGTACCGACTACTCACCGGCCCGCGTTCACGTGTGGCGTGTGCTGTCGATGCTCGGCGCGTTGATCGCGCTCGTCGTCGGCCTGCTGCTCATCGTGACCTCGGCGGCCTGAACCGGCCGAGACCGGTTGCCGCCTGCTGACCTCAGGCGGCGTGCTTCTCGATGGCGGCCCCCACCCGTGGGAGAGCCGCGACGACATATCCTTTGGCCTTGCCGCGCAGCGAGTTGTACGCCTTCGCCAGGGCCGGCTTCGCGGTGGCGACTTGATCGTCGGTCACGGTCAGCAACGCTTCGGCGGCCGCATCGCTGTTCGCGGCGAGATGATCGGCGAACGTCACTCCGGCGGGCTTTGCGTCCCAGAACGGCTGCAGCGCCGTCAAGAAGTCGGGCAGCATCAGGTTCGTCGCCGACGACACCACGCCCGGCTTGACCTTCTGTGCGGCCGCGTAGGCGGTCTTGACGGCCGCTCCGCTGAGCCCCTTCTGATCTGCGACCTCGGCGTCGATCACCCCGACCAGGTCCGCGACCACGGCAGGGCGGTCGGTGTCGAGTAGGGACTGCAGCGAATCACTCATCATGTCTCCTCGCGGGATCGCCCGGTGCGGGCGTAGTTCGACGGCGGTTTGTCCGCGTCGAGATTACTGTCCGTTTCGGTGGGACGGGAAGACACCCGCCGCGCGGGTCATGAGATGTGGTTCCCCCGGAATCGTGGAGGACTCCTCTATGCGGCTTTGGGTTCGGTGAGTGCGGCGTTCTCGTAGTCGACCGGGCTCACCATCCCGATCGCGCTGTGGCGGCGTTGGTGATTGTAGAAGCCGTAGCACCAGTCCAACACCACTGCCTGTGCCTGCATGATAGTGTTGAAATCGTTGCGTGACAACACTTCCCACTCTAGCGATGAGAAGAACGCCTCTGCGGCGGCGTTGTCGAAACATGATCCGACACGCCCCATCGATTGCCGGATACCCATCCGCCGGCACAGCCTGGTGAATCTCTTCGCGGTATACG